>JAWBON010000022.1:0-18433 GCA_038826135.1 Candidatus Odinarchaeota archaeon | reverse complement strand
GTTGATTATATTTTCCCTAACATAATCATTGCTAAAAAAATTCAAATGCTTCCAATAGAGGTTGTCTGCAGAAATATAGCGGCAGGTCATCTTGTTAAAAAACTCCCATTCTTTAAAACAGGCCAGCAGCTTAAACCACCGATAATCGAGTTCTTCTATAAATCTGATGAATTACACGACCCTATGCTTAACGAATACCATATTCAAGCTCTCAACATCGCTTCAGAGAGAGAAACACTTCAGATTAAAGAATACACTTTGAAAGCTAATAATGTTCTGAAAGACTTCTTTAAGAAGCGTAATCTAATATTTGTAGACTTTAAAATTGAGTTCGGACGTTTAAAAAAAGATGAACTTATAATAGGTGACGAGTTGAACGGGGATTCTATGAGGCTTTGGTCCTCTCCAGATGGTGGAATAGCCTTCGATAAAGATGGTTACAGGAGCGGTGACAGCTTGGATAAAGTTAGGGAAACATATATAGAGACTTTTAAAGTAATAACAGGTGAAGAACCTTTACAAGAGGGTCTTGAAAGTTGAATGAATATATTATAGAGGTTGTTATTGAAAGTAAACCGTACGCTAAGGATCCGGAAGGAATGACTATAATGCGCGACTTAATGCATAAAGCAGGCTATGAACTGATTAACTCTGTTAGAACAGGTAAGTTTCTGAGAATAAAGGTTTCCGCTAATAATGCTGAGGAAGCTAAAAACTACGTTGTGAAAATGATTAATGATCTTAGACTGTATAATCCTGTAGCTCATACTTATAGTATGGTTTTAAAGGAGAGTACTAGTTGAAAATAGCTATAATACAATTCCCCGGGTCAAATTGCGACTATGATGCCCTCCACGTTTTAAAAGATGTTTTGAAACAGGAAACTAGCCTAGTCTGGCATAAAGAATTTAACAGCGGTGACTATGACGCTGTCATACTGCCCGGCGGTTTTTCATATGGTGATCACCTTCGAGCTGGTGTGATAGCCGCTTACAGTCCAGCTATGCGGCATGTGAGAGAAATGGCTGCTGAGGGTAAACCTGTGCTTGGAATCTGCAACGGATTTCAAATACTGATTGAAGCTAAACTATTAGACGGTGCGCTGCTTCAAAACGACTGTTTAACATTTGTATGTAAATGGGTTAATCTCCGTGTGGAAACCACTAGGACACCTTTTACAAGATATGTTAAAAAATCCTCTATTATTAGAATACCTATAGCTCATAAGGAAGGCCGGTATGTGAACACGCGTAAGAGAATTAAAGAGCTTTACGATAATGATCAAATCGTGTTTAAATATGTTGACGAATCCGGGGTTGAATCAAGAGAGGCTAATCCTAATGGTTCTATGGATAATATAGCCGGGATATGCAATCTTGAAGGGAACGTTGTCGGTTTGATGCCTCATCCTGAGCGAGCGTCTGAAACAGTTCTCAGCCCATACCGTACTGAGCACGGCCGGCTGATATTCGAATCTCTTATAAAATCTTTTAATGGTGGTCGTTAAATGCCTGTTATTGACGGTGTTAAAGTTAATCTAACTGAGGAGGAGGTTGAGAAGGTCAAAAAAATGCTAGGCCGGGAACCAAACCAGGTTGAAGCAGGTATGATAGATGTTATGTGGTCTGAGCACTGCTCGTATAAGTCTTCTAAACCATTTCTTAAACAGCTTCCCAGGGAGGGTCCGCGTGTTGTTGTAGGCCCGGGTATGGATGCGGGTGTCATAGATATCAACGACGGTGATGTTGCTGTATTTAAAGTTGAAACACATAACCACCCATCAGCTATAGAACCTTATAACGGTGCGGCTACCGGTATAGGCGGCATAGTGCGTGATGTTCTCTGCATGGGGGCCAGACCTGTTGCATTATTTAATAATCTCAGATTCGGTGAATTAACTAGTAATCATTCTAAATGGCTTTTCGAATATGTTGTTAAAGGTATAAGCGACTACGGTAATTGTATAGGTGTGCCAACTGTTGGCGGGGATGTTGAATTCGACGATAGTTATGAGAATAACTGTCTGGTGAATGTAGGTTGCTTAGGATTCGCGAAGAGAAGCGATATAGCTTTAAGTGTAGCTGAGAATGTTGGAGATGTATTAATACTTATGGGGGGTTCAACAGGAAGGGATGGAATACACGGTGTCACATTCGCTTCACGGGTTTTAACAGAGGAGTCTGAAGCTGATAGGCCTGCGGTGCAGATAGGAGACCCGTTCACGAAGAAGCTTATAATAGAGGCTACTTTAGAAGCTGTTAAAACAGGTTATGTCAGCGGTTTAAAAGATTTAGGCGGCGGAGGGCTTACCTGTGCATCCTCAGAAATGTCCGGGGCTGGCGGAACAGGCGTGCAAATAGATCTTAACAAGATACTATTAAGAGAGGATAACATGATCCCTTATGAAATCATGATATCTGAATCCCAGGAGAGAATGTTATTTGTTGTTAAACCTGAAGGTGTGGATAAGGTAACAAGGATTTTTGATAAATACGAGGTTCCATATAGTATAATTGGAAGGATTAATCACACTCAAAAAGTGAATGTTTATAAAAACGGGTGTTTAGTAGCTCAGGTTCCTTCTAAAATGCTTTCAGACCCGCCTGTTTTAAACAGGCCTATAAGGAGACCCGCTTATATTGATAAGCTTGCTGATTTAAATCCTCCCGCTATGCCTGAGAACTTAGCGGATGTGGTATACAAACTAGCCGGTTCACCGAACCTAGCGTCTAAAGCATGGGTGTACCGGCAATATGATCATGAAGTTGGTGATCGAACTGTTGTCAAACCTGGCCAAGCTGACGCGGCTGTTCTCCGCGTGATAGGTAGAAATAAAGCTGTAGCGGCTAAATCAGACGCCACCCCCAGTCACTCATACCTTGACCCGTATAATGGGGGAGCTGGGGCTTTAGCTGAGTCCTGTAGGAATGTAGCTGTAACGGGAGCTGAACCTTTAGCATGGGTGGACTGTCTAAGCTTCGGTAATCCTGAGAACCCCGAGGTTTTATGGTGCTTCAACGAGACTATTAAAGGATTAACAGACTACGCTCTTAAACTAGGCATCCCATGTATAGGCGGTAATGTAAGCTTCTATAATGAAGACCAGGTTAGCGCGCGTGTTGTTAAACCATGCCCCGTGGTTCTCACAGTGGGATTAATAGAAAACCTATCATATATAACCACTATGAGTTTTAAGCAGGCTGGTGATATCATACTGATGGTTGGTTTAACCCATCGGGAAATGGGGGGTTCTGAATACTATAATTTCTATCATAAGCTTCAAGGAGGTAAAGCCCCAGTGGTAAACCTTGAGCGAGAAGCTGTCACGCTTAAATCTGTTTTGAAGGCTGTTAGAACAGGTAAACTTTCAGCAGCTCATGACTGTTTCCGAGGTGGAATTGCTATAAGCCTTGTTGAAATGGGGATGGAGAATAATCTTTCAGCTACAGTAAATTTAGACGGGTTAGGGGAGCCTGAACTGAGGTTTGATGAAATACTCTTCTCGGAAAGTCACGGCCGCTATATTCTCACAGTTAAAAAGGAAAATGTCGGCTCGATTATTGAAATCTTCAAGAAGGATAATATTCCTGTTAAAAATATAGGTCAAGTTACAGACTCGGGGAGATTCGAATTCAAATATAAGATGAGTAGAATCAGCTGCTCAACGCGGAGGCTGAGGAAGCTATACTATGAAACTATACCAAGATATATGGGTGTTAGTAAATGGATGACTTGAAAGAGGCTTGCGGGGTCGTCGGCGTATACTCTTCAAGCCGGGATTTCAACGTAGCCCATCTTTTATATGACGGCCTGCTTATTCTACAGCATAGGGGTCAGGAGTCTGCTGGCATAAGCGTTCTCACAGGTAAAAGTATACGATCTGTTAAAGGTATGGGCGGTGTTGATGAAGCTATACCCGAGGATAGTTTGGCCAGATTATTCGGGAATATAGGTATAGGTCACACACGTTACTCTACAGCAGGCTCCAGCAACGAGGCTAATATTCAACCATACACTATTGACATAGGAGACACACAGTTCGCTTTAGCTTTTAACGGTAATATAACAAACCACATAGAGTTGAAAAAGAATCTTATACGGCGCGGTCACACGTTCACATCCGACGCTGACACAGAAGTTATAGCGCATCTTATGATATCCTATCTTATAGAAACAGATTGCAATTATAATAAAGCGATTGAGAAAACCATGGAGCTCCTCCAAGGAGCTTACTCAATGGTTTTAATGAATAATACTGGTCAACTGTACGCTATAAGAGATCCTCTCGGATTCAGACCTTTATCAATAGGCGAATTAGATAAAGGCTCATACGTTATATCATCTGAAACAGTTGTATTCGACATACTGGAAATAAACTATCTTCGGGATGTTAACCCTGGTGAGATACTTGCTATCAATAACAGCCGGCTTGAACCACGCCAGGTCTTCGAGTCATCTAACTCCCTTCAGCCGACAGCTCACTGCATGTTTGAATACGTTTATTTCGCGAGACCGGACTCTATTGTTAACGGGGTTTCTGTTCACGATGTTCGAATGAAACTCGGTGTGAACTTGGCTAAAATCCACCCTGTGAAAGCTGATGCTGTGATTCCTATCCCTGACTCTGGCAGAGTTGCCGCTATAGGATATTCACAACAATCAGGTATACCTTTAGTTGAAGGCCTTATTAGAAACAGGTCAATTTGGCGGACTTTCATCCTACCGTACCCTGAGCTTAGAGAACGGTATGTTAAATTGAAGATTAATCCTGTTAAAGACGCTATAAAAGGTAAACGTGTTATTTTAGTTGATGACAGTATCGTTAGAAGCACAACCTCTAGGAGAATAGTTAACATTGTTAAGAAAGCTGGGGCTAAAGAAATTCATTTAAGAGTAAGCTGTCCACCGATTATATCTCCATGCTATATGGGTATAGACTTTCCGAGTAAAGAGGAGCTGGTAGCCGCTAACAAATCTGTGGAGGAGATAAGAGCCGACATCGGCGCTGACAGTCTCGGTTACCAGTCTCTTGAAGGCTTAATAGACGCTATAGGGGTTGATCGAAACAGACTCTGCTTAGCCTGCCTTACAGGATGCTACCCGAATATGAAAGCCAAGAATATTAAACAGAAGAAGCTTACGCATAAGGATGAAGGCGGTGAGTGTGTTGATGAAAGTGCTCTTGATCGGTCAAGGTGCTAGAGAACACGCTATAGCTGAAAGTCTAGTTAAAAGCGGTGCTCGACTATACGCCTATATGAAGACGCGTAATCCCGGGATCAGCCGTCTATCTGAAGATGTTAAAATAGGTTCACTAAACAATTTTGATGATATAGTAGACTACGCGAAAAATGTTGACTTCTGTATAATAGGGCCTGAAGACCCTTTAGCTGAGGGATTAGTGGATAAACTGGAGGATTCGGGTGTCCAGTGCGTAGGACCCTGTAAAACTGTTGCAAGGCTTGAATCCAGTAAATCTTTCACCCGTCTTCTTTTAACTAAATATAATATTCCAGGAAACCTGGAATACAGGGTTTTCGAGAACATGAATAATGTTCGAAAATATCTTCAAGAGCATGGTAACATAGTTGTTAAACCGGATGGTTTAACAGGTGGAAAAGGTGTGAAAGTGTTAGGTGAACATTTAAACAACATAGTTGAAGCTGAGAGATACATTGAAGAAATAGTTACCAGTGGTAGCAAAGCTGTTATAGAGGAGAAATTGGACGGTGAGGAATTCACGTTGCAAGCATTTGTCGACGGTGAGCATGTTGTGGGAAGCCCGCTTGTTCAAGATCATAAAAGAGCTTACGAAGGAGATAACGGGCCGAACACAGGAGGGATGGGATCATACAGCTGCCCGGATCACTCTCTGCCTTTTATAGACTCCAGTTATATTCCCGTAGCATTAGATATATTGAAGAAGACTGTTAAAGCTGTGAAAAAAGAGACCGGAATCAGTTATAAAGGGATTCTTTACGGTCAATTCATGCTTACAAGAAACGGTCTTAGACTGGTGGAATTCAACTCCAGATTCGGAGACCCTGAAGCTATAAATATTCTCCCCATTCTTCAAACAAATTTCACAGATATATGTCTTAAAATACTAGATGGAAATCTATCCGAGAAGCATGTTGCATTCGAAAATAAGGCTACCGTGGTTAAATATCTTGCACCTGTAGGTTATCCGGTGAGCCCGGTGCCCACCGAGGTTAACGTGGACGAGCAGGAGATAGAAAACCTTGGTGGAAGAGTCTACTACGCATCTGTATCTGAGAAAAACGGTAAAATATTAACCACAACCTCTAGAAGTATTGCAGTTCTCGGTGTGGGCTCTGATCTTGAACAGGCTGAGAGGATCGCTGAAAGCTCTATCTGCTATATAGGAGGGGAACTATTTCATAGGAGGGATATAGGTACCCGTAAACTAATTCAGAAGCGAATAGATCACATGAAACAATTATTAGGTTAGAAAATATGGAAGAGGTATGTTTTTGAAGCTTACAGTATGGGATCTTGAGGGACCTATAAGCTACGTGGATTTCGCAGCTGATTTATTTAAAAAATTAGAGGTTAAACTCAACCGCCCTAAACTGGACTTATTCTACCAGATGATAAGCAACTATGACGACTACCTTATAGAAAATCCTAAGATAACCCGCTCCCTCGGTGTTGAGAGCTATGAACCAGGAGATACTTTAAGGCTTTTAGCTCCATTCTACATATACTATTTCACAGACGGTGAGCTTACAAATATATCGCAGGCTAACCCTGGTCTTGTTCCCGGAATCACCGATATAATTAAGCAACTTCTCCGAGACTGGAGGGTTTACGTAATATCCACCAGTTATAAACAACACGCATATAATATCGCCTCTCTTATAAGTCTCCCCTTAACTAATGTGTATTGCACAGAGTTCCCTGTAGGTGATTTAAAAAAAGAGCTTGGTGAAATCAAACCCGCTGTTAAAACATTAATCGACACAATATTCCCGAAATATCTTTCTAAAGGATTGGACGCCGTAGTCGATGATTTAAACCAGTTTTTCTTTAAAACAAGTTCGAAATATACTAAGATAATGATGAAGGTTACTGTCAGAGGGGGAACCAGGAAGGAGCAAGCTATGTTAGAGATCGCTGAAGACTATAATTATCCTTTAAACAAGATAGTGGCGGTAGGGGACTCTATAACAGATATTAACATGCTGTCAAGAGTGAAAAGAGAGAACGGTGTAGCCATAAGCTTTAACGGCAACCAGTACTCTGTTCCTAACGCTAACATAGCTGTAACATCACCGAACCAGATGGGCTCATATCCTATATTCGAAAACCATGATAGAATCTGGGACTGGCTGGAAGCGTGGACGGAAAAATACTCCGAGTTTAAAGATAACCCTGCGAAAATACCGGATTCACTCTTATCAAAGGAGACGAAAAGATACTTTATTGAACATAAATTTATACCACGTATAGATGATTTGCGAAACGCTGACCGGGATTTGCTTGAAGAGGTTATAAAAGCTCAGAAGAATATGAGGAAAACTGTTAGAGGCTGGGTTGGAGTGTTAGGATAGCGTGTGAGAGGAGGATTGGCTGCGTGAAATTTGATTTGATCTCTGTTGGAGCATCTCTCATAGACTTAGTGGCTTCAGTCGACAGGTTCCCCGCCTCGGATGATGAAACATACGTGCCGAATCTTAGAATAGAATACGGCGGCTCAGCCGCTAACACTGCTGTAGCATGCTCCAGGCTCGGGTTAAAAGTATCCTTCCTAGGAAAAGTAGGAGTAGATTTTTTCGGCGACCTGATAGTGAAAAAATTCAAGGATGAAGGTGTGGACACATCTCTAATATTAAGATCCAAGAACACTCCGACAGGTTTATGCTTCATCGCTGTGGATTCTAAGGGAGACCGGAGAATGTTCGCGTATTCAGGCGCTGCTAACACTCTCTCGATAAGCGAGGTGGAATTGGAATCCCTGCTAAAAACCCGTCTAATATATATGGCTAGCTTGGAAAATGTTAAATTTCTATCAGATCTTTCAAGAAAAGTTAAAGAACATGGTTTAAAAACCGCTTTAAACCCGGGCGCGTTGATTGCAAACCAGGGTTTAGCTAAAGCTAAACCCATCATAATGAACACTGACATATATGTTTCCTCATATAATGAGGCTGTTAGAATATTCAGCGTCGAGGGCTTAGATAATATAAAAAATGTTTTGTTTCAACTAGGTGTTTCAACACTGGCTATAACACTAGGATCTGAAGGCTGCATGGTGGCTGATAAATCGCAGACATACATGATCCCGGCTATAAAAGTTGAAGTTAAAGACACAACCGGTGCAGGTGACGCGTTCACAGCAGGTTTCCTAACAGGCTTATTAAATAATAAAAGCTTATTCGAAGCAGGCTATATGGGTGTAGCTGCAGCTGCTTTAAAAGTGAAATATATGGGAGCTAGAGGAGGGCTCCCCTATCTTGAAGAGCTTGAAAAATTCATAAAATCCCATAAAATATAAACCGCTAACTCTATTATATTTAAAACTCTAATAATCATGTGAGGTGGGATATTGAGTAAAATAGATGTAGCTGTACTCGCAGGCTCCAAGTCGGATAGTGAAATAGTGGAGAAAGTCACCTCCACACTCGACGAGGAGAAGATAACTTATGAAGTCAACTATATTAGCGCTCACAGAGACCCTGAGAAGCTGAGAACATATATTAAAGAGAACGATAATAAATTCAAAATCTATATTTGCATAGCCGGGTTAGCTGCAGCTCTACCCGGTGTTGTCGCATCCTATACTGAGAAACCTGTTATCGGTGTTCCTGTTTCAGCTAAACTAGGCGGTTTAGACGCTCTTCTGTCAATCACACAAACACCCCCAGGGGTACCTGTAGCAACGGTTGGTATAGATAACGGCAAAAACGCTGCTCTATTAGCTAAGAGAATACTTAACCTAACTAAGCGAACCGAAGTATAGGAGGAAGTAAAATGTATGTTCACCCGATTGAATACAGGTACTGTTACCCTGAAATGAGGTCATTATTCACAGAGGAGTCTAGACTTCAGAAATGGCTTGAAGTTGAAGCCGCCTTAGCTCAAGCACACGCGGAGGTTGGTAACATACCAAGCAAGGCGGCTGAAGAAATAACCCGCAAAGCCTCGTTAAAATACGTTAAAGTGAAGCGTGTGAAAGAAATAGAGGAGCAAATACATCACGATCTTATGGCTATGGTTAAAGCTTTAACAGAAGTCTGTGAAGGTGAAGCTGGCGATTACGTTCACCTTGGAGCTACAAGCTATGACATCGAGGATACAGCTACCGCTCTTCAATTAAGGGATGCTATTAAAATAATAACAGAGGATCTTATCAATCTTAAGAATGTAGTAGTGGACTTAGCTGATAAATATAAGGAAACCGTATGTGTGGGTAGAACACACGGCCAGCATGCTCTGCCAACAACGTTTGGTTTAAAATTCACTATATGGGCTTATGAAATCCACAGGCATATAATAAGATTAACCCAGCTAACTCCTAGAGTTTTAGTCGGTAAAATGACTGGGGCTGTCGGTACAATGGCCGGCTTCGGGGAGAAAGGATTTAGAATACAGGAGTTGGTTATGGGTAAACTAGGTTTAAAACCAGCTGAAGCATCTAACCAAATAGTTCAACGCGATAGAATAGCGGAGCTTATATTATTTACAAGTCTTGTAGCCGCTACACTTAACAAAATCGGTAAAGAGCTTAGAAACCTTCAGAGAACCGAGATAGGTGAGGTCTGGGAGGAGTTTAAGCAAACCCAAGTAGGGTCTTCAACAATGCCTCATAAAAGAAACCCTCACAAATCCGAGAGAATATGCGGTTTATCCCGTATACTGATAGCTAACGCTTTTCCAGCGCTTGAAAACACTGCACTAGAACATGAACGGGATCTCACAAACTCCGCTCCTGAACGTATAATCATCCCCGAGAACATGATACTCTTAGACTATATGCTTAGACAGTTAACTCAAATACTGAAAGGAGTCAAATTAGACGAGGATAATATACTGAGAAATCTTAACTTAACCAGAGGCCTGATAATGGCTGAGAAAATAATGATAGAGCTTGTTAACAAAGGTTTAGGTAGACAGCAAGCCCATGAAATATTAAGGATATGCGCTATGAAATCTTGGACTCAAAAAATAGATTTTAAACAAGCTCTTCTCCAAGAGCCCACGTTATCTAAGCTTGTATCACCGGCTGAACTTGATAAATGGCTGGACCCGTCCTCATATATAGGGACCGCGATCCAGCAGGTGGAGCGCGCTGTTAAAGAACTGAGAGGATATAGATATGAACTTTAAGATGACTTATAAGAGCGCAGGAGTTGATATTAACCTTGCTAAAGAAGCTCATAAACGGATAGGCAGGCTTATCACTTCAACATTTAATTTAAGAAGGAATAAGTTCGGTGAACTGTTAAACGAGTACGGGCACTACGCCGCTCTTCTAAATATCTCCGCGACAACAGCTCTCGCCTTACACGCTGACGGTGTGGGCACCAAGGTTCTCATAGCTCAAACAATGGATAAGTATGATACTGTAGGCATCGACTGTGTCGCTATGAATGTAAATGACCTAGTATGCTGCGGGGCTGAGCCTGTGGCTATAGTAGACTACATAGCCTTAGAGGCATCTAACCATCTGCTAGCGGAGCAGTTAATGAAAGGCCTTGTTAAAGGGGCTAAAAAATCTGGAGCGGCGATAGTAGGCGGGGAAACCGCTATCATGCCTGATGTGATAACAGGGGTTAAACCCGGCTCAGGCTCCCACTTAGCCGCGCGCCGCGCCGGTGTGCTGGCCACGAAAAACATAGTTCTAGGCGACAGGGTGAAACCCGGTGATATTGTGATAGGTTTACCGAGCAGCGGCTTTCACTCTAACGGTTATACATTGATCAGAAGAATAATTGAACGGAGAAAAATAGATTTAAATTCAAAGCCGTTGAGCGGCTCTAAAACCTTGGGGGAAATACTGTTAACCCCTACTAGAATATATGTTCAAGAGGTTTTACCGCTGGTTGAGAATAATCTTGTAACCGGGTTAGCTCATATAACTGGTGGAGCGTTTACGAAACTTATGAGAATAACTAAAGGGAAACTAGGGTTTGAGCTTAACATGCCTAAGCCTCCTAGAATATTTACCTGTCTCCAAGAGTGGGGTGGAGTGGACAGTTATGAAATGTATAAGACGTTTAACATGGGTATAGGTTTCTGCATTATAACCCCATCTGAGAATGAAACTGAAGTGATTAAATCATGTAGAGCGCACGGCTTAAAACCAATTATTCTAGGCCGCGTCGTTAAAGAACCCGGTGTTAAACTAAAAACTTCTAGTGGAGAAGAACTTTCATATTAAAGGAAGGGACTGTATGATACTTCGAGAGAGCGTTCAGAAAACAGTTGAAAAATACGATCCACGCAAGTTACATATAGCGACTATTGGAAGCCATTCTGCTCTAAATATTTTTAAAGGCGCTAAAGAAGAAGGTTTTACAACCGTGTGCATTTGCGAGCATGCTAGGAAAAAAGTTTACGACCATTTTCCAATTGTAGACGAGTATATTCTACTAGATGATTTAAGCCAAATATTAGATGACAGCATTCAACAGAAGCTGTTATCTATGAATTCTATAATAATACCGCACGGCTCTTTCAACGCGTATATAGGCTCGGAGAAAATAGAGGAGTCTTTTCAGCTTCCTATTTTCGGAAACAGGGCGTTACTCACATGGGAGTCTCACCGGGAAATGCAGGATAAATGGCTTAAACTATCCGGTGTCCCTGTTCCTAAAACATTCAGGCGGCCTGATGAAATAGACACACTTACAATAACGAAATTCCCCCGCGCTAAGGGAGGTCGAGGCTACTTTCTAGCAAACAACCTTGAATCATATGAGAGAAAGGCTAAGGAAATGCTTAGTAAAGGTCACATATCCGAGGAAGATCTTAAAGAGCCTCAAATACAAGAATATATTCTAGGTGCACCTGTTTACCTGCACTATTTCTACTCCCCGCTAAATAACCGGCTTGAATTTCTCGGAGCGGATAGAAGATACGAGTCTAATGTAGACGGTCTTTCAAGAATACCAGCCTCAGACCAGATTGAAGCTAAAATAGAAGCAACCTACACGGTGATAGGTAACTTCATGGTGCTTCTCCGGGAATCGCTTCTCTCACAGGTTTACGAGTTAGGTGAAAAAGTTTTAGAAGCCTCCCGCCGAATCGCCCCACCAGGTTTAATAGGCCCATTCTGTTTAGAGACAATTTGCACAGAGAGTCTTAAATTAATAGTTTTCGAAGTATCATGTAGGATTGTAGCCGGCTGCAATGTGGCGATAGGTTACTCCCCATATACATATCTTCAATTCAGTGAACCCATGTATATGGGCAGGCGTATCGCAAGAGAGATTCGCGAAGGATGCAAGCAGAATAGAATAAGGGAGCTGGTAACATAGGTGGTTTTAATGTTTCAAGACTCTTCTCAAACAATGATTGAAAAAATTGATAAAGCTAAAATCTCTACGATAATGGACAAACACGTCTATGACCGTGAAAACATAGATATCGTGATACTTGACTTCGGCGGCCAGTACACGCATCTTATAAAAAGAATGCTTGAAGAACTTGATATAAACGTGGAAATACTGCCTTACACTGCAACATACCGGCAGCTGCTTGACTTCCACGTTAAAGGTGTGATTCTCGGCGGCGGTCCTAACTCTGTATACGAGAAGAACGCTCCAATATGTGACTTAAACATTTTAAGAAGCTCCAAGCTTAAAATACTCGGCATCTGCTACGGTCACCAATTGATCGCACACCAACTTGATGGCTACGTTAAAAGAGGGAGTAAAAGCGAATACGGTTTAGCTGAACTGATAATAGATGAACCTAAAGACCCGTTATTCTATAATATTCCCAGTAAACTACAAGTTTGGGCCTCTCACACCGACGAGGTGGAAAAGCTTCCCTTAGGTGGTCAAACAATAGCGCACAGCCTTAACTGCAGTGTAGAAGCTTTTAATATTCATAATCGAATCTGGGGTGTTCAATTCCACCCTGAAGTCTCTCAGACAGAATACGGATATGAACTGTTAGAAAACTTTGCTATAAGGATAAGTAAATGCAACAGGCTGCAATTATAGCTTTAATAAAATACGAGTGTAATCACCTATTTCCAGACCTGGATATGTTGGCTTCTCTTACATAGTTTAAAAGCCCGCCTGCTAATATTATCTTCACCTGTCTGGGTGTTAAATCATGTTTTGTTTTGAATATTAACCGTTTACTAGTGTTTAAAACATCCACTGTCTGCTTGCCGTCTTCAAGCAGCTTTCTTATATTCTTAATATTCAATATATCTCCCTGATCTATTTTATTATAATCTGATGGATCGGTTAACTGTAACGGTAGTACACCGAAATTTATCAAGTTCGCTCTATGTATTCGCGCGTATGATTTAGCTATGATCACTTTAACTCCAAGATACATCGGCACTATCGCTGCATGTTCACGACTGGAACCTTGACCGTAATTTTCACCCGCTAATATCACCCCTCCCTTCTTCTTTTTCACCCGGTCTATAAACGTGGGATCTATTGGTTTAAACAAGTATTCGCTTATAGCCGGTATATTGCTTCTTAACGGCAAGACTTTCACACCCGCAGGCAGTATCTCATCTGTAGATATATTATCGCGGACTTTAAGTATAATTTCTAAAATTATATTCTCCGGCAGAGGCGTATTAGCTGGTATAGGCTTTATGTTAGGCCCTCTTACCACCTCTACTTTAGAAGAGTCTTTAGGAGGTTTTATTATCAAATTATCGTTTACATTAATTTCCTTCGGAAGCTTCACGGATGGGTAGCTTCCCAGCCTCCTAGGATCTGTTATCCTCCCATGTAAAGCTGCAGCTGCAGCCGCCTCCGGGCTTGCTAAAAATACCTGAGCATCCTCTGTTCCGCTTCTACCTTTAAAATTCCTGTTAAACGTTCTCAGAGAAACACCGCCAGTTCTTGGAGCCTGCCCCATGCCGATGCAGGGACCGCAAGCTGTTTCAAGTATTCTAGCCCCTGAAGCTATTAAATCAGCTAGTACACCGTTTCTAGCTATTTCCTCAAGGATTTGCTTAGAACCAGGTGAAATAGTTAAGCTAACATCAGGATGCACGGTTTTACCTCTAAGTATCGCTGCAATTATCATAAGATCTTTCAGAGATGAATTTGTACAGCTGCCGACTGCAACCTGGTCGACAGGCAACCCTTCAACCTCGCTTATTTTTTTAACGTTTCCCGGACTATGAGGTATCGCGATCATAGGTTCTAATTCAGCTAAATTTATTCTCATATACTCATCGTACTCGCACCCCTCGTCAGCTTCAAGTTTAACCCAGTCTTGAGGTCTTCTCTGAAGCTGGAAGAATTCTCCTGTAATCTCGTCTGAGGGGAATATCGAGCTTATCGCCCCTGTCTCCGCACCCATGTTTGTAATAGTCGCTCTCTCATACACATCTAAATCTTTAACACCCTCCCCGTAATACTCTATTATTTTCCCCACGCCACCTTTAACTGTAAGCCTTCTTAAAACCTCTAATATAACATCCTTCGCTGAAACCCATGGTTTTCTCCTACCCGTCAGCTCAACGCCTAGAACAGCGGGGGTGTTAAAATAAAATAAACCTCCTCCCATAGCTACAGCTACATCTAAGCCTCCAGCCCCTATCCCAAGCATTCCAACACCGCCGCATGTTGGAGTGTGAGAATCAGAGCCTAAAAGGATTCTACCCGGTTTACTAAACCGTTCCAGATTAACTTGATGGCATATACCGTTACCTGGTTTAGAGAAATATATGCCATACTTTGCAGCTACAGTCTGCAAATATTTATGGTCGTCAGCATTCATGTAATCTGTTTGAAGAGTGTTATGATCCACATAGCTGACAGATAATTCTGTTCGAACTTTATCTAAACCTAATGCTTCGAATTGAAGATAGGTTAATGTGCCTGTGGCATCCTGTGTTAATGTTCGATCTATTCTCACACCTATCTCTTCACCTTTAACAAGCTCCCCTTCAACTAAATGATCTTTAAGTATCTTATAAGTTAAGTTTAAAGGCATAATTCTCTACTAATGTCTCACAAGTTTTTAACTTCATCGGTAGATTTAATAATTTTAAACCGTGACTATTATTTTTATCCTGTTTGCTCATACAATTTCTCTTTAAACTTTAACAATTCATCTTCTAACCATTTTTTACCAAGATATTTTATTATCATTGTAAGCGAGTTGAAAACCCATTCAATATAGTTTAAAAGTTTTTTAAAATCCCCGGGTTCAAAACCAGCCGGGTTTTCTTCAATCACCCCTGTTAAATATTCTAATGCACTCTGGCTTTTAGAAGACGAGTATGGTAGTTCAACCAGACTGTTTCTGATAACCTCTATTAAACATTTAAGAAACTTGGTTTTATCATCTATTTTACTCTCTAATATTGTTATTAGTGAGGTTAAAAGTGACGGGGGTATGCTTGTATAAGCGCAGAGTCTACCTTTATCTGTTGGCGTAATCGCATCCTCGCTTATTCTTATATAATTTTTTAATGCTAGATCTAATATTAGGCTGCGTGGATTCAACGCTTTTAAAACTATATCGGAGGCTTGCCTGGAGATTTTGCCCTCTCCCGCTATTAATATCAGTGCTGCTAAATGCTTACAGAGTTTTCCCTCCCGGGAGGCTTTAAACCTCCAATACTCGCAGTCGCAACTCATATAACCGTTTCCAAAAATGTATAATTTATGTTTTCTAAGACTTGTAGGGCTTATGATCGAAGCCTCTACTCTGTTTTCATCACAATTAATATCTGATAGCATGCTGAAACTTGTTTTCATAGCATTCATTCTTGTAGAATAATCTGTTCTATTACGAACTGCTTTATCCGCCTCTATGATATTAAAATATTCACTCACTCTCTTTTTCTCATCTAAGCTAGCCTGCCGATAATATAACGATTTTTCAAAAAGCTCTGTTAACTGCGATTTCCCCATCTTATCATATTGAGTTGCTAAATAAGTGAGCATGTATTCTATATAATTATTGTTTAATAGCATGCTTTTCAAATAATCATATCTTGGAAGAAGCTCGCCTCTGATATTTTTCTTGAAGAAACGTTTTTCAACAAATTCTTTTATTTTTTCATCGTAAACTAATATTATCCCATAGGCTTCTTTATCATACTTATAGTTTCCGGCTCTACCGAATATGTTGTGGATGATATTAGGGTTTAAAAATCTAGGTTCAGCCGGCTCCCTGTTTTCTAAACCAGTTTTGTATTGAGTGTTTTTAAACACGATCACACGGGGGTGCATGTTTACAGCCGCCCCTATCTCCGGTGTGGACACAACAACTTTCAATATCTTAGAGTTGAATAATTCTTCAACTATCAGTTTTTCAAGCGGTGATAAACCCGGAGTGTGAAAACCTATCCCGTATTTTAGAAAATAACTTAAATACTCTCTAGTATAAGTGTTCTCACCTCTCTCTCTGAGAATATCTAGTTTAATTTTAACTTCATTAACCTGGCCTTCACCGATTAAACTTTTAAAATGTTTTTTAAATTCTCCGCATAATTCTATAACCTGTTCCAGGTTTTCAGTGAATACTATTATTTGACCGTTTGTTTTAACAGTCTCCTCCACTATACTATAAAGAACGCTATTATCTTTCTTATCTAGCAGGATACTGTAACGGACTGGTATTAAATGCGAGTATGTCTGAGCTAGTTCAGCACCCAGCCACTCTGATATTTCAAAAGCGTTTCCGATAATATCAGATAAATAGATAAACTGGGTTTCTTTGAATCTTTCAATTAATATTAGAATCAGGTTTTCAAGCAACCCGCCTTTCTCATGCTGTCCGAGCAGCTGGAATTCATCCACCACTATTAGTGAAAGATCCGATAGCCAGCTGTAATTTACTAGTAGTGCTTCATCCATTTCTTTAAATGTTCCAATAATAATATTAGAGTCAGCCAGCCTGGCTTGAGATTTATCTGAAAGTCTTATAATATTTAAACCTAAAACAGCGTAAACCCTGTTCAAATACATGTTTACCTCATCAGCTTGGCTTCTTAACGGCAGCAGGATAACCGCCTTAGACTTAGGCTCTCTTAAAGCCATCGCCAGCACGGTTATATAGCTTAAAAGCGTTTTACCTGATGAAGCGGGAGCGCATATGAAAATGTTTTTTCTCCGGAATAATCCTTTCTTTACAGCTAGCTCTTGAATATCTGTTAAACCCTCAACCCCTATCTCAATAAGTCTTCTTATAAGTCTCGCATCAACCCCTGCTACTTCAAGCGCTCTAAGACTCATCCGGGCTCTCACCGCTTATAATATTAGCTTATTTCTCAAAACTCTTTAAAGACATTCTATTTTTTAAACTATACATGAAATTTTTAGAAGATTTAAAAGCTATAAATGCGGGTGATTAAATTTTTTATAATGTTAAACTAATAAATACTAGTATCCCACCGTTAATTAGGAGCTATAATATGGGGTCTTCTCCTCAAAGTTTTAGTGTTCAAAATCATATTAAAAAATACTTGGATCTAGTTCTGAAAACTGTTAAGGTAAAGCTTGGTTTTCTCCCTGTTTCAATAATTCTTTTCGGCTCCGCTGTTAAAGGCGGTGTAATGAATCAGTTGAGTGATATTGATGTTTTAATAATTGTAGACGGGTCTGTGAATGCTAGGCAGCGGAAAAGTATCACTGCGGCTATGACTGGTGTTCAAAACTTTTTCTTTAATTCAGGTTTTTCTGGTTTTATCGATCGTTTACTTTATTTTTTCGAGACAGGGACCGGTATGTTTAAATCGTTTTTCATATGCTCTGAAAAAGATCTTTTATCAGCTTGTTTTCCAAGAATTTTTAACGTTAACCGTTTTCTATCTAGACTTTTAGTTCCGGAGAGGCTTGTTTTAAACTCGGTTTTCTCAAATTACAAGATAGTTTACGGTAAAGAATACGATCTTAAAAATCTTAAAAAACCTTTAGACTTCTTTCAAATCGTTAAATCATTTAAGTTATGCAGTCTCTTATACCTGGTTTTTACGATTGTTAACTGTTTTAAACGGGTTTGGAGATACTTGTATGAGGCTGTTAAGTGGTCTCTGATTAACTGTTATTTTTACATTACTGGCCGAAGTGTAAAAGCAAAAGATACTATACCTTTTTTTAAAAAAATTTTAAGAACTGTTTTTTTAGATGATTTAGCAGCCTATAATAATTCAAAGTTTAATTTTACAGTTAAAAACTACTATAAATATTTTAATTCAATCTTTAAACTGCATTTTTCACCTCCGAAGATATATTTTAAAAACTTTTTTCAG
>JAWBON010000021.1:0-19278 GCA_038826135.1 Candidatus Odinarchaeota archaeon | reverse complement strand
CTAAGTCTATTTCTATCATGTTCACGTCAGGCTTATATTTTATAGAAACATCAGGGCAAAATATAACACATTGCATGCATCGAGTACACTTATTATGATCTACAATAGGTTTGAACGTTCTCCACTCCCCTGTCTTATAATCTGCGCTATGCCTCCAGGTTAAACCGCCCATTGGGATTTCCCGCCAAGACTTCTCTTCACTCATATTTTTTTAGCCTCCTCGTATGATCTTTTAATTAAAACAATATTTTTCTCAGCTATCGCTCCTGAAAAACGTTTCTGAACCTGTTTCAGCACACTATCTAAATTCACGTATCCTGTAGCCTTCACTAAAGCTCCAACCATAGCTGTGCTTGTAATCTCTCTGCCTAGTATTTCTATAGCGATATCTGAGGCTGGAACCGTCCATAACTCCTGTTTATCCTTTAATTTAAGCTTGCTTTTAAGAGTGGAAGGTGACTCATGCGAGTTAACAACAAGTTTACCGTCAGATTGCATTCCTTCTAAAACATTTACAGCTGTTAGAAGAGTCGGATCTAACACCACTACGCTGTGAGGATTGTAAATATCCGAGTGGAGTTTTATAGGTTGATCTGATATTCTCACAAAAGCCATCATAGGAGCCCCGGCTCTTTCAGGCCCGAATGACGGGAATGATTGAGCGTATTTTCCCTCCTCTAATACAGACATAGCTAAAAGCTGCGTGGCTGTCCACGCTCCCTGACCACCGCGACCGTGAAATCTAATCTCAATAATTTTAGTTGACATTCACTATTCCTCCTAAGATAAGCGCCGTTTAAACGTTATTATAAGTGATTTATAACAGTTATGCTTTTTATAAATAATCAGCTAATCAAAAATTTTTATTTAGCAGATTACCTTACTTAAAATGTTCACCTTCAACTTCGAGTTTAAAGTTTAAGGCTTTAACCGAATGCGTGATCGCGCCTAGGGAGACTATGTCAATTCCTGTCTTAGCGTAGTCTACTATGTTTTCTTCGTTGATTCCGCCGGACGCTTCTAATAAAACTTTATCTCTTAACCCATGGTTTTTAAGCTCGTTAATAGTTGCCGCTATCATATCCGGTTTCATATTATCTAGCATTATTATATCCGCGCCGTATTTGGCGGCTTTAACAGCATCTTCAGTGTTCTCCACTTCTATTTCTATTTTCTTAGTGAAACTCGCTTTTTCCTTAACATTTTTAAGAATTTTTTCTATGCTGCCGACTGCTGAGATATGATTATCTTTTATTAGGATGCAGTCGTCTAATCTCAGGCGGTGCGTATCACCTCCCCCTAGGTAAACCGCTCTCTTATCAAAATATCCTAGTAATGGGAGAGTTTTACGTGTGGCAGCCACACGGATACTTTGGTTTACGCTTCTCGCCTTCACGAGTATTCGATTAGTAGCTGTTGCAACACCGCTCATTCTCATTAAAAAATTTAACGCTGTTCTCTCACATGTTAGAATTGACTTCACAGGACCTTTAATATTAGCTATTTTAACTCCAGGTGTTGTTATAACGTCGCCGTCACTTAAATGAGCGTTTACAGATATATTAAACTCGTTGAAGAGTATTTTGACCTCCTGTAAACCGGCTAAAACACCCCGCTCCTCAGCTATTATAACAGCTTGACCGATTTTAGTTTTAGGAATTATTATTTCAGTGGTTATATCCCCGTACCCTACATCTTCAAGGAGGGCGGACAACACTTTCTCCCTAACCCATTGAAGGTTTTCAATCATTTGTAAGCTCCACCATTTTAAGTATTGCTTTCCTAGCTTTTTCAGCTATTTTATTATCAACCTTTACAATTTTATCTTTGTTTACTAATACTTTTTTAATTTTTTCAAGGGTATGCATTTTCATCTGAGTGCATACTGCATCCGGTTTCGCCATTATAAATATTTTATTAGGTATTTCTCTTTGCATTCGCTGTATTAACCCTATTTCTGTTGTGACTATGAATTTTTTATGGTCTGATGTTTTAGCGTAATTATACATTTGACTTGTGCTTCCTATGAAGTCTGCTCTTTTTAAAACTTCAGGTGTGCACTCCGGGTGTGCCATGAGTATAGCGTCCGGGTGCTCGGCTTTCATTTCTAAAGGTTCGTAGGTGAATTGGCTGTGAACATAGCAGTGGCCGTAATCGGGTATAGGTATTATTGTTTTACCAGGCACCCGCTCCTGCACATATAACGCTAGGTTTTTATCAGGGCCGAATAAAATCGTTTCGGATTCAAGTTTTTTAGCTATTTTTAGAGCGTTCGAAGAAGTGCAGGTGACATCCGCCTCCGCTTTCGTCTCAGCCCATGTGTTCACATACACCATAACTTCAGCCTTCGAGTGTTTTTCTCTCGCCTCTCTGATTACACTAGCGGGGAGCATCGCCGCCATCGGGCATTTAGCGTTTTCATCCGGTATTAGAATAGTTTTATCAGGGTTTAGGATTGAAGCGGTCTCAGCCATAAAATCCACGCCGCAGAACACTATGTAGTCAACGTCTTTAATCTGTGAGGCTTTCACAGAGAGCTCGTATGAGTCTCCTATATAGTCTGCTATCTCTTGGATATCTATTGTCTGATAGTTATGTACTAATAGTACAGCATTCTCGCTTTTTTTCAGTTGAATAATCTCTTTCTGTAATTTTGACAGTTGCATTAAAATTACCTCTGTTAACATTTTAAGCTAATAGAATTAATAACTTATTACTTTTAATTTTTTGAGAGCTTTACCTTGTAAAAGCTTGTTTACGTTCCGATTTCTATGTGTTCAGATATTTTTTTAAGTGTTTTAATCGCTGATAAAGCTGCAAGATGGCTTGTCTTCGGATTTTTTATGGATGGAAGGTTTTCAACATATGTTTTAAGTGTTCCAAACTCTCCTTTAACGTGAATTTCATGTATGTTCTCTCCAATAGAGGGGTCGGCTATTATCGTCACCTTTGTTAACTCCGGTCCTATGCTTGCTAGGCTTAGGGTGGCCGCCACGTTTATGCTTCTCGGGAACAGGCTTTGCGCTGTTTTCGCATCACCTTTGAATATGACGGTGGCTTTTTTCATTTTAGGATCTATTTTAACATCGCCTGGTAGTTTATCGGTGATAAACCGGCCGGGGGGTTTCCTTGTTATTAACTCTACTTCGTGTATTTTACCTATAGAAGCTGCTTTTATAGCATCCACCCCGGCTATAGCGCCGGATGGAATGTATATTTTCTGATTTTTTTCTTTAGCTTTTTTAACCAGTAGATTGTAGAAGTCTTGATCAACAAGCGCTCCTACACTCATTATCATGAGACTCTTACTGTTTTCAAGTATTTTCAAAGCGTAGTCTTTAACAGCTTGCTGGGAAGCTGCTTCAACGATTAAACTAATCTCCTTATTCTCAATCAACTCGTCAGCAGTTCTCGCTATTTTAGGAGGATTAGGGATTTT
The DNA here is from genome assembly GCA_038826135.1 of Candidatus Odinarchaeota archaeon. Taxonomy (GTDB): domain Archaea; phylum Asgardarchaeota; class Odinarchaeia; order Odinarchaeales; family Odinarchaeaceae; genus Odinarchaeum. The sequence continues at coordinate 15,839 of JAWBON010000021.1, read as the reverse complement.
ACTTGCACATTTTTCAGCTCTCTGCTGGTCCTGATCGTAGACTATTGAAATATTTATTTCCTCTAATATACCCTCTACAAAGGCTTCAACGATCAGCTCACCTATCGCACCGCATCCTAGTAATCCTATATTCAACTGCTTCACCCCTAATTATCGTTTTTAGATTATTCAATTTATATATTTACCTTTTAAACAAAACGCTCTTCTATTTTCAATTCTCAGCTTCACCGGGTAGTAGAAGTATTTGGTTGACTGCAGATAAATAAGCGAACACGCTGGCGGCGATTATATCCTCGCTTACTCCTCTACCCTTTCTTTCAAGTTCCCCCTTCTTAAGGGTAACCGCCACGTCTACTAACGCATTTGTGCCTCCGGTTATAGATTTAACCTCGTAATTTTCAAGTTTTATATCGGTGAACATGTTCGTAGCGTTTTTAATAGCGTTTATAGCGGCGTCAACAGGCCCTACACCTGTCCCAGAAGCCATATACTTCTGGTTATTAGCGTATATGTGCACGCTTGCAAACGGTGTGATCTTGTTTCCGGTTACAACTGTTAACTCATCTAATTTAACCAGTTCAGTTCGAGGTGACCCTATAATATCATATGCTAATGCCACTATATCCGCTTCGGTGACGAGCTTGTCTTTATCGGCTAGAGTTTTAAGTTTATCAACTAATATTAGCAGCTGATCTTCAGCTAATTCTATACCTAATTCTTTAAGCGTGTTTTTTATTATGCTCTTACCTGAATGTTTTCCTATAACATATTTCCTCTTCCGTCCTATAATCTCAGGGTCGAATGGCTCGTACATTCTAGTGTCTTTCATCATACCGTCTGTGTGAATTCCAGACTCGTGTGTGAACGCGTTCGCTCCAATTATTGCTTTATTCGGTTGAACCGGTATCAATGTTAAATTAGACACCTCTCTTGAAAGTGAGAAAAGCCGATTATATTTCAGGTTTAATTCCACACCGTATAATTGTTTTAAAGCCATCACAACCTCCTCTGTAGCGGCGTTGCCAGCTCTCTCTCCAAGCCCGTTTATAGTACTGTGGAACTCATCAGCACCTGCTTTGAGGGCGAATATCGTGTTCGCTGCGGCTAATCCGAAATCATCATGACAATGTATGCCTATTTGCAGCTTCGTTGCTTTTCTAATTTCACCTATGTTTTTATACGCTGAATCAGGGGTTAGAATTCCAACAGTGTCGCAATAGCAGAAGCGGTCGCCTTTTAATCCCTCGATTTTCTTAGCCAACTCTGATAGGTAATCGTTCTCTGTTCTAGAAGCATCTTCAGCTGAAACACCGACCTCTAATCCATGATCTTTAGCATATGTAACCGCTTCGGTAAGAAGCTCATCTATCTCCTGACGTGTTTTCCCAAGCTTCACTCTCTGGTGGAGTTCACTTGTCGGTACAATTATTTGAACACCATGAACATCGAGTTTTAAAGCGAGCTCTATTTCTTTTATATTCAACCTGCATCCATCATATATTTTCGCTTTTAAACCTAGTTTAGCTATTTCCCTGATAGCCTCTGATTCACCTTTACTGGTGATTGCCATACCGGCCTCTATTATGTCAACTCCAAATTCATCTAAGCTTTTAGCTAAAGATATTTTTTTATCCGGCGGGAGAGTTAAGCCGGGGGTTTGCTCACCGTCTCTTAATGTTGTGTCGAAAACCAGTATTCTTTTACCTGACTTTAAACTATCCAATAAAATAATCCCTCATATTAAAACCTCTTAATTCTAAGTGGAAGAGTCACCTATAAAAATTTAAGTTTTTGTTTATTTAATTGCTATAAATATAAAAATATAGGGTGTTTAAGCTTAACCCTCATACCTGTATCCGTCTGGGGCTTCAGCGTCTATTATTTTTTTACGGTAATCTGAAAGCTCATATACAGGTGTCATTTTAATAGCGCCTGTTGGGCAGACTTCCTGGCATTGAGAGCAGAATAAACATCTGCTAACATAGTTAATCGGGTATCTGCCCGCCTTGGTTTTCTCTGTAGGTTTAAGCTCTATTGCACCGCTCGGACAGTCTTTGGAGCATAATCCACATCCTGTACATTTGTTAATATCAAAACTCCATAATCCTCTGTATGCGTCAGGGAGTTCTAGTTTTTGAAAAGGATACAGTAAGGTAGCTCTCTTCTTTGTAAGATTTTTTAACAGCTCAGTTTCCATCGCACCTAGTTTTCTAACCATTAATGTTTCACCTCTAAATTATTGGATATAAACCGGGCGCTATAGCGCTTAAAAGTAGGGTTATAATTGTAACCCCTATCATAAGTGGTGTTAAATATTTCCATGCACCTCTTACCATCTGATCTATTCTGTACCTTGAGAATAAAGTTCTCAGATTCGTCACTATTAACACAACGACCGCTGTCTTAATTAAAAACCACACCGTATACCATACGGCTGATATTATAATGTTTCCTTGAATCGCTAAGTCCAGTGCTGTTAATCCAGGTAGTTTCTCTATACCATATGGGCCTCCGAGGAATAATGTTACTGCAAGCCCAGCGCCTAAAAGCAGCTCCAGATTATTTGATAAGCGTAAGAAAGCGTATTTTTTACCGCTGAACTCGGTCTGCCATCCTGCTACAAGCTCGGTTTCAGCCTCCGGTATATCCATCGGTATCTTCTCTAATTCAGGTAGTAAAGTTGCTATAAATACACCGAACGCTATCATACCAGGGAATATTAGTAGCGTCATGCCTGCAAAAGCCTGGTATTGAACTATTCCTGTTATTGTCAAGCTTCTAGCTATCATCGCTGGGGTGAGAGCTGCGAGTGTAAAGGGTATTTCATAACCCATTAACTGTAAGCCTGCTCTAGCAGCACCTATTGAACTGTACTGGTTCATTGAAGAATACCCGGCCAAGATTATTAATATGGCAATCGTTGTTGTTAGGAACAGTACAAAGATTAGATCACCTTGGAAGCTGAGTAAGCCCGTGATGTTTGCAATCGGGATAAATAAAAGGCCTAGCAGAGGAACAGCTACTGAGAGTAAAGGTGTTGCTGTGAACATTTTCCTGTCAGCTGCCTCAGGTACAATGTCTTCCTTAGCCATTAATTTGATGAAATCTGCGAATGGTTGCAGTATACCTTTCCAGCCGACGTAAAGCGGCCCCATTCTATTCTGAAGATCAGCATAGTATTTTCTATCTATCCATTCAAGTAGGAATGTTAAACCTATGCAGAATACTATTCCCGGGAATAAGACTATTTGAAGTATTCCTAGAAAGATATCTAAAACCATTTTCACTTCCTCCATCCTTTATTCTGATACCATTCTATACTATACTGTCTCATCTGCTCATCTGTCCAAACCCATTGTTTAGGCTGTTTCTTAGATATATCTGTAAATGTTGTCCTACACATGCATGCAATGCAAGGGTCTATGCTTCCGAAGTTTAATACAAAGTCTGCTAGGTAATGGCCTTTACATGACTCTATTATCGGTAAAAGATTAGCCATTGTAGGTGTTATAATCTTAACTCTTTCAGGTTTATCTGTGCCGTTGGATTTAATATAGTAGAATACTTCCCCTCTTGGAGCCTCATTATGGCTTACAGCTTCACCTGCAGGTACTCTTCTAGGAACCTTAGTTCTCACTTCACCGCTTGGCAGGTGGTCTAAAATATATCTTATCATATTCACTGACTCTATTAATTCATCAACTCTCACAAGTAGTCTGCCAGCGATATCACACATATCTGATGTGCATACATTGAATGGTATTTCATCGTAAGCGCCGAAATGAGGGTCATCGTATCTTACATCTGTTTTAACACCTGAACCTCTTATTACAGGCCCTACAGCGCTCATAGCCTTAAGGTATGATGGGTTCAAGTAGCCTACTCCAACAGCTCTTTTCAATAATGTATCTTCTTCAAATACTATTTTCTTATATGTTTTAGTTCTTTTCTCCAATATGTCCATGCCTTTTCTTATCTTATGGATCTCATCATCCGTTACGTCTCTTCTAACCCCTCCGATTGTGTTAATAGCGGCTGTTACTCTGCTTCCACATACAAGGTCTGTTAAATCTAAGATTACTTCTCGATCCCTCCAACTGTACATGAACATTGTATCCCAGCCTATGAGATGACATGCCACTCCTATCCAGAGAAGATGGCTGTGGATTCTGTTGAACTCTGCCACCATTGTACGAATATATTTTCCTCTCGGTGGAACTTGGACGCCTAGTAACTGTTCTACTGCGTCACAGTATGGTAGTGTGTGTGCTTGGCTGCAAATACCGCACACTCTTTCAGCTAAGTAAATTCCTTGAATGAATGTTCTCTGCTCGAAGGCTTTCTCTAAACCTCGATGATTATATTCGATGTGCGGTATAATGTCCACTACTATTTCACCATCTAATATAACTTCAAAATTCATCGGTTCTTTTAATGTCGGGGTTTGAGGTCCAACTTGGAGTACATAATCGTCTGAAGTCTCAGGTGTGATTGGTTGTCTTTGAATAAGCTTAACTTTTTTAGGATCCCATTTATCAGGTGTCCAGTCTTTACGTAGAGGATGTTCTCCCTTTGGAAATGTTTCCGCTAATAGAAGTCTTTTAAGATTAGGGTGACCTTTAAAAACAATGCCAAACATGTCATAGACTTCTCTCTCGTAAAGATTTGCACCTGGATAAAAATCTGTTAGAGACTCTAATTCAGGTTTATCTTTTGAGACAGGTACTCGCACAGTGATCTCAACTTTTCTCTGCATATCTAAGAAGTGGAATAATACTTCAAAGTGATCTTTTAAGTCAAGTCCGGTGACAGTGCTTATGAACCAGACACCCATTTTATTATATAAATATTCAGCTACCTTATAGTGTTTGCCATTAGGGACGGTAATCCAGACCCGGTTAACGCGTGGAACCTTATATTCTAATAAGTCGCTGCCTAGTAGGGTTTTTAACTCTTCAACTATCTCATATTCATTTTTTAATTCTTCAGTTTTAGGTAATTGAGTTAACTCAGTCATTTCTTTTCACCTCTAGCCTGCTGCTGGACTTTTTTAAGCTTCTCTAACAGTTTAACAGCTCCTAATTCAATAGCTTCAGGTCTTGCAGGGCAGCCTGGAACATAAACATCCACCGGTATTACGTTATCGATTCCCTCAGCATTATTATAGCATCCCCTGAATACGCCACCGGTTGAACCGCATGTGCCTACAACCATTACGAATTTAGGATCCGGCATCTGCTCGTATATTCTTCTAAGACGCGGCGCCTGCTGTCTTGTAACAGGTCCAGTGCAGACTAAAACATCTGCGTGTCTTGGACTTCCTTTAAGAAGCGCTCCAAATCTCTCCAGATCAAATCTGGGCATTAACGCATCTAGAATTTCTATGTCGCAGCCGTTGCAGCTGCCTGAATTAAAATGTAGAAGCCAAGGTGAGCTTCTCCTCGCCCAATCTACAAGTTTACTCATAAAATTTACCCCCTTAATAAAACTATTATTGCTATTAATGAGACTGCTCCGTAGAGTACTACCGCGTAAACTGCTGGTAGAATCCCTAGTTGGAATGCTCCGAAGGTGAGTATGAACGCTATAATATCAAATATCATAAAGTATACTGCGTAATAAAACCAGTTTATTCTGAAATGTGTGTGAACATCAGTTTGTTCCTCACCGCACGCGTAGGTTTCAAGCGCTTCCCCCTTTTTTCTCGACGGGGGGGCTACTCTTCTACCCCAAGCATAGATTGCAGCCGTCGCTATTAGAATTATTATGAAAGCTATCGGAACCCATATTACATCTAACATGGTGATCATCCTTTCATTTTTACAAATCGTAAAACATTGCTTCTTATATTTAAAATTTTCACTCTGCTAGCGTGTTTTACGACTATAACTTTACTACTGTTTTAAGCTGTTTAACGCTTTTTTTATTATAACGGGGCTTTTAAAAGCTTTTTTAATCGCTAAATAGCTATCTTCAATTTTTTTTAATAATTTTCGCAGAGTTTAGGAGAGTTAAGTTTAATAATTAAAACTAAACAGTTACTCAACTTTGTGTACTTAAAATTAGGAAGGGCACATATATGTTCAAAAACCTCAGAATATTATGGCTTAAATATATAAACCCCCTCTGATAAAATACGCTAATAGCTTGGGAGTGATATTATGGTTAAAAAACCTGATTTAAAACACTGGATAAAAAATCTTGTTATCGGTAAAACTACTCTAATATTACCATGCCCCCTGTGCGGTGAAGATGTTCATATTAAAAAACTCGGTGACGATGAGATGAGTATAGTTAAAACCCTCGGGGATCTGACAATCGATGAAGTTGTTAAACGCTGTTATATACAAAACTATAATGAGGAATATAAGGACTTACACACTCGGCCTTATCTTTACGCCTATATGAAACAGAAAAAACAGTATTAGCATCCAATACAGTCATCAATAATCCTTGGTTTTTTTTAAAACTTTTTTATAGCTGGTATAGGTAACAATATACTTCTTTCAGACGATCACTATGGAGATAAAAGCCGTAGCTTCTATTTTAATTTTTATTATAACTGTATTTCTAGTAATAAAACGGCCTAAAGGTTTAAACATAGGTGTGACTGCTACTATCGGCGCTGGCCTCTCCCTACTATTCGGGACTGTCACCGTTTTTGAAGCTGTTGAAGCGCTATCAGATATATGGGATGCAGCTTTAGCTTTTTTCGGTATAATCCTGCTCTCCCTAACTTTAGACGCTATGGGCTTCTTTAAATGGGCGGCTTTAAAAATTATAGGTTACGCTAAAGGGAACGGTAAAAAATTATACATATATATAGCTTTACTGACAGCAGCTGTCAGTATTTTGTTCGCAAACGACTCGGCTATATTGATTCTTACACCTATAGTAGTGGAGATTACCCATCAGTTAAATTTTAAAGGGGGCTCACGTCTGGTCTACTTGTTTGCAGCCGGATTTGTGGCTGACACGGCTGCGATGCCTCTTATAACCAGTAACCCGGTTAATATAGTGAGCGCTGACTTTTTCAAATATACTTTTATAGACCACCTTATATTCATGGGTCCAGTGTCGGTTGTGACGGTAGTTTTTAGTATACTTGTAGTATACTTATTTTTTAAAAATAAGATTCCTGTGGTATATGAAGCTCAAAACGTTAATTTAGATTGCAGTCTTATTGCTAAATCTAATGTTTTACTCAGAATTATATTCGCCACCCTCATAGTGGTGGATTTAGGGTATGTGTTAACATCTTTTATTAGAATACCTGTATCAATTGTAATATGCTCCGGGGCGTTCTTCCTATTAATTGTATACTATACTCTCTCTAGTAGAATGGACCCGGCTTCTTATTGTCCTAAACCAGTTTTGAAACTTTTAAGAGAGGTTAACTGGGGAATACTGGTTTTCATGATCGGAATATTTATAGTTGTTCACGGGCTTGGTGAAGCCGGGATGATAGATTTCGTAGGCTTTTTGCTGGCTTCATCTTCATCAATGCCGTCGTATCTGGGATTTATCTCACCTGCGTTAATAGTAACCGTGTTGGCAAGTTTTATGAATAACTGGCCAATGACCTTATTGGGATTAGTTTCTATAAGACAGGTTATAACATCTATGAGTTTAACCCCTAGTTTAGGAACTAACATGATTTTCTCAAATATTATAGGTAATAATATTGGCCCTCATTTCTTCCCCATCGGATCTTTAGCGATATTAATGTGGTTTGATGTTATTCGAAGGGGAGGATTGAAAATAACACTTAAAGAATATCTGAAAGTAGGTTCAATACTCTCCATAGTGGAAGTAGCCGCCTCCTCATTTATATTATATGTTGAGGTGGCTTTGCTAGGCCTATTTCTACCGGTATTAATCTAATAGGATAAAATCTGTGCTGTTATCTTAAAATTTTTAAATATTTATTTAAAAACAGGGCAGTTAACATATTTGCTAAGACCCTCTTCGTAAAAGCATTTATTACAGGAGATACACTTCGCTTTTCTTAAATCCCCGCTTCTCCATCTCAGTAACAGCCCGGGTTCAGCTATCAGGGGTCTGGCTAAACCTATTAGATCACAGGCTTTCTCTTTTAGTAATTTATCTATTATTTTAGGTGTTCTAATACCGCCTGTTAAAAGAATAGGTGTTTTCACATTTTTCTTAATCTTCTTAGAAAAACAGGAGAAATACGCTTCCTCCTCCTCTTTCAATATCCCTGTTTTCTCAGGTGTTCCACCGCTTACAGATAATAATTCACATCCAAGTTTTTCAAGTCTCTTAGCAACCTGAACAGTTTCATCTATTGTAATTCCGCCTGCAACCCCATCCTCTCCGTTAAGCCTCACCGATATAGGTTTAGATCCTAAAATTTTTCTAACTTCACTGTAAACTTCCACCAGAAACCTCATCTTATTTTCCAGGCTGCCACCGTACTCGTCACATCTCTTATTATATAAGTCTGATAAGAATTGTGAGATCAAATATGAGTGGGCGGCGTGAAGCTCCACTCCGTCGAACCCCGCTTTAAAAGCTCTAGCCGCTGCTTCCCCGAAGAATTTCGCTTTCTCTCTTATCTGCTCTAGGCTTAAAGCTCTTATCACATGTTTATTTTCATTGGTTAAAACACCCATCGATTCAGCTTCACTGTACCCTTTTAAATCTATTATAGATGGTCCGTAGATTAAACCTTCAGGATTATACTTTGGATCTGAGTTGAAACCGCAATCCGCTAACTGTATAAATATCTTAGCGCCTTCTTTATGGACTGCTTTAACTATTCTCTTCAACCCCTCTATCTGGCTGTCTTCTCCTATTCCCAGCATTCGTGGCAGTATCTGGTGCCCGGATTTTATAAACGCATACTCTGTTATAATTAAACCTATACCGGATGCGGCGATCTCCCTGTAGTGTTCAACCAGATGATCTGTCACACCCCCTTTCTCGTCAGCCATACCCATCCAGACAGGGGCCATCACAAACCGGTTATCTAATTTCAAAGACCCTAATGTGAATGGCTTAAACGCGTCATTTAACACACGCTAGTCTCCTGTTACTGTTTAGAATGAGAGGAAGCCGGGGAAGAAATAGTTTACTGTAAGAAGGAGTATCAGCGTGACAGCTGGAACTGTGATATTGTCATCTATAAACTTGAACTCGAAATGCTCTATTATACTAGCTATAAATCCGCTAATAACTCCCATGGGTCCAAGTATCACACCGGTTGGTATTGTCACCGATGCCATGGCCAGATTCCCATACCAGGATTTTGTTCTTCTCTTATATATGGCGTTTCTAACCACGCCTGTTATAGCGTCTCCGAACGCCATAAATAACGCTGGTAAAACTCCAAACCAGAAGTTACCTCCCGAGAAGTACCAGCCTATTGTTATTACAGCACCCCACATTATCGCGAATGACACTTCATAACAGTTCTCACACACTTGGAACCAGTTCATCAGCTTACCTGTCCTGTGGGGTATATATATGAATACAGCTAATAAAGCTGCGAAAACCAGGGGTAGAATAGGGGTTGCGAAAACGAAAGGTACAACTATAGCGGATACACCACCAGCTAGCATATGTATTACTTTACGATTATAGTAAACCGCTATCGTGTGCTCAAAACCTCGAGCAGTTAGAACCTTATATAGTTTTTTAGTTAAAACTGTTACCACGAATGCAACCCATAGAAATAATATAATCGTCACTAATATCTCAAATAAGCTTATCATGAAGTACACTTATCCTTTTTTGTTGTATAAAAATTTTATCAATTTCTAGTATATTAAATAGTTTTCAAACTTTTTCCGCTAATATTTATTTAGTACTATTATGTGAATCATTGAAGTATTTGGCCTGCTCCTAATCTCTTTTAGATAGTATGATAGCTGCTTTTATAACACCGTCTATTATAGCTTCAGGTTTAGGTGGACATCCTGGCACGTAAACATCTACAGGTATTATTTTATCAACAGGTCCGCCTTGAGTGTATGAGGGTCCTTTATCATCGTCTGGTTTAAATACGCCACCGGTTATCGCGCATGAGCCTATCGCTACAACCGCTTTCGGAGTAGGCATCTGATCGTAGGTTCTTTTAAGGAATGGTACATGCTGTTTTGCTACTATGCCTTCAACTAACATTATATCCGCGTGCCTGGGATTATTATGCAGTGTGACCCCTACTCTCTCAGGATCATACCTGGGGTTTAAGGCAGCTGCTATTTCAATACCGCAACCATTACAGCCGCTGCAATGGGCGTGGAAAACCCAAGGTGAATACAATCTTGATTTTTGCTTCAAACCCATATTTTACTCTCCTAATAATATTTTCTGGTATGTAAATTAAGTGTATAAGCATTTTTTCTACGACATTCTCTGCAAAGTTTTCTAGCTTTTTCAACATCCTCTTTACTTTTCTCTCTCCATTCTTCACCAAGATTTTTAACAACTTTCTCAGAGTATATGTCATATTGTTTTACAGGAGCTACAACATTACCGCATTTCTCGCATAATATGAGATCTCTTTCAAACCTGATGTTTTCAGGGCTTTGAACAGCTGGGCTTGTATATGTTAACTCGAATTTAGTAGTCAGTTTTATAGCATCTTCAGGGCATTCCTCCTCGCATCTGCCGCAGAAAACGCATCTGCCAAGGTCTATTGTAAATATTCTTTTCCCGTTAACATCTTCCGCTTTTATAGTATTAGCGGTGCAAACGCTTTCACATGCAGCACAGCCGCAGCAGTCATCCTCACTATATTTAGGTGCTCCTCTGAGCCCCTCGCATACGTGACTGTATTTCGCTCCGCTGCCGAACCTCGGCTCTGAATAATCTATCTCAGGATTCCCACCCGGGTAGTCTAGTGTCTGGATGTCTTTACTGCTTCGCAAAGCTTCTTTTAACAGTTTTATTTTACCTTTAACCATAACCAGCCTCCTAAACTATGCTTATACCTATGTTCACCCCTGCAGCTGCTATTGACGCCATAATATAAGGCCAGGCTAAGCCGATTAAACTTAAAACTAATGGTATTTTAAGATACCATGTGAAAGCTTGATCTATTCTAAAACGTGCATTAGCAGCGTTGATAATCGAGACTATTAAGATTAGTATTATCATTTCAACTCCGAATACTATTCCACTCCATATAAATGATGGAACGCCGAAATAGTTTATTGTAACTAAAGCTCCTCCAAGATACATGTCTATGAATAATGTCAAGCTTACGAATAATAACAGTATCTTAGCTATCTCATAGAAACCTAACAGTTTTCCAGTGTACTCTGTGTATGATCCTGCTATAACCTCAACTTCTGCGTCAGGTATATCCATCGGCTTTATTTTAAGCTTACCTATTAAACTCATTATAATAGCAATCGCTGAGAACGGGTTTACTATTAAAAAGTAGGCTGGTATTTTATATCCGAGCACGGATATTGAATGCTGGGCTTGAAAGTTTACAATATCTGTTAGTGAAAGGCTTCCAGGTAGTTGGGGTAGGGTACCGTACACAGGGGTTAGTATACCTGTTAACATTGCTGTTGAAAATATACCGAATATGAATGGTAGTTCATAAGCTAATGTGAGTATAACCTCCCTGTAGCTTCCTAAAGCACCCCAGGGTGAGGAGCTTGCAGCCCCGCTGGCTACAATCGTTAACGGAACGATTAGCATAAGATATAAGGTGACTATGAGACTGAATTCGAAAGGTCCGAATGGTGATATGCCTATAACTGGAATGAACCAGATGGCGATCACTAGACTGATCGAGGCTACAAATGGGGCTGATATGAATATTTTTCTCTGAGCGGTGGAGGGTATTAAAGTCTGCTTATACATTAATTTCATTATATCCCAGAAGGGTTGCATGATACGGGTTGAGCCGACTACAGGTCTTAAAGATTTAGGTACTATATACCAGGGTCCTCTGCGGCCTTGGAAGCGGGCTGTAAACTTTCTGATAAGGCTTTGGAAGAGTATGCCGAAGAAAAACGCGGCTACAGGTAGTAGAAAACAGCTAACTATTATCTGCCATACCGGTAAATATACAGCCACATTAAACCCTCCTGTATTTTCTAGCTATATCGCCTATTCTCTCAAACCTGACCTGGTTTGTTTTAGTATCCTCTATTCTAATCATTCTATCAGTGCATGAGAAGCATGGGTCTATGCTGCCTATAATTATAGGGGCGTCGGATAGTGTTTGCCCTCTTAACATGAACGGTAGCACCGCATCATTTCTATAGCTTGGAGTTCTTATCCTCACCGTGTGAGGGATACTTGTCCCATTCGACTTTATATAATAGTATAATTCCCCTCTCGGAGCCTCTGTTTTATTAGCAGCTTCAACCCCATCCTCTGGAAGCGGAGGCTTCACTCTAATATCCGGGCTTGTTTTCTTCATTCTCTCAACTGACTGTCTTATTATATCGCAACTGACAAGAGCTTCTTTTAATCTCACTACAAGCCTTGACCAGACATCTCCCCCCGGTTCTGTTATAACCTCCCAGGTTGTGTACTCTGGGCCGTAAGCAGCGTAAGGGTTGGAGCTTCTAGCATCTATTTTCCAGTCGCTTCCTCTAGCTGTTGGACCAACCGCCCCAGCGTCTTTAGCTGTTGTAAGTGTAAGTAATCCTACATCCATAGTTCTAGCTTTCACAACCGGGTGATCGTAAGCCATATCTATATATTTTTTAACAGATTCTTCAATAAAGTCTATTCTTCGAAGTATTTCCGGGATGTGAGCTTCACTTATATCCTTTCTAACACCGCCAAGATACACTATGTCGTGATGAACTCTGTTACCTGTTAACTTCTCGAAAAGATCGAGCACATGCTCTCTATCTCTTAAAGCCCACATGAAAAGTGTTTTGAAACCTATAAGATCCCCGGCTACACCTAACCATATTAGATGGCTGTGGAGTCTTTCAAGCTCTAATATTATTGTTCTAATATATTTCGCCCTGTCAGGGATATCTAGTTTAAGCATGGCTTCAACAGTGTTACAGTAAGCTGTAGCATGAGTTGTGCTGCAGATACCGCAGACACGTTCCACTAAGAATGGTATTCGAGCGTAATGTCTCTGCTCAGCAAGCCGCATCACTCCACGGTGGTTGAAACCTGTCTTCATATCCACCTCGACTATTTCATCCCCTTCAACTCTTACACGGAAGTACTCGGACTCTATAAACATAGGGTGATAAGGTCCTATTGGTAGAAGTGTGAGTTTAGCGTCAGCCGGGCTTAAAGCTAGGGGGACCCATTTGCCGAGTTCCTTTCTTATATAATAAGCTGACTTATCTCTTTTAGTGTATAAGCTGAATCCGTCAACTCTCTCGCTTTCAGGTTCTTCAGGCCACTCGTATGGTAGGAAGAGATGGCGTGGATCCGGGTGTCCGGTGAACTTCACCCCCAGTAAATCCATCATCTCCCTTTCAGCCCATGAAGCCTGCCATGTAATAGGTGATATTGATGGGATTTCAGGGCTTTCACGGGGAACTCTTACCTTTATAATGAAATGAGTGTTTTTTTCAAGGTGGTCGAATCCGTAATGGTATTGAACCTCGAAACCGTTTACACCTTCATCGGATACGGTTAAATGAACAAGTCTAGCATCTCTTCTAATCATGTAATCTGCTATAGATCGCACATATTCAGGTGTGGTTCTTATCACATATTTTTTATCCTGTATCTGTGTTTCTTCAATATAGTTTTCTTTAAGCATCTCTTTCAGGAAGAGTTTAACCTCGTCGATTATACTAAATTTTTCAACACTTTTTACAGTACTTACTATATTATCTGACATCGTAATCACAATCCCGGGTTTATTACTGTGAACGCTATATGTTCAAGATTCAGAGTTGAAGCGGTTAATATTCCGCTTAAGAAGAGTATGCCTAAAGCTATTACCACGAGTAGTATAAAGACCACGGGGAAAATCATAGGCAGCGGCTGATATAATTTCACCCTTGGGGGCGGCGTCACTTTAGCGGCGTCAACGCTTATATCGCCTAGTGCTCCTTTCGGTCTGGGTTTTATGAATATAAATGTGAAGGCGGAGATATAGAATGCTAACGTCAACCCTATCGTAATTATAGATACTATGAGAAATATGTTCACCGTCAGGGGTAAAGGTATTTCAAAAGCTAATTCAAATATCGTCTTGTAACCGAATAACGGTGGAATCATCCCCAGGCTTAAAGCTCCTATAAGGAATGAGGTTGTGGTGATCGGCATACTTTTTGATAAACCGCCCATCTGGCCTATATCTCTTATATGAAGATAATACATTATCACACCCACAGCTAAGAAGAGCAGTGCTTTAGAGAAGCCGTGATTGTATAAGTGGAGTAGCATGGCTGTGAGAGCTGAAAACTCCACAGGCGGTGCGAACGGGCCGAATAAGCCTTGAATACCGCCTAACATTATTATGAACCCGATCTCGCTTATAGTGGAGTAGGCTAATACTCTTTTTATATCTCTGTTAAACCTGTATTTCGCTAGTTTAACCCCGTATACTTCGAAGAGAGCGGATAGAGAGCCGGATAACATCGACCCCACTCCGAAGACTATTAAAAGCAGTGAAACGACCTGTATGTCGAACGCCACCACGCCGATTGTTCTTATCATCGCGAAGGCTGCTACTTGGACGAGAACACCGCTAAGAAGCGCGCTTATAGGTGAAGGAGCCTCAGCGTGGGCTCTAGGTAACCATATAAAACCGAATGGTATAATACCGGCTTTCACACCGAAGCCGACTAGCATTAAAACAGATATTATCAGCCTTATATCCGCTGAAACCAAGGCTATCGCTGGATCTGTTAACAGCTCAACGCCTGAAGCTGAGACGAGAACGAACTCAGCGCCTAAGATGAAGAACCCGCCGAGAATGCTGATAGCTAAATATATTATCGCCGCTCTGTTAGCTCTTCTCGTTCTACCGAACATGACTAGTATAGCGCTGGTAACTGTTGAAGCTTCTATAAACATGTAAAGTATTATTATATTGAATGAGAAGATTAATCCGTTCATGGTCCCGGTGAATATGCATATTAACACGTAATATAATGTTTTATCACGTTCAGCGGACATATACCTTATTGAATAGACTATAACCAGCAGGGAGAGGAATAATACTAGTTCGGATACGAATATCCCTGATTCGTTTATTATTAAAGCTCCCAGTTCAACGATTGTGAAAGCCCCAAGGTTCGCTTGAATAAGTAATATAGAGTTTATTATGAAAGCTGTTGAAATTACAAATATTATACCAGCGTTTCTAGCATTATCGCTTATCAAAGAGAGTAAGTAACCTACTAACGCTGCTAATAAAGGTAGTATGAGCGGGCATATGGCTAGGATTATCTCTGCGACCATACTATGTTTCCTCCTCCTCAGATATTAAAGCTGATTTAGGCACATATAACTCGTATTCGTGGATGTATGGGGGGCGTGCTACACCGCCTAGGAAAATCTCCTCATTATTACGTTTCTTAGGGTAAAGGCCTGGAACTATTATTGAGAAGAACACGTAGAATGCTGTTATAACCACCAGTTCAGCCATCAGAAAGAACTCAACCAGTGTTCTTGAGAAAAATGATCCTAATATACCGAGGCTTAGAAATACAAGAGCTACAGCAATTGTTCTTCTTTTAAGTCTTTCAGATAATTTAACCATTATGATTTACCCCCTGATTGAGCTTTCTCAAATATTTTCTCATAGTCGAGTTTGTGAAGATACGCGCCGAACTCGTCGGGTTCATGGCCGAAGCAGTATGCTAGTAGCTCAAAGTAGTTGAACACGGGTATATTATAGTCTCCGCCCTGCTGGTTTA
>JAWBON010000020.1:0-19756 GCA_038826135.1 Candidatus Odinarchaeota archaeon | reverse complement strand
TAGATGATGAGAATATCATCATGGAGGCTAGCAGATCTAAGTTAAGCCATCCGAGTATAATTGAAGTATACATTGGAAGTATTATAATTATAACAAAGGAGATACAGAACCCCAGAAGATATTTTAAAATTAATTCCTTATTCTTCTCTATCAAATAATAGATTATAAAAGCTGATACTAACGCTATTATAATAAATATCGTAGCGTAGAATATGCTCCATGTGATATTTAACCCATACTCGGGTAAAAGTTGTGTGAAATATGTTATGTCAGCGGGTATTAGTAGAGCTGTCCAAAGGGATGATATTAGAAAACTTAAAACTGGAAATGTTAAAAATAGAAAACACTGGTCTAGTTTAGATAACAGGTTTTTATAATTCATTCAACTACCCGCTTTACCAGTGATTTAAAATCAGCCTATACACCTATATTTCAATAACATCACCGTTTTTCGGTAAAAACGTGTTTAACCCCAGTTCCCCGCTCGCAAACTCCGCTAATGTTCTACAGGATTCAGGTTCACCGTGAATCGGTATCACTGTTGGTTTACCAGGGGTGTTTTTAATAAACTCGGTGAGCTCTTCACGTCCAGCATGCGCTGAAAAATCAAAATATTTAATCTGTGATTTTACGTCTAATAATCCTCCGTTGAAAGGCAGCTTCTTAGTTTCTAATAAAATTCTTCCAGGAGTGCTAGGTAGCTGATAGCCTACTATGAATATAGCATGCTTATCACTGTTAGCTATTTGCCTAGCATAGTATAATGCAGCACCACCGCTTAACATCCCAGCTGGAGATATAATAACCCCTCCCTGTTTAACAACTATCTCCCTGTCTTTACGACCGTTAACATAATCCACGGCGCTATGAGCTTCTCTTAACAGTTTAAAATCTCTGAAATATTTAGGGTGCTTGAGAAATATGCTACTTATTTCTCTAGCCATACCATCCAGTATAACATGATGTTTAAAACCATGTTTTTTCAAAATACATAAAACCTCTTGGCTTCGACTAAGAGCGAAGGCTGGGACTAAAACAACCCCGCCGCCTTCGACAACTTCATTAATGGAATTAACGAACTCTCTTTCAAGCTCCTCTCTAGGTGGATGATTAGTTAAAGCATAAGTGCTCTCTATTATTAAATAATCTATTTCAGGTAAATTAGGTTTAGTACCGTTTACTAGAAGCGTGTCTTTAATATTCATATCCCCTGTATAAAGGATTTTTCTATTATTCACCTCGATTAACGCCATATAGCTTCCAGGAATATGACCCGCATCGATAATAGTTATATTGAAACCATCACCCACGTTAACCATGTCACCGTACATTGTTTTAACAAGGTTTTCTCTAATATTATCTATTTCACTTTCATCATATGGTAGAATCGCCTCTGAAATATTCAGGTAGTCTTCAAGTAATACTCTTAAAACCTCCATAGTAATTTTAGTAGCGTAAATAGGAGGATTACCGGTAATATACATCAGAGGAAGTGCACCTGAATGATCTAAGTGTGCGTGGCTTAGAAAAATAGCATCCACATCTTTCGGGGCTACAGTTATAGGGAAGGGGTTTTTCCTTCTAAGATAGATTCCATAATCGAGTAGAATAGTTCGATTGTTAGCGTTTATAAGAAAACCTGAACCACCCACCTCTTGGCAAGCGCCTAAACATGTAATTTTACCCATTAAACCGCACCATCTAATAGAAACTCTTATATTAATTATTAGTGATTTCTTTTTTGAACTTTACAAAATTAGATGAGAGAAAATATTTTAACCTTTTTGTTTCCGGGGTGGTTTATTGAGTATATCTATAAATATTAAATCTCAGAGGAATTATAAAGACTGTACTTTTATAACCGGATTCCACGGGATAGGTGTCACAGGCTACATTACAACAAGACATATTGTTGAGACTTTAGACGCCAGTTACATAGGCTATGTTGACTCTGAACTGAACCCCTCTTTTGTAGGTATGGATGAAAAGCGTTTAGTGTTCCCATTTGAATTCTACGAGTACAAGGATATTATACTGTTAATGTGCCGTTTCCAACCTCATAGACTAGAGCAGAAAGCATTCAGTAAGGTTATAGCTGAATGGGTGGTTAATTCTGGTTTTAAACAAGCTATTCTCGTAGGCGGCTTAGATAATAGATTCCAACAGGAAGATGATAGTATAGTAAGATGCATTCACACTAAAAGATATAGTTTAAACTCCGGTGAACTCGGAGTTCAGACACTGGAGAAAGGCCTCTTCGTCACCGGTCCTTTAGCGCTTATGTTAATGTATTTTGAAATTAATAATTTTCCTGGAATAGCGCTGTTACCGTACGCTGAGCAGGGCAGACCTGATCCACGGGCTGCGTCAAACGCTATTAAAGTTATTAATAAAATATGCGGTTTGGACATTAACACAGAGCAATTGTTAAGCGACGCAGAGACTATTGAAAAAGAATTGAGAGAGGTAATAGAGCAGCAGGAAGTTAGAGACACTGAAGGAAATAAGGGAATGTATGTTTGATGAAATATTCCGGGATTACTGTTAACACTCTTTTAGGTTACTACCACATCCGCAGCTTTTCTCTACCGGTATTCTAGTGATTGCCTTTTTTAAAATCTTAAATAGTAAATCCCTGTTTTTTTCAAATCCGGTTATAACCTCTTTAAATGTTACCTTCTCCTCAGAGACTCCTGCAGCGTAATTTGAGACAAGGGATATTGAAGAATAACAGATGCCCAGCTCACGGGCTAATACAAGCTCCGGTATAAGTGTCATGCCTACAATATCCCCTCCGATCATCTTAAAGAATTTAATCTCCGCCGGTGTTTCAAACCTAGGCCCCTCTGTGCAAACGTAAACCCCTCTCAGTAAAGGTTTGGCGCCAAACTCACCGCACACACTGTATATTATTTGGTTTAATTCAGGACAGAATGGTTTTGTAACATCCACATGGAGGGCATCAACCGTGGTTTTCAAATCCGGTTTCCAATATCCATCACCGTTAAAGAAACTAGAATCTCTTCTTTTAGTCATATCTATGAACTGATCCGGCAGAACGAGTCTACCCGGCTTAATGATCTTTTTCATACTACCGCAGGAGTGGGTGGCGATAATTCTCTGAACATTTAACTTGTGTAATGAAAATATGTTAGCTTTATAGTTTATTGCATGTGGCGGGATAGAATGGCTTATTTTATCATCAGAAGGCTTAGCATGTCTGGGTAGGAATACAACTTCAACCTCTCCTATGTAACCTATTGATAAGGGTGGGGAAGGCCCAAAAGGTGTTTCAATAATCTTTAACTCGGCGTCCTCTAAGAGTTTATAGAAACCCGACCCTCCTATAACACCTATTAAACCCTTTCTCCCACTCGTGTTCACTTGGTTTTTAAGAGGCATATTTAACCCTCCCACCATAGATAATAAGTATTACCCTGATTTTTCACTTAAATATCAGGAGCAAATATAGTAAATAATTATTTCTAAATCTTATTTATCTTATTATCTGAAGACGTTCCTTCTTTAATGTTAATATTAATTAAAGTATGAAATACGCTTTTAAAATAGTTTGAGAATAATCTTA
Organism: Candidatus Odinarchaeota archaeon; assembly: GCA_038826135.1. Classification (GTDB taxonomy): domain Archaea; phylum Asgardarchaeota; class Odinarchaeia; order Odinarchaeales; family Odinarchaeaceae; genus Odinarchaeum. The sequence continues at coordinate 16,170 of JAWBON010000020.1, read as the reverse complement.
TCCATGTTTAAAATCGCTGTTTTAAAAATGGGTAATCTGGGAGTATCTCCCCTGTTCGAGTTTCTATTCGATGAGAGAGCTGAACGGGAAAATATTCTATTCAGAGTTTTCGGCTCAGGCTCTAAGATGGTGGGGCCTCATTTAGAGGATAATATTAGTGACTTGGTGAAGTGGCCGCATGATTTAACTATTCTAATAACACCTAACGCTACTCTAAGCCATTGCGTGACCGTTATTGAAAAGCTTAGAAGTACTGGCAGCCCGTTGATATTGATAAGCGACTCTCCGTCTTTAAAAATAATTGAAGATCTTAAAAATAAGGGTGTGGGATATATTATTATAACAGCTGATCCGATGATAGGTGCCAGACGGGAGTTTTTAGACCCTACAGAGATGACGGTTTTCAACTCTAATATTATAGATGTGCTGGCAGGCGTGGGAGTGTTCAGAATTATTGTTAAAATAATCGACGGTGTGATTGAAAGTCTTGATAAAAAATCTCTCAACCTCCCGTATATTGTTATAGACTCCTCTTTTCTGCTTGGTAACCTTCCTTTTAATAATAGTTACTCTAATGTGAAGGCTGTAGCCGCTTTTAAAATGGCGGAGTTGGTGGGTAAAATTAATTATGAGGCTTGTTTCAAAATTCATGATTGGCAGCATTACACGCTTTTAACAGCGGCAGCTCATGAAATATTATCTTCAGCTGCTAAACTAGTAGAGGAGGCTAGGGAAATCGAGAAGAACTCTGACACTCTTTTAAGAGAACCTCACGATGTAAACGGTAAACTTCTTAAGAAGCTGAAGCTTTTAGAGAAGCCTAAGTGATTCAAAATTTTTTAATATTTTTTATATAAGCTAAAGGATATTTTAGTTCCTCATTATATTTTAAGACGGCTTCAACCTCAACTGTATTATATTTTATGTTTAACCAAACAGTTATGTTATTTTTAGAGATTTCATCGTAACTATACGCTCCTCTTCGAATTCTCGGCTTTAAACTCACCTTAACGTTTTTAACCCATGGCTGTGTTTTCACGCTTTCCTCTATAGCGGCCTCTAATATTTTTAAACTCTTTTTTTCACGCGGTATTGGCGCTCCAATAAACTGATGGTATACCGCACCGATTTTTACTCCAGCTTCGAAAACAGCTCTATCTCTATCCGTTAAATCCTGTGGGAAAAACCTCTTCGCTTCATCTTCACTTGACATGTTTTATCTCACCTGTCGATTTCTCTAAAGCTTCTTTAAAAAGACTGTTTAACTCATCTAAGCTGATCCCGTAGTCTCCGGCTATTTTTATCACCTTTGTAACATAGATGTTGAATAATTCTTTAATCAAAACTCTCACTCTTTCATTATCGATTTTCGGGTTGAATATCGATAATATGTAACGACCTATACTGGTGAGCTTGTACCATTTAGCCCAAAAACTTCTATGATCTTTTTTAATTTTTTCTATCCCGCTTTCTAAAATTCTAGTATCAACTAATTGTTTAAGATGGTTTAAAACGGATTTATTCGAATGCGACTTAAATTTTTTTATAATATCCGACTGGTATATTTTTTCAAAATTATCGAATAATGCGACTATCTCTAAAGGTATATTGGATCTGAATAATATGTTAAACATTTTTTTAAGCTCGTTTTTAGAGCCTGGTAGTATCATTACATAAGGCCATATGTCGTTCTTACTCATAGTTTCCACCATCTACTATATTTATCTGGGAAATATTTATATATCATGTGTAATAAACTACACTGCAATGTATTAATTTACATAGTGTTGTACATGATTAGAAAAAATAACTTTACATATAACATAACCCTAATCGCGTTAATAGCGGCACTATATGTTGTAATATCAATACTACCAGGGATCCCAGTCGCCCCCGGTGTTGAAATCCAGTTCGAAGCCGGATTCGCAGTTGTAATAGGAGTTCTACTAGGACCGTACATCGGATTTCTAACAGCCCTCCTAGGGTCGGTTGTCTCATGGCTTATACTCGGCAGCGGCATATTCGGCTTACCCTTCTTATTCAACCCTGCTGTTAATGCTCTCTTCATAGGCGTAATCGTTTATAAGAAACATAGAACAGCGTTAATAGCAGTAACCCTCACCTATATTATTTTAATAATACTGCAAATAATATCCCCACCCCTATGGCCTCCAACATCATACCCGATTGAAACAGTAGCCGTATTATACGATAAAATAATCGGTCTACTCCTATTTTATCCTGCCCTACACGTTTTTAACAAGATTAAACCGCTTAACTCTACCAACCCTGTTAAATACGGTTTCCTCGTAATCTTCCTAATAGCCCTTGTAGGTAATATACTAGATAATCTTCTAGGCACCGTCGTGTTCTCCTACCCGTTAGTTTACAATGGAATCTTCGGCATGTCGGTTGAGACAGTTAGATTCTACTTCTTAATATACCCGTACCTTTACATTTTAATAAGAGCAGCTCAATCCATATTCGCCGCTCTTATAATAACTGCACTTGTCAAAACGGATGTTCTCAGACTGCAGATATCTGAAAAATCTTATCAATAGTAAGATAATATAATACTCTTTTAATGAGAAAAACTCATCTACCTGATATATCGCTCGGGGTAACTACGGGTATACCTGTAGACCTGTCTTTAAAATTATCTGTAAAGGCTGATAAAAGCAATTACTCCACGATATGGGTTGGAGACGACATACTTAAAGCAGAGGTGTTTACATACACTTCTATAATAGCTAATCATGTAAAAAACATTCAAATAGGGTTAGGGGTTATAAGCCCCTACGTATACCCTCTCTCCACAATAGCTTCAGCCTCTCTTACGTTATGTGAAATAACTGAAAATAATTTTATTTTAGGACTGGGAGTTGGCGGAAGCGTTGAAGTGAAGAGTTTAACAGGCTTAAATCCGGTAAACGTTATAAGCAAACTCCAGAACACTGTTACTGCTCTAAAAAAAATATTCAATCAAGAGCCTGTTGATTTCGAAGATCATGATGAGAAGCTAGTGGATTTCAAACTCTCATTTGCAAAATGCTCTATCCCGATTTTTCTAGGAGTTAGAGGTCCGAAACTTCTTGAATTAGCTGGGCGAATCGCTGACGGGGTTATTTTCAGCACCCCTTTAAAAACACTAAATAAATCCGTAAACATAGTTGAAAAATCAGCTTTTAAAGCGGGGCGTAATCCTAGCCACATCCGGAAAATACTTTGGAACGGATTCATTCTATCAAAAGATGCGGGTGACCTGAAATTAGCTAAAGACGTGGTTTTAACGATAATCTCCAGTATGAGTAGTTCACTATTAAATGAGCTAGGCTTAGATAAAGAATTAACTAGTCTAATCCGCTCAGAGTTTTTTAAAGGTCATAAAGCCGCGGCTATGGAATATGTAACAGATGATCTAATCCGTGAATTCTGTATTTTCGGCGCTATAGATGAAATCAAAGAGACTTTTTTTAAAATAAAAAATATGGGTATAGATGAGGTTATAATAGGCCCGCCATTCGGTTCAAAACCGTTTAAAGTCATTCAAATTATGCGACCTGAAAACTTGTGGAGAAAATAAATTGAAAATAGGATTAAATATAGATGGGGTAAGCGATATTAAAACGCTGGTTAAAAAATGTGTGATAATAGAGAAAGCTGGCGTTGACAGTATCTGGTTAGGTGAAGGCCCGGAACACCGTCATATCTATCCTGTTCTAGCTACAGTAGCCTGTAAAACTAGTAATATAATGATAGGTACCTCTATAATCTCAGTTCACATGCATAGGCCATTCCAATTGTTTCAAGCCTTCAAATTGTTACAGGATACGTTTGGTCGAAGATTTATAATAGGTTTAGGAAGAGGCGGTGATAAACACTTAGAAAAAATAGGTAAGACGAATGTTAAAACACTTGAATTATTTGAACGCTATCTACAAATATACAGAGAGGTTTTCAATCTAGGTCTACCAGTGTACTTGGGCGCTATCGGATTTAATACTATAAAAAAACTAGGCCAAGAATTTGACGGGGTGATAATTAATTCATTATCTCCTAAAATTATTAAATTAGTTATTGAAAGAACCCGGTTGAAAAACAGGGTTTTAGCAATAGGCCCCGTATCTTATTTGCCCGGTGAAAACGGGTTAAATAAGTTTTTAAGGATATGTGCCTTCATAGCTGCAGAGTTGCCTGCCAGAATAGCCTTAGAATTAAAGATAGTTGAACAAATTCAAGAAATTAGGAAGCATTATTCAGAGAAGGATATTACGGGAATAAAAAATATGGAAGACTTTTTAACCGATTACTTCGGGTTAACCGGCTCAATTGATGATTTTGAAAAACGGGTGATTGAATTAAAGAAAATCGGTGTCTCAGAGGTTATATTCAGCTTCCCTATAGCAGATAATAATAGAAAATTTAATGAGTTTATTAAATTGATAGATAGATTAAGAGAATTATAACTTGTTAAGTTATTAAATAGGCTTAACTAAAATAAAGATTAAAAAAACGTGTAAAAGTTAATTAGCTATTATTACTTCTCTATTGAAAGGTGGTTGAAAGTTGAAAGCATACCTGTCTTTAACACCCCTAGGGTTTATGGCTTTTAACGAATCTAATATATTAGTGGGGATTAAAAGATTTGAATTAAACCCCCAGCTGATTGCACATAAAATACTAGATATTGAGAACGGTAAGAAACTATCTGAAGCTGAAGAAATCTTGAGTGAACTTTTATCTAATAATTATTCAACAATAATATGCGACACTGAACAATTATACGAGCTTATTAAAAAAACCGTGGCTGCTAAAGACCTAAAAATAGTCTTAGAAAAAAATAATAATGTAACCGTAAAAGTTAAAGCTGATTACGATAGTCTACTAACCAGCTACGGTGGTTTTAAAAGCTCTGTTGAAGTTAACAAGTTTCTTAATAAAATCTGCTTAACATATACTAGCGAGAAAATTAAAGTATCCGCCTCTAGGCGAGATATGCTAATCGTTCAAGCTATAGAAGCGCTGAACGACCTAGATAAAAACCTTAATTTAAACGCATCCCGACTTAGAGAATGGTTTAGTCTCCACTTCCCTGAAATTAATGACCTGGTATCCAACCATCAAACATATAGTAAAATTATAAGTGAAATAGGGTTTAAAGAAAACCTCACTCTTCAAAAACTTGTGGAATTAGGTATCCCTGATAAAAGGGCTGAGTTAATAATAAACTCTGTTTCTAAAAGTTTAGGAGCCAATCTGATACCGAACGATATCAACATTATAAAATTATATGCTAACATGATAGTCAACGAATTTGAAACAAGAACACGTCTAGAAGACTACATAGATCAAGCTATGGAGGAGGTTTCACCTAATATCAAGTCTTTAGCCGGCTCAACCCTTGGAGCTAGATTAATCAGCTTAGCAGGCGGTTTAGCTAACCTTGCAAAAATGCCAGCTAGTAAAATTCAAATACTAGGTGCAGAGAAGGCTCTTTTCACATATTTAAAATCAGGTGATAGACCACCCAAACACGGTATAATATTTCAGCATCCCCTTATCCATAATGCTCCGAAATGGCAGAGGGGGAAAATAGCTAGGGCATTAGCAGGGAAGCTCGCCATAGCCGCCCGCCTCGACTATTATTCACCTAATATTAACATGAACATCTCAGACGCTCTAGATAAGAGAATATCGGAGATTAAGAAAAAATATAGGAATCCGCCTGAAAAAACTAAGAAAACAAAAACAAGCCGGAAAGAAAAAATTAAACTTTCTAAAAAAGTTTTAAGTAAAAAGAGGAGATGAAGTGAAATAAATGATTGAGATATCAGAGTTTAAAAATTTCACTGGAATATATCAAGTTAACGATACAGGTAAACGTTTCTTAGCTACAATCAACCTTACACCAGGTAAAAAAGTATACGATGAAATATTAATAAAATTCAGAAATGAAGAGCTTAGAACATGGGATCCTTTTAGAAGCAAATTAGCCGCCGCTCTTCTAAACGGGCTGGAGGAGCTTCCTGTAAGAGAAGGCTCTCATATATTATATCTCGGCGCCGCTTCAGGTACAACATGCAGTCACATATCTGATATAATAGGAAACCAGGGTAGATTATACTGTATAGAATTCTCTCCCAGATCTATACGAGATCTTACTACAATATGTGAAGATAGGAAAAACATGCTTCCCATATTAGCTGACGCTCGGTTCCCTGATAGATATTCCCCGCTCTGCGGCTTAGTTGACATAATTTACTGCGATGTAGCTCAACCGGATCAATCAAAAATACTTGTCGATAACGCTCGCCTGTACCTTAAACCTGCTGGAAACATTATGATAACGATAAAAGCAAGGTCGATAGATGTTACGAAACCCCCGGCGGAGATATTTAAAGGTGAAATAGAATTTTTAGAGAAAAACGGTTTCCTCATAAAACAGAAATTAAGACTTGAACCATACACTTCCGATCACATTTTTATACTCGGCTCATTAAAGAAACAATGAGTTTTAGATTTTTTTTCATACAATTCTTATAATTTAACAGGCGAATCAATAATGGACACTTATAAAGATTCAATTAAGCTTCATAAAATCCTTAAAGGCAAGATCGAGTTAACACCGCGTGTAGACGTGAAATCGATGCGTGACCTGTCTTTAATATACACCCCAGGTGTAGCCGCCCCATGCAGTTTAATCGCTGAAAAACCCGATAAAGTATATGAGTTTACAGCTAAAGAGAACACTATCGCTGTTATCTCCGATGGGTCAAGAGTTTTAGGTCTGGGTAATATAGGAGATTTAGCATGTATACCTGTTTTAGAAGGTAAATCTGTTATATTCAAATTATTCGCTGGAATAAACGCAATCCCGCTCGCTTTGAAAGTTAAGGAGCCTGTTGAAATAATAAACACAGTGTTCGCAATAGCCCCCAACTTTTCAGGTATCAACTTAGAGGATATTGAGAAACCTAAATGCTTCTTGATAGAAAGCGAGCTTCAAAAAAGGCTTGAAATCCCGGTATTCCATGATGATCAACACGGTACAGCGATTGTAACCTTAGCAGCCTTATTAAACAGTCTAAAAATAGTCGGCAAAAAAATCACCGGTATCAAAGCTGTTGTCATAGGGGCAGGTGCAGCAGGTATCTCGGTTACTAAATACCTTCACACAGCAGGGTGTAGAAACATAATACTATGTGATAGTAAAGGTATAATTCACCGTGGGAGAAGTGACCTAGACCCTGAGAAAAAAGAAATTCTTGAAATTGTAAATAAGGAGAGTGTGGAAGGAAACTTCGAGGTTGCGTTAAAAGGCGCGGATGTTGTAATAGGGTTAAGCACAATCCCTAATTTGATTAAACCGGAACATATAATGGTGATGAGCCGGGATGCTGTAGTATTCGCATTAACCAACCCTGTGCCGGAGATAATGCCTGATAAAGCTAAAAAAGCAGGTGCGAAAATTGTAGCAACAGGCAGATCAGATCTACCGAATCAAGTAAATAATTCGCTGGTTTTCCCTGGAATATTTCGGGGGGCTCTGGATACTAGAGCGAAAACTATAAACATGGAGATGAAGATGGCGGCGGTTAAGGCGTTAGCAAGCATTATTCCAGATAGCGAGCTCTCGGAAGATAATATTTTACCATCTATGCTGAATAAAAAAGTTGTTGTTAGATTAGCCTCTGAAACAGCTAAAGCGGCTATTAAAAGCGGTGTTGCTAGAATAAAGAAAAAACCAGATTATAAGGTTGCATCGGATTAAAATACTAGGTTATTTTAATACTCTAAATGTTTAAGCTGGGAAATTATATTACGGTAGCGGTTTTAAAGGTGATGTTATGTGTAACCCGCCCGCGTCTACTAACACTCAATCTATAATTGATTATATTAGAAAAATTGAAAAAACCCGTATAGCGCTAAAGCCTATAGGTTTCATACGCTCTGAAAACAGTGGGCAGTTAAATTCCGAGGAGAGTAGAAACTTAACAGTTGAAATTATAATCCACCCTGATCTGGAGGAAGCGCTTTATAAAATAGAGTTTCACTCGCATATTATAGTTTTATACTATTTTCACAATCTTAGAAAAGAACTCGGTAAACCTTTAAAAGTGCATTTAAAAGGCGACCCTTCACTTCCTGAAGTTGGTGTTTTAGCGTCAAGAGCCCAGAATAGACCTAACCCTATCGGTTTAAGCGTGGTCAGACTGCTTAATAGAAAAGGTACTATTCTGTATGTTAAAGGATTGGATGCGATTAACGGCTCCCCTGTTATAGATATCAAACCGTACATACCGCAAACAGACAGTGTGAGTAGCGCATTAACCCTGTTTGATAGATTAAATCAGAAAAGTTAAAATATAGTTTATACGATTATCGCATACACTATTATTGTATGGTGAACGTGTATTGAATGTTAAAGATCTTGTTAGAAACGGCGATAAACTCCGCTTCACTCTAGAGGATTTAGACGCCTCTATAGCGAACTCTCTGAGACGTATAATGATCTCGGAGGTGCCAACTATGGCTATAGAAGAAATATACGTAGCGGAGAATACAAGCCCTCTATTCGATGAAATAATAGCTCACAGACTGGGTTTAATCCCTTTGAAAACAGACCTTGACAATTATGTGCCTAAAGATAAGTGTAGCTGCCAAGGAGTAGGCTGCTCTAGATGCCAGGTAACACTATCACTGGATAGAAAAGCTGAAGGTGAAAATGAAACCGTTCTCTCAGGTGATCTTAAATCGGATGATAATAATATTATCCCCGTGAGCCCTAATATACCGATAACTAAAATGCAGCGTGGCCAGCGCCTTACACTAGAAGCCTATGCTAGACTAGGGACAGGTAAAGAACATGCAAAATGGGAGCCTGTGTCCGCCTGTTTCTATAAATATAAACCTATTATTGAATTAGACACCGAGAAATGTAATCTATGCGGTGACTGTGTCTCCGAATGCCCTAAAAAAATATTTAAAATGGAAAAAAACAAGCTCATACTTGAAAATGTAGATGATTGTATACTCTGTCTTGAATGCGTGAATAAATGCAAGTCTAAGGCTATCAACGTATCATATGATAAAAACAAGCTGATATTCACAGTAGAGTCCACGGGGGCGCTCCCGCCTGAAAGAATAGTTTTAGAAGCTTTAAACATCTTCGATAGTAAATTAATAGAGCTCCGTAGTATAGTGGCCGGAAAAGCCGAGGTTGATAAATAATGGTTAAGCCTACAGGTCCAACTGATCAAAATATTCAAGAATTAATAGTAAAGTTAAAAAAGAAGAAGGCGAATGTCTGGCTTACAATAGCGGAACAATTATCCAAGCCTAGGCGTCTTCGCCCCCAGGTTAACCTAGATAAAATAAACAGGCTTGCGGTAGACAACTCTGTTATAGCCGTTGCTGGAAAAATTCTAGGGCGCGGCGATTTAACTAAAAAAGTCATCCTAACCGCTGTTAGCATATCTCAATCAGCTTTAACCAAACTCTCCAAATCAGGTTCAAAATATATAAGTCTAGCTGAGTATGTTGAGAAAAATCCTGAAGGGAAAGGTGTATTATTACTCAAATAGGTGGCCTATATGACTGAATATAAAATTATTGACGCTACGAATGCTATTCTCGGACGGCTTTCAAGTATTATAGCTAAAAGACTTCTAGAAGGGGAAAAGATAATTATAATTAACGCTGAGAAAGCTGTTATCTCCGGTAAAAGAAACCAGGTGCTAGAGCAATATAGAGGTCGAACTAATTTAAGAACAGCTACAGCGCCTTGGAAAGGACCATTTCATTATAAGCAACCGGATAGAATTATAAAGAGAACAGTTCGTGGTATGCTCCCTTTCAAAACAGCGAGAGGTAGAGAAGCCTATAAGAGATTAAGAGTTTACATAGGCTTGCCTGAAGATGTGAAATTAAACGAGGTGGAAACAATAAAAAACATCAGCGCTGATAAACTTAAAAATAAATATATTACGATAAAAGAGCTTTCAAAAGAGTTAGGCTGGGTTTATGAGGGAGATTAATATGACTAAAGTTCTTTTAACAAGCGGTAAAAGAAAGACGGCGATAGCCCGCGCTACTATTAAAGAGGGAACAGGTAAAATCCGAATAAACAGCATACCTTTAGAATTATACGGTAACACTATTGCAAGATATAAGATAATGGAGCCTATAATTTTAGTTGGTGAAAAACCTCTAAGTAAAATAGATATAGATGTTAAAGTAAGCGGTGGAGGTTTTATGAGTCAAGCTGACGCTGTGAGAACAGCGATAGCTAAAGCGCTTTTTCAATGGAAGAAAGATGAAGCACTGCGTAAAGCGTTTCTGGAATATGATAGAACCCTGCTAGCAGGGGACTCTCGTAGAACAGAGCCTAAAAAATTCGGAGGGAGAAGCGCTAGAGCTAAGAAGCAGAAATCTTATAGGTAAAATAATTATTATCGGAGGTGTTCAAAATCATTATTCCAGTGAGATGTTTCACATGCGGTAAGCTTATCGCTGATAAATGGGAGTTATTCAAAGACAGGGTTCTTAAAGGTGAAGATCCTAAAAAAGTGCTAGACGAGATGGGTGTCGATAGATATTGTTGTAGAAGAATGCTACTATCCCATGTTAACCTAATCGATGATGTTATAAAATTCTAATCATAAAAGCTTTATAAATCACATAGATTATGAATATAGAAGTCTGGAGGTGTTAAAATTATCAACAGATAATGCAGAGCAGCAAATAGAAGCGGAACTTCTAATACCGTTAGACCAGTATCTGGCTAGTGGAGTTCACATAGGAACCCAGATTAAAACAAAATCGATGATGCCTTTTATATATCGTGTCAGACCAGACGGATTGTATGTTCTAGATATTAAAAAAACTGATGAGCGAATAAGGGTTGCAGCTAAATTTATAGCCAGATACGATCCAGCTGAGATTGTAGTGGTTTCAGCCAGACAGTATGGTAAACGACCAGTAGAACGATTCTGCGCTATAACTAGAACTAGATGTATAGCAGGCCGATTTATACCAGGGTCTTTAACCAATCCTGAATATAAGAAATACATCGAACCTAAACTACTCATCGCAACCGATCCTAGAGCTGACGCTCAAGCTATAAGTGAAGCTACCCGTGCTAAAATGCCTGTTATAGCCTTATGTGACACAGATAATAACGGATATAATGTTGATTTAATAATTCCTACAAATAATAAAGGCAGGAAAGCCCTATCCACAATCTTCTGGTTACTCGCAAGGCAAATCCTCAGAGAGAGAGGGGAACTACCCTTCGACGCTGAATTCCCTGTGAAAATAGATGAGTTTCAAACCCCGATAAAAGTATTCTAGAATATTCATCCCCTGCTTTATATTAATCAGCTGCCGCTGATTTTTTAACCTCTTTAACATAGATTATAAATAAAATCAGCTTATTATTTAACAGTTTAAAACATAATTAATCTGTTTGGCATGATCTTATGAGAGAGGTAACCGCTTCAGCTCCAGGTAAGTGTATAGTCACTGGTGAGCATAGTGTTGTTTACGGTTTACCCGCTTTAGCTGTGGCTATAGACATCCGGGCTAAAGCCACAGCTAAACCTTATGAAAAAGGGAAAGCCCTAATTCAGGCTAAACAATACGATAAAAAAACAATTCTACCAATTACATATAATACGGATGTTAACATTGAAAAAAACATTCAACCCGTCTATGTAAGTGTTGTGAAAACGCTTGAATTCTTGAAAATTAAAGACGGGGTGGAGATTTTAATTGATTCAAAAATCCCCGACGCTTCAGGCTTAGGGTCATCAGCCGCGGTGGCTGTCGCCACAGTTAAAGCTGTGAGCGAACTCTTCGGTATTCATCTTAAGGAGCGGGAAATATCTGATTTAGCCTTCCACTCGGAGAAAATCGTCCACGGATCCCCTTCAGGTATAGATAACACTGTATCGGTTTACGGTGGGGGAATCTTATTTAAGAGCGGCAGGATTTCGAAAATAAGTATCCCCAGCAATATACCGTTAATTTTAGGTGACACACTAAAGAAGAGGAATACAGGTGGAATGGTTAAAAAAGTTCGCGAAAACTATCTTAAATACACTGAAATATTTAAGCCTATATTAACAGCCATCGGGAGAATCAGCCTACAGGCTAAACGTTATTTAGAGGATTTTAATCCGGCTAAACTAGGTGAATTAATGAATATAAATCAGGCTCTTTTAGAATCTCTCGGGGTTTCAACTATAGAACTGGAGAGATTAATTTACGCAGCTAGAGTGGCGGGCGCGTACGGTGCAAAGTTAACAGGGGCCGGCGGAGGGGGGTGTATGGTAGCGTTAGCCCCCCCTGAAAGATGCGAAACCATCGCATTGAAAATATGCGAAGCCGGTGGTAAAGCCTATACCACACATATAACCCCCGTAGGTGTGAGAATTGAATGATAAATTAACGATAATAAAGATTGGTGGAAGCGTTATAACAGATAAGAGTAAACCATTATCTGTTGATAAAAAATTAATCAGATCCCTAGCCCGCGAGATGGATTTAATTAAAAAGAAGAAGACGATTATAGTTCACGGCGGGGGATCGTTCGGTCACCCGATAGCTAAAAAATATATGATAGCTGAAGGACTTAAAAACGCTGCTCAAATCCCCGGGGTAGCTGAAACCAGTGAAGCCATGCTTACACTAAATAAAATAATCGTGGATATCTTCCTTCAGGAAAAATTTCCAGTTATATCTTTCAGCCCCCACGACATTTTTATCACTAAGCGCGGGCGAATATATAGAAGCTTCATTCAACCTTTAACAAGTATTCTGGAAATAGGGCTTATACCAATTTTATTCGGCGATGTTGTTTACGATATTATTCAAGGAGCAGCTATACTTTCAGGTGATCAAATAATAAGCTATCTGTCTACTAAACTTGAGACTGAAAGAATAATCCTCGGAACAGATACTGACGGTATATATTCAGCAGATCCTAAAAAAAGTCAAAGCGCACGTCTAATCCCCGAGATAACGCCAGAAAATTACAGAAAGATTCTAATCAACTTGAGGACATCCGCCGCTAACTCTATAGATGTTACCGGCGGAATGTACGGTAAAGTAAAAGAATTAGTTAAAGTTGCTAAACATGGAATAGACATATATATTATTAACGCTAAAAAACCGGGTAATCTTAACAGAATATTAAACGGTTTTGAAATTGTTTGTACACGGTTTAAAGACTGGAAAACGAATAATAATTAATCCTTAAATCTTCAAATATTAATGGGTGTTTCAACAAATGCCTGGCTATAAAATAGAAAACAGGAAATCGGATCACATAGATATATGTTTAAATAGTGATGTTGAAAGTAGGGAAAAAACCACAGGGCTTGAAGACATCTCTTTCATACACAGAGCTATCCCTGCATTTAAAATGAGTGAAATCAGCTTAGAAACAGAATTCCTCGGCCACCGCTTAAAATATCCGATAATAATAGGGTCTATGACAGGCGGTCACCCTAAAGCTTTAGATCTTAATCGCAAGCTTGGAAAAGTCGCTGAGGAATATGGGATAGGAATGGGTGTGGGCAGTCAGAGAGCTGCTTTAAACAATGAAAGTCTAGTAGAAACATACCGTATAGCTAGAGAACAGGCACCTAAATCCCTTCTCATAGCTAATATAGGCGCCCCCCAAATCTCCTCCCTTAAAAACAATGAACTTAAAAAAATCGTTAATATGATATCTGCAGACGCGTTAGCTATTCATCTTAACTGTTTACAAGAATCCGTTCAATTAGAGGGAGAGACAAGTTTTGACAGATTCATTGAAAACCTTGCAAAAATAACCAGGGAACTGGCAATCCCAGTCATCGTTAAGGAAACAGGCGCCGGGATATGTGGCGAAGACGCTAAAAAATTAGAAGAAGCTGGTGTTTCAGCGATAGATGTCAGCGGTGCTGGCGGCACCAGCTGGTCTGCGGTGGAATATATTCGAGGCGGTAACGAATTAGGTAAAGTCTTCTGGGATTGGGGTATACCGACAGCTATAAGTTTAATAGAGTGTGTAACGTCAACCAGAATCCCTGTGATAGCGTCAGGCGGTTTGAGGACAGGGATAGATGTAGCTAAAAGCCTATCTTTAGGCGCAAGTGTTGCAAGCATTTCTCTACCGTTCCTCAGAGAGGCTGCTAAAGGTCTTAATAATCTTAGAAGCTATCTAAATAACATTATTCAGCAACTTAAAGTTGCAATGTACTTGGTAGGGGCTAAAACACTATCCGAGCTGCGTCTGCGCCCTCTTATAATAACAGGTAAAACAGCTGAGTGGCTGAGGCTGAGAGGCGTAGACGTATCCAAATACGCTAATAGATCTTAATCTTTCAAGACCAGAGCATACTAAGCTAAAAATATTCTATCTTTAACACATACTATAGGATGTGATAATTTTTATAAGGGATTTACGCTAAGAATGTAAACGCAAAGATTAATAATATAGTTTGTATTCAGTTACTCAAGTTTCATAACTATGATTGATGAAGGCTAGGTCCTGAAGGAGGAATTATAAATGGTTAAACCGATACATGTTAGGTTTGAAGTCCCGTCTGAATTGGTGGATAAAACATATCAAGCATTAGAGATTGTGAGAGATACAGGTAAGATTAGGAAGGGGACTAATGAGACAACTAAAGCTATTGAAAGAGGGATTGCTAAACTCGTTGTAATGGCTGTTGACGTCGACCCGCCTGAAGTTGTAGCACATATACCTTTACTCTGCGAAGAGAAGAAAATCCCATACACGTATGTTCCAAGTAAACAGAAGCTAGGCGCCTCAGTTGGGATAGATGTAAGCTCCTCCGCTATAGCAGTTGTTGACGAGGGTAAAGCTAAAGATCAAATCAGTGAAATTGCTAAAAAAGTCTCTTCGTTAAAATAACTTGAGGTGTAAAAATGAGCTCACAGGAAGATGTTTCTATACCCGCTGAAGTGATTCAACTAGCAGGTCGCACTGGCATAACAGGGGAAATTATTCAAGTTAAGGTGCGCATATTAGCAGGTAAAGATAAGGGTAGAATTCTCACCCGTAATGTTAAAGGTCCTGTGAGAGTCGGTGACATACTTATGTTAAGAGAGACTGAGAGGGAAGCTAGGAAAATAAAAATACGTTAAACTAGAGGTAATTGAAATGAAGATATTTAAATGCTCTTTCTGCGGTGAGGATATTAAGGTGGGCACAGGCTTAACGTATTTTAAGATCGACGGTTCCGCTCTCCATTTCTGCTCCTCTAAATGTAAGAAGAACCTGTTAATCTATAAGAGGAAACCTAGAAAATTTAAATGGACTAAATATTATCCTAGGCAAGAAAAATCAACTGGGAAAACAGCGGAGAGCCTACCTGAGACGAAGAAAACCGAATAATTATTATTTTAAAGTAGCCAATATCACTTTCACGAATCTTTGCACCGTTATCTCATCCGAGTCTAAGCATTCAACTCTAAGTAAATTAAAGATCTCATTCATGTAAATCTCCATTTTACTTTTATCCTCAGCGATTAAATGGCATATTTCTCTCAACTTTAAAGTGTTATCTACTCTCCGCTTAGACCATTGATCTATGTATTTGTCTATTAACTTGTTAACAACTTTTGAAGGCTGTTCAATAAGACCCGCCTCTCTCTGCCATAGTGAAATCTCATATTTAGCCGTTTCATCACCGTCGGATGCATGAACAACGTTAATTCCATCCCAGATCCCGTACTTCCCCCTAACCGTGTTCGGTGCCGCTTTCTCACTGAAGGTGCTGCCAAGCATTAATCTAATAGACGATATAGCGTCTTCACCTTCAACCACCATCGCGATCACAGGCCCTAATGTAAGATAGTCTATAAGCTGTTTAAAAAAAGGCTTCTCTCGGTGAACTGAATAATGTTTTTCAGCTAAACTCGGCGAGGCAGCTACTTCTTTAAACGCTTTAATTTTAAGCAAACCGTTATCCCTAAACTCTTTTAGTACGCACGCGCCTATATACCTCCGTAAATACGCGTCAGGTTTTAATAAGACTAGTGATTTCTGTATCATATCCACCACAGTTTTATTAATGGTAAAACTATTGTTTAGATGTTATTTAAAAATCTTTTATGTTTTAGAAGGTGAACTGGATTGGTTAAGAGGCAACCGAT
>JAWBON010000019.1:0-20790 GCA_038826135.1 Candidatus Odinarchaeota archaeon | reverse complement strand
TCTTGTAAAACTTGTATTTAATAATTTTCTCTAAATTATCACGGTTAACTTTTTTTAAAAGATCTCTACTTTTTTCAGAATCTATTTTACCAATTCTACTCCTCAGATACCGAAGTTTTCTACTCATAATAAACATGAGTATGTTTTCAAACAGCATATTCACAACCTAATAATAGCGATAAAACATTATATTAAAATTCTTGTTGACTAAATAATTTAATCATAATTATTTAAACGGTGTTGAATCTGTCAAGTTTCCAAAAACATTATGAAAACCAGGAGAGACGGCTGAATGAAACCAAGCTTTTCAAGAAGGCCAGTCGCTCAGCCCTATACAAGGATAAATGGTCTGGTAAAAACTTAAAACTGGATGCGTTAAAAGGATTTGAATCCCTTAAAAAACTCCCTTTTATAGATTCAAATGATTTAAGAACAGTTTGGGAGAACCACCCAGCTGAAGAGATAATTCTAACAAGAAACGTAGCGCTCTGGCATTGCACATCCGGTTCTATGGGTAAAAAGAAATGGATTCCATGGAGTTATAAAGACTATTCGATGTCTCGCACTGAAATCGGAAAAATATTATTTGAAGCAGGCTTAAAACCTGAGGATATAATGTTATCAATCACCCTCCCCACACCTTTTATATCAGGCAGTCTACCATACAGGGTTTTAGAATCCTCAGCAAGTATAGGCCACCCTATAGAACAGATTATCACAAGCCCAACATCTATGCAAGACAGCTTCGGGCTTTTAATGAAAAGACAACCCACTATCCTATTATCAACTCCCTCCTTGGTTCTTAGAATAGCTGAAGAAATCGCTAGCAGAGCTCCAAGCATACTCAAATCAATAGCTAAAGAAAAAGGAAGTCTTAAACTGAAACTAGGCTCCGCCCTCACTAAGATCATATCAATAAAACCTAAACAAGTTTTTAAAAAACTTAGATTAGGTTTCTTCACTGCTGAATCCCTAGACCCTTATAGGAGTGCTTTACAAGACCTTTGGGGTTTAGAGGCATTTGACCTATACGGTTTCACGGAAGGCTTCGGAGTAGGCTACGAGTGTAGTGAACATAACGGTTTACATTTCCCCTCGCTTAACTGTATATTAGAGATTATTCCTGAAAGCGAACTGGAAAAAGAAAGCAGGGAACCAGGTTATAAGCCTGAAGCTGTTTTACTATCTGAAGCTGAGAAAAACTTAACCGGTGAACTTGTCGTTACCGATTTTAAAGAATCGCTGCCGCTTATAAGATATAGAATAAGAGATCTTGTGAAAATAGTGCAAGTAGACGAATGTATATGTGGAAATATCTGCCCTAAACTTAAGATTCTAGGACGCGTGGATGATATTATCAATCTCGGTATTATAAGATTCTCAACTATTTCCGTAAATGAGATTTTAAAATCTAATATGGTTAACGGAAGAGTGGATAAATGGGAAATATACATATCTCGCAAAAACTATAAACCCCTGTTAAAGTTAACGATCCAACCCGGCTATGTTAAAGATGAAAAGTTGTTTCGAGAAGAGATTCTATCAGGTCTACTCAGAATAGATGCTTTCAAAATAGGTTTAGACGCAGGATTATTTCTTTTAGAACCTATTGAATTCGTTAACAATCTTAACTTAGAGATTATAGGGCAGGGTAAAACTAAACATGTCCGCTACTCCCCTGACTATAATAAGTCAAAGAACAGCTAATCATTTATATAAAACATTTCATAATAATATTACTATGTTTTTTTTTAAAATTTGAATTAACGGTGAAAAATAATATGAGTAAAAGAACAGTTTTAGGATTTCTAACAACAGCAGCTCTGTTACTGTCAATAGTGGCTGTTCTACCGTTAAGTTTTCAGCCTGTTAAAGCACCGCCATCGGTTGATAGCACCGTCAATGTTACTTTCACAGTAATGCCGGATGGAAGTGTTCAGATCACCAATTCACATGTAAAGCTGTTTAACGCATCCTATGACAGGAGTTTTATATTATTCATCACAAACGATACAATTGTCCAAAACTACACATCTACATGGTATTCAAGTTCAACAGACCAGTACTTAATGAAATTAGTGTTGGATATCTTGAATAATAAACTGAACTTCACCTTCAACTATGATTGGAGTTTTAACACTACAGGTTCACTTGCCCTCGGGGACATAGATTTCAACCTTAACTACGATGGTAATCAAGGTGTCTTAAGTGTTTCAGCGCTTCTGAAAGATATGAATTTAACCAAAATAATGGAAGAAGTTTTTTCAATGACAATGCCGTTCGAAATACCCTCATTCACAGGCAGCTTAAACATTAACAAAGGGGTTTTAACCGGTGTCATAACTATAAGTACTAATGATTATATTGGAAGCCCTATAACAGTGAACTTGTGGTTGAATGACACTAATATACGCCTTTACGGGAACGGTGGATTAATCTATCAAGGAGAATCATTCAACTATACACATCTAGAGTTCTTTAAACAGTTTATGGAGAGCCTAGTTGGCACAGGCGAGGACTCTCTTTACAATATTACAAATATGCTTGTTCTATGTACATACGCGACTTTCACATACACTAACACTACTTTCAGTGGAACTCATCCTGGCGCTTTAATTAATTTCGATTTTAAAGCGCAGAACACTACATGGGGTCTTAGAAAAGTTTTCATGACACCGCTTATCTACGATACTATTGGTGTAAGCGACTGGAATGTAACCGCTGCTGTCATGTACGAGTATGAGCAGATGGTGGCCAACTCTGTCGGAAGCAGTAGTATAAGCTATAACCCTTCAACTCAGAAATTAACCTGGTCCGGCAGTCAAACCATAGATTTGAAAAAAGTCATAAACACACTGATGCCGCCCATAGAAGTTGGTTGGTGGCCTCCAGAGAGCGAGGTTCCAAGCACACTCTATTTAAATAACTCAGACCTCTATGAGTTCTTCATGGAGGTTTTTATGGCTTCTAGATTACAGAAAGGAGCATTTAGTATAAGTGTGAATGCTGGGGCAACCACCGGTACCGGCAGTATCGCTGCGAGCGGTGAACTTGACTTTGAAAATCTAATAGAGGACTACGAGGATTTCCTGGGTGAACCTCCGTTTTTCGGCGACTGGTGGTGGAATGAAAACGTCTCTATAGTGGAAGCTCACCATGTAATCGAGAAAGGTCCAGACTACAAAATTAGCAACGGTTGGCAGAAGTATACTGGAGGCTATCAGGCTATAGAATACTATGTTAACAATTTAAATGAGTACTGGCTGGAGTGCTATGATGAATCTTCCGGTTGGTGGATTAGTGATGCCAGGTTCTGGTCTGTAATGCGCCCTATCGATTTTAACACTACAATCAAAGACTTAGACTTAAAATTCAGTAATTTCTATGTTAATGTGGAGATGGTGGAGGGCTACGGTTACACGGAGCAGGTTACAGGTGTATTAATAACTCCTACTAAGAGCTGGGTTAACTCTTCCTGGTATAATTTAAACAGTTTATTCGAAGCCGAAGCCGGCGTCTACCCGTCTACTGCAAATCAGAAGCTTGGGATACTTGTTTCAGGGGGCAGCAATGGCACACATCACACAATACTATCCTATGCAGGTACAACGCCGCCGGATAATATAGTTTATGATAGTCAAGGGAAAGCTGTTGCAATGTTCTGGGATAATAAAACCATTCCAGATCTTAAAGATCTGTTATTCTCCACTGTTACCGGGGATGTTACAGGCGGATACGTGGATCCGAATTATCTTCCAGCTGTGTTCAATGTTCCAAGCTTAGGGGTATCCTTAACAATAAACAGTATCTCTGGTGCAACAGGTTTAGTGATAAGCGAAGCTGTAGGGGCTCCTTCTCCTGGTGGAGGCTTCACCCCGATAGGCTACTATGTTAACATAACAGCTACTGAAACAGTTACCAGTGTTGACGCTTGGCTTACCTTCTATTACACTGATGAACAGGTTGCGGGTGTTGACGAGAACTCGCTGAACATTTACTGGTTTAACCCGTCCACTAACGCGTATGAGGCTTTAAGCGAGGTAATTCATAATACAGCTGAGAACTGGATATCCGGTCACTTAACCCACTTTAGTGTATTCGTGGTTTTCTCATTCACACCTGGCATACCGTTATGGATAATAATACCGATCGTTGTAGTAGTTGTAGCTGCAGGTATTGGAGCATACTTTGTTCTGAAAAGAAGAGGCATAAAAGGCAGAGTTGAAAGATAAACCTCTCTCCTCTTTTATTTTTTTAATCAGAATATTAAAAATCTCCTTATCTCATGAATAGTTAATATTATATTTTTAGTTTTAATATTATTCTTAGAGGTGTAGTGTAATTGTTTATTGTTATCGTATTTTTACTGCTTCTAATATTAGTTGATTTAATACTTATTTTATTAAGCCCGATTCTTTTTATTATGATGCTTTTTCCTACCCTATTCTTGATAGTATATTTAATGGAGAAGCGTAGTACGTCTTCAACTCGAGTAGAAACACCCCCCCGCTCTACACCAGCCAGTGATTCTGTTCTAGTGGAGGTTACTGGGAAAACAAAGCCTGCTGAACGGGATATTTTTTTTAATCAGATAAATGATTTATTAACCAGGATTGATAATTTAGAGTCTACAGTGGCTTCTCTTAAGGCGGAGGTGTTGGAGAGAGATAAGATTATAGCTGAGCTGACAAACAAACTTGAAAATTCTAGTATGGTTGAATTGGAAGATGATAGGCAAGCTGAACTTGAAATATACAAGGAGCTGCTTGCTTCTTTAGATTCGAGGCATAGTTCAGGCGAGATCAGCTCGGAGGAATATCATAGTTTAAAGTCCAAGTTTGAGGATAAGATTCGGCGGCTTTCAATTTAAAAAAGGGAGTTTTATGGATAAGGTTAAGTTGAAAAATACTTATATTATTTTAACGTGTTGGAGCGTTTTTCTAATAATCTCGGTTATTTTACGATTTGTAAGGCTTCCACTGATTCCTTTAACTATTTCGGATAATTTATGGATCCTGCCTGTCTGTTTTATTCCATTGTTAACTATTCTTATAGAAGACTATCTTGAAACTAGTTAACACCGAAAATATTATATACTACATTTTTTAATTTATTTTTAATCTTTCAGTAAGGTGTATGCCTTGGAATGGAGTTAGCTTTAACAGTGCAGTGCGCGAGTGGTGTTAACCCTTACTTGAAAGTAGAACTGTTTTTAAATAGTGTTTTTTCATCTGAGGCTTTTTTGTTAAGCCGGATCTGGGCTTGGCGCTGGTTATTGTGGCCTTAGAAGCCACTGCACTGGTTAGCTGATAAATTCTATATTTTTTTAAAAATTAAAAAATTTTGGAGGTTGAATTATGTCTAATATGAATGATGTGAAGGTTCAACTTGGATTGGATGAGTTGCCTAGGAAATGGTATAATATATTAGCGGATATACGATCAGAGTTTCCACCGTATCTTAACCCTGCTTCGAAAGAGCCTATCCCAGCTGAAGCTTTGATGAATCTTTTCCCTAAGGAGTGTGTGAAGCAGGAGCTTGCGAAGGAGCGTTATATTAGTATACCTGAGGATCTGGTAGAATACTATTACCGGCTGGGTCGACCGTCCCCCCTATACAGGGCTAAGAGACTTGAACAGAGACTGAACACGCCTGCTAGAATATTCTTTAAAAGAGAGGATTTATCCCCGACAGGCAGCCATAAACCGAATACTGCGATAGCGCAGGCATACTATGCTGCGAAGGAGGGTGTGAGAAACTTAACCACTGAGACCGGGGCGGGTCAATGGGGTAGTGCTTTAGCTTACGCGTGTGCGATGGTTGGTATAAAATGCACGGTTTTCATGGTCCGCTGCTCGTATAATCAGAAACCGTATCGTAAATATATTATGAAACTTCTGGGGGCTGATGTTTACGCTTCTCCGAGTGATAAAACAGATTACGGTCGAAGCCTTGTATCTAAGGATCCTAATCATCCAGGTTCCTTAGGCATAGCTATAAGTGAAGCTATAGAGATGGCTGTTAAAAACCCGGATACAAAGTACACGTTAGGCAGTGTTCTGAACTATGTTATTTTACATCAGACTGTGATCGGTCAGGAGCTTATAGAGCAGATGAATAAGCTGGATCTTATCCCTGATTCTTTAATCGGCTGTGTTGGAGGTGGCAGTAACTTCGCCGGGTTCAGTTTTCCGTATCTTGGTAAAATACTTAGAAACGAGTTATCTTCCCCGGAGGTTTTAGCGGTTGAACCTGTAGCATGCCCGTCTCTTACAAAAGGCGAGTACCGTTACGATTTCGGTGATACTGCTAAAACAACGCCTTTAATAAAAATGTACACTTTAGGCTGTGAGTTTATCCCTCCTCCGATACACGCTGGTGGGTTAAGATATCACGGTGCAGCGCCTACTGTTAGTTTGTTGAGGAATGAGGGATTCATAAAATCTGTCGCTTATCCGCAGGAGCAGATATATCAGTGTGCTAAGCTTTTCGCTGAGACTGAGGGGCTTATTCCCGCTCCTGAGACAAGCCACGCTATATGTGCGGCTATAGATCTTGCGAAAGAGGCTAAGAAGCGGAATGAAAAGAAAGTTATAGTGTTCAACTATAGCGGGCATGGGCTGCTGGATATTGAAGGATACAGGATGGTTCTGAAACTCGACTAATATTTTTTCTTTTTTTATTTTTAATATTAAATTTTCTCTATGAGATTGTAGATTTTCTTATAGGATTTTATCCAGTTTGTTTTATCATCGTCTACGGGGAGTATATTATTATTCCAGAATTGTTTGAATCCTTCTATGTCTTTGTTTATTATGATTTCGAATAATTTATTGAAGTGGGTTTTCAAACTCTCTAATACGTTTACTGTGTAATTATTAATCATCTGAATATGTGAGTAGAGTTTCCAGGATTCGGAGGGGAGGCTTTCAGATAAAAGCTTTAATATTTTAAATGAGGTGCCAGCGTAATTTTTTAAATCGTTTTTAAACTGGTTGCTGCTGATAACCGCGGTGAAAAGCATTGTTAGGAAGTGGGGTAGAGCTAGGGTGAATGCAACTTTCTGATCGTGTTCTCTATAAGTTGATTCCACTATGCGAGCTTCTTCACGTTGTAAAAACTCTTTAACGCGTCGCAGTATATTCTCGTTTCCCGTGTAGGGTATTAGTATAATATTTTTTCTTTTAATTGTTTTAGCACCTGGACCGAACATGGGGTGGATGGAAAGAAGGCTGATGTTTTTTTCAAGCAAGATTTTACTATTCTCTTTAAGAAATTCTTCAACCGGTGTCTTTATAGAGGAGACTTCTATTATAAACGAGTTCTGTTTAATATGCGGGGTTATCTCTTTTAGAACTGTTACTGTATCCTCTAATGGAACTGATATTATAACACCGTCCGCTGATTTAACCGCGTTTACGTTGTCGCTGTAGGCTTCTAAGCCAAGTTCATCTATGAAACGCTTATGCTTCTTTAAATCGGGTGTAGCTATAACGGTCTGTATATTGTGCGCTATTAAAAATCTTGTAATCCAAGCTCCCAGCCTACCGGCTCCTCCTAAAACAGCCAGTTTCAAACATGAATCCCCCACGTGATTATTACTTGCCTGTTTTACTAGTTTTTTCCTCTAATTTAACCGTTAACCTGATTAATTCTTTAACGAGGCTGATAGCATCCTCCTCCGGTAGACCGATTCTCTTAGCATAGAGTGCGGCTTCATCTAGTAACTGTTTTTCTCTTTCAATATCGCGTATACTGGTTTCCTTTTCAGCTTTTATTTTAGCTATGTTCATAGCGGCGTCTGTTCTCTGCTTGAATAATTCCAGTATCTTGAATGTAAGCCTGTCTATTAATCCCCTCTGATATTTTATGTCTTTTTTATCTGAAGGTTGCACTTGCTCAATAAACCCGGCTTGAATTAACAAGTCCGCTATGACTATCGCTGTGACAGCTTCAACCACAGGTACAGCTCTGGGTACTATGCAGGGGTCGTGTCTGCCTTTAACTCTTATAGTTGTTTGAACTTTATTTTCAAGGTCGACTGTTAACTGTTCTTTAGCTATAGAGGCTGTCGGCTTCACAGCTACATTGAATATTACAGGCATCCCTGTTGATAAGCCGCCGAGCACCCCGCCAGCGTTATTCGTCTCCGCCACTACTCTCCCATTCTCATATTTAAACGGATCATTATGCTCGGAGCCCTTCATTAACGCTGCTTTAAACCCTGAGCCGAACTCTATTCCTTTCACACCCGGTATTGAGAAGATGGCTTTAGAGATCTCGCTTTCAATAGAGGAGAAGACTGGTTCCCCTATACCCGGGGGTAGACCTGTTACTATACACTGGATTACCCCCCCGACACTATCCCCCTCCTTTTTAGCGTCTAATATTTTTCTAAGCATTTCCTCAGAGGCTTCTCTATCTGGGCAATATAATTGGTTTGTGTTCTTTTTCACCTTGATCTCATCTAATCCGGGGATATTCGCTGTAATATTCGCTATTTTATAAGTATAGGCTAAGACATCTATTTTTTTAACTGCTAGTATCTGCTTAGCTATAGCGCCTGCCATTACAAAGCTTGCTGTGATTCTTCCCGAGAACTGCCCTCCACCCCTGTAATCGTTAAGCCCACCGTACTTGATATAGGCGGTGAGATCTGCATGTCCTGGTCTGGGTTTTGATTTAAACTCTTCATAGTCTTCGCTTCTGATATTTCTATTCTCTATCATCATACATATGGGGGCGCCGGTTGTTAAACCGTTAAATACACCTGAATATATTTTCACCCTGTCTTCTTCTAAGCGTGTTGTAGAGGTTTCTGATAAGCCCGGTCTTCTTTTATCCAGTTCGGCTTGAATTATTTCATCGCTTATTTTTAACCCGGCTGGGGCCCCGTCTACAACTACGCCTATAACGTTTCCATGACTTTCCCCGAATACTGTGATCTTGAAGATTTTTCCAAGACTGTTATCAGGCATCTATCTTCTCCTCCACTTTTACACCTATTTTTTTAAGATCTTTAATAAAGCTCGGGTAGGAGTCACTGTATGTCTCCAGCCCGTTGATGGTGCAGGGTGCGCCTGCTTTGAGCGCTGCTATGCACAGGGACATAAATATTCTATGGTCTCCGTGCGAGTCTAAATTATTCGAAGGATTTACTCCACCTGAGCCTTTTATTGTTAAACCGGTTTTATTTTCTTTGATTTTAACCCCCATTTTAGTAAGCTCCTCCCTTATGGTGGAAAGCCGGTTACTCTCCTTGTAGCGGACATGCTCCGCTCCGTAAATGATTGTTGTCCCCTTCGCATATGAGGCCATCACCGCTAATATTGGTATAAGATCCGGTGAGTTACCGCAGTGTATTCTAGCACCTGACAGTTTAGACTCTTTTACCTTCAATATTTTTCTCTCAACGTCTGCTTCTATTTTAACACCCATTTTTTCAAGGTCATTTATTATCTTTCTATCAGCACTTATAGAGTTGAAGTCAACGTTGGTAACTGTTAGTGGTGAATTAGTTATCGCAGCGGCTGCTAGTAGGAAAGCGGTTGAAGACCAGTCGCTTGGAACGGTGTATTCGCTTATATTATAATGCTGGTTTCCAGGTATTATGAATTCTTTAAAGTCTTTTGAAGCTTTTATAGTTATACTGCTTTTACTTAAAAGCTCCAGCGTCATTTTTATGTAGGGTTTGGATTTAACCGGTGGTTTAATATGTATTATAGAGTTGACTGTTGATCTTGGTAACGCTAATAATAGGCTGGATATGAACTGCGAGCTGATGCCTCCTGGAATTGAAGCCTCTCCGCCTAATCTATCGCTGCCTGTTATGGAGATAGGGGGATATCCTTCACGCTCCAGGTATTTGCAGGTAGCTCCTAGAGTGTTTAACGCGTTTACTAAGTCCTCCATCGGTCTTTTTTTAAGCTGCGGTGAGCCGGTTAGACGAGTTGTCCCCTTAGCCATCGCCGCTATCGACATCATGAAGCGTATGGTTGTCCCGGAGTTTTTAGCGTCTAAAACCTCTACCGGAGCGTTTAACTTATCCGGTGGAGTTATTTCAATTAACTTATCTTTTATTTTCAACTCCGCGCCGAATAATCTGCAACAGTTTATGGTAGCTTCAACGTCACCTGCGATAAGCGGATTATAAACTTTTATATTATTCTCTGATAGGAGGCCTGCTACTAGTATGCGGTGGGTGTGGCTTTTAGATGGGGGTGCCTCCACCTCTCCTTTTAAAGAGTTAACCGGGTGAATAGTTGCTTTAACCATTTTCACGGGCTGTTTTTCTAGACGCCCTTCACCTCCTATATTATAGCAGCGTTAGCTTTACTGTTATTTATATTTGTGACTCTTATCTCGCCTTTAAACCCGCTCCACGCTTTTTTTAACAAGTTTACTTTCTCCTCGTCGATTAAAGCAGCTATGGTCGGGCCTGTTCCTGAGACGCTTACCCCTGTAGCTCCCGCTTCAAAAGCTTTGAATAAAGCCTCCGTCGGAGTGTTATAACATGCACCGTATAGGAATCCGTTAAAACTCATCGCGTCTTCAACCATGTCTTTTCTAACAAGGTCGGCTATGTGCGGTATGAGTTTGCCTATAAGCTTTGTTTTATTAATAGATTCAACTGTCCGTGTTGACGTTTTCTGTTCGGGTATAAGTAGAACTGCTTTCACATTTTTCGTGAACGGTTTTCTAAATATTATTTGATATTTAGTGTTGTCTGTGAGAACTAGGCCGCCGAAGTATGATGCTGCAGCATCGTCGAAGGCTCCTGTTATAGTTACTTTCGACTGTATAGCCGCTTCAACCCCTATTTTAATTATTTCAATATCGGATAGGTTGAGGTTAAGCGCTTTAACAGTGGCTAGTGTAACAGCGTTAGCGGCTGCACTGCTGCTTTTAAGACCTTTACCGATTGGTATATTGCTGTAAGTGGTTATTTTAGCACCGCAGCCTTTTATATTAAATTTTTCAAAAACTTTCCTAACACAGTTCTCGATTAACGAGGTGTCCGCTTCTTCATAACCTGAAATATTGCTTATATATTTTTCCTCTGTTAGTATTTCAACCTCAGCTCTAGTCCACAGGTCTATTCCTATAGCGGAGCCTAATCCCGCCGCTATAGCGTTTATCACAGTTATCGCACCGTGTGAAATAGCTGAGGCTTTTTTATTCACCAAGATCACCCTTCAACTTCATGTACACTATTTTCTCCATATCTTTCTCAGGGGGCTCTATGCCTGTCCATAGCTTGAACGATAACGCTCCCTGTTTGACAAGCATCCTGTAGCCTTCTATTACAGTGGAACCCTGCTGCTTAGCTTTTTTTATCAGAAGGGTTTCAAGCGGATTGTAGACTGTGTCGAAAACTATTATTTCACCGGTTAAGTAGTCTGTATTTAACGGTGTTTCATTTATATTCGGTGTCATGCCGAGCGGTGTAGCGTTTATGATTATCTGGAAATCTGATATTTTCTCTCTGATTTTCTCAGGGTTTAACGCTGTGCACTCGATTTTTTCACCTACGTGTTTTTTTAATTCAACTATTAGTTGGCGGGCTTTATCCATGGTTCTATTAGTTATTGACACGTTAACACTGTTTTTTACCAGTCCGTATAAGATTGCTCTAGCAACACCCCCCGCTCCTATTATAAGAGCGTTCTTTCCCTGCAGTTTTCCCGCTTTCTCTTTTAAGAGTTCAATAGCTGCCTCCCAATCCGTATTATACCCTACTAGTCTTCCGTTAATGTTTTTAATAGTGTTAACAGCCCCTATTCTCAAAGCTGTGTCATCCACGGTGTCTAAGTATTTGATCACGCTGGTTTTATGCGGGATTGTAATATTCGCTCCTTTTATGTTAAGGGCTCTTAACCCTTTTACCGCTTCACCGAGTTTGTTGTCCTCCACGTTGAAGGCTATGTAAACTGCGTTTAAACCGAGTTTTCGGAAGGCGTGATTGTGCATTAGTGGAGATAGGGAGTGGGAGACTGGGCTGCCTATTAGACAGTATAGGCTGGTCTCCGCGTTCAAACTGTGGTTTTTCAACATAAACTCACTACACTAGTTTATGAGCTACTAAAAGCTCCGCGTTTAGTATTGATTCCCCTGCAGCACCTCTTACAGTATTATGGGATAGAACAGTCATTTTAACACCTTTCTCGAAAACTGTGTCTGGGCGTATTCTACCAACCGAGACCGCCATGCCTTTAGCGCGTTCAGGCTCCCCCGCCCATCTGTCAAATCTCGGTTGAGGCCGGTTTACCTCGTTTAAAACAATGATCGGATTCTTAGGTGCTGTTGGTAGTTTCAGTTTTTGAGGCTCTCCTTTAAAATCTTCAAGCGTTTTTTTAATCTCTTCAACGCTGGCTTTTCTAGTTGTCTCCACGAGGACGGATTCAGTGTGGCCGTCTAATACGAAGACTCTGTTGCAGCTTGCACTCACCTTGATGTTAGCGGGGAGTATTCTATCCCCGTCGAATTTCCCTAAAAGTTTTAACGTCTCCCATTCCACTTTCTCCTCTTCATTAGCTATGTAAGGGATTACGTTATCTATGATTGCCATGCTTGGAACTCCTGGAAGCCCGGCTCCGCTGAGCGCTTGCATAGTTGTCACTATCACTTTTTCTATGCCGAAACTGTCGTATATCGGTTTCAAAGGCATTATTAAACCGGTGGTTGTGCAGTTAGCCTCGGTGACGATGAGGCCGTCCCAATTTCTTTTCTTTCGCTGGACGGGTATTAGTTTAATGTGTTCAGCGTTAACCTCTGGTATGAGTATCGGTACATCAGGGTCTTTTCTATGAGCTGAAGCGTTTGATGAGACTGCGTAGCCTGCTTTAGCAAACTCCTCTTCGACAGGTCCGGCTACATCTGCTGGTAGGGCTGAGAACACTATTTTAACATCCTCGTTTTTTAAGCTTTTAGTTGAGAGTGGTTTAATCTCCATGTCTTTAACCTGTTCCGGCATCTTAGATGAGACTATCCATTGAACCGCTTCCGAGTATTTTTTACCTTCACTTCTCTCAGAAGCCATTATGCATTTAAGCTCGAACCAGGGATGGCCTTGTAACAGTTCTATGAATCTTTGGCCCACGCTC
The DNA here is from genome assembly GCA_038826135.1 of Candidatus Odinarchaeota archaeon. Taxonomy (GTDB): domain Archaea; phylum Asgardarchaeota; class Odinarchaeia; order Odinarchaeales; family Odinarchaeaceae; genus Odinarchaeum. The sequence continues at coordinate 7,687 of JAWBON010000019.1, read as the reverse complement.
CCGGTTGCGCCGCATACTGCTACACCTATTTTACTCATTTAATATACCTCCTAGAATAATTCTTTTAACATTGTTATAGTTTTATTATAATCTAGTTGGCCTGGAGCTGCAGGTTCACCTGGCATGCTGCAGTAGGTTATCTTAGAGCCCATTATAGGGTTTAATATCCGGGTGATTTTTCCAAGCTCGCCCATTCCAGTAACCACTATCGGAGTATTCTTCTTGTTAGCGTAGCTTATAAGCTTGGAGAGTGTTATCACGTCATCTTTATCCATTATCATTGTTGATATTTTTATAAAAGACGGTTTTAAAACCATCATATTATTTAGTAGTGTCTTTAACTCTTTAAAAGAGGGTGTTTCATCTAATATATGTTTTGAAAGTATTGTTTTCACATTATAGTTTTCCGCTTCTTTCAACACCTCTTTATTTTTCAGAGTTGAATACTCGATGTCCACATATTCAACTCTTTTTTTAATGAATTCTTTGAAAATATTTATTCTGCTTTCATCGTCAAGATCGCTTTCACCGCCCTCGCTTCTAGGTCTAAACGTGATTATTTTAGGTTTTTTAACGTCTAATAGTTTGAGAACTTGTTCTAGTTCTGGTAATGGTTTAAGATAGTCTAGTCTGAGCTCTAAGAGGTCTACGGGTTCTTTTAACAGTGTGTTAGCTGCCTTGATTATTTCGACCAGCGTCCTCTTTACTATTGAGACGCATATTAATGTGGAGCCTATCAAATAAACCATCTACCGTTCTATTATTGTCTCCTGGATTTGGGTTCCGAAGTGGCGGGCCCCTTCTCTAATATTTAACAGGACTTGATCTCCGACTTTTAACTGGGTTATAGACACAGGCTCACCTTTACTGTCAACCAGTCTTATAGTCTCAGCGTTCTGAAGTATTATCTTATAGGTTTCACCTTTAACTTCAGCCTCTACCAGTATTAACGGTCTTACCTCGATTTTAACACGGCCGATAATAGCTGTAAAAGTCTCTCCTTTACTGCTAACAACTAGGATTTCATCTCCTGCTTTCAGCTCGGAAAGATACTTGGTTTTATTACCGGGTGTTAAAACATAGGAGTGAACCGGTCCCGCGTTTACTCTGAAAGGCCTGGAAGCAACGTATTCAGACTCCAAACTTTCAGAATGGACTAGAAATAGGCCTTTTGACTGGGAACCTACTAGGATACCCTCTCCTTTTCGAAGTATTGAGCATGTGTCTATGCAAACTCTGTCGCCAGCTCCTAACTGTTTTATCACGGTTATTTTAGCTGGTGTGAGTTCGGTTTTCTGCTTGTAAAATTCTTTCAATATCTTGGCTGTCTCGATCACTTGGTCTATTGTTGGATTCTTTAATAACACGCCGTCTACACCTTTCTCCAAGGTTTGAAGGAACAGTTTGGCCTCTTCAATACTGTTAACCTCTGCGATAAGTTTTGTTCTACTGTTCTGGAATTCCGCTATTAGATTCTCTAGGGGGATTACCTTCCAGTTTTTAGCTGATATTATAAAATATGGCAGTGTGTTTTTCTCTTCTTTAATTATTAAAACATCCTCGTTACTGTTTATTTCATATCTTCTAGCCTGTATACTTTCGCTTATTTTTTGCGTTTGTTCACTGGTTTTTACATTTTCAATTATTTGGAAATCGGCCTCAGAGGGTGTCTTTAAATCTTTATAATATGTGGCTATTTTTAACTGCCCTATTTTTCTAGCTTTAGGTATATCCTCTTCATCGAGTATCACTGTGCTGATTCCACGTTCTAGAGCAGTGGTTAAAACCTCTTTTTTCGAAGGCCATTTCTGATTTGAAAGATCCACCCAGACTTCTTTACTCAACTCATTCACCTGTCTATAATTCTTTAGCAGCCTCTTTAACAGTGGCTCCTTCAACTATTATCTTGTATAAAGCTCTGGTCATCCCGGCTATGTTTCTGTGCTGGAATACGTTTCTACCCATTGAAACTCCGACAGCTCCCGCTTGCATGGCTCCCTTAACCATTTCTAAAACTGCTTGATCTGAATCCATTTTCGGGCCGCCTGCTATAACAACAGGTACAGGGCAGCCTTCAACAACCTGTCTGAATGTTTCCGGGCTTCCAGTGTAATTGGTTTTAATTATATCAGCTCCGAGTTCAGCTCCAACCCGTGCAACATGGGCTACTGTTTTAGGGTCGAAGGGGTCTTTCACGTTTTTACCTCTAGGGTACATCATAGCTAGTAGAGGTATCTGCCATTCATCACAGGCTTCAGCTATTCCACCCAGTTTCATAAGCATCTCTGGCTCTCGATCGCATCCTATGTTAACGTGGACTGAGACCGCATCCGCGCCCAGTCTTATAGCTTCCTCAACGCTTCCAACCTGGACTTTCCAGTTTGTATCAGGGGACATTGAGGTTGAAGCTGAGAAATGAACTATTACGCCTGTTTTAGGAACCTGGCTTAGGCTTCGAACTATTCCCTTATGTGTGAGTATTGCAGTAGCCCCTCCTTCCTCGAGTTTTCTAATAGTGTCTTCTATTTTCACTATTCCATCCATAGGACCGTTGCTTACACCGTGATCCATCGGTATTATTACCGCTTTTCCGTTTTTCATAATTCTAGAAAGTCTTATTTTTTTGCCATTCAACTATTTAACCCCCTTTCAAAGATTTTAATATAGACATTGTTTTCTAAAACAGATTCTTTTAAAAAAATCTTATACGGCATAAAATCAAGCGAAGATTTAATTATAGCCGGTAATATGCTGGTGCTTAAAACTGGTTTAAGCGGAGTATCCTGTAGGAGGTTTTGAATATCTTCCAAAAAAGTTATACCTCCAACACCCCGCCAAATCCTGCACCTCTAATAAATAGACGCTGATAGATTAAACTGTTATATGCTTAAATACTTTTCGCCCGTTAAAATTCAGAAAATAGGCGGGCTTTCAGCATCTAATAATTCTTTAAGCTCCCGTCTCATAGAGTAGCTGCCTTTCTCCCAATCCACTTCCACAAGTTCCCTGTACTCAAGCCAGTTTAAATAGGATTTTATCTTCTCATAATCGATTTTCATATCGTTCATGACTTTCTTGATTCCCTCTTTCACGTCACTGTATTTCTCTATTTTTTTAAGCAGCGGGCTCAACTCGCCTATTAATATTGTTAGCATAGAGTTCACTAACACGTTTAAATTGAAATTGTCTTTGGCGCTGGTGGGGATTATGGGAACACCGGAGAGGAATTTCAAGTCTCTGCGTAATTCACTGGGTTTTCTAGCGTTAGCCTTATCCTGTTTATTAGCAGCGACTATGCATGGGACTGCTGGAGCTAGTGAAGCTATCTCTCTCCAGACGAGTTTTGCAAGATTATCGTTCGACTTGTCTTCACTGTCAACTACGAATATTATTCCATCCGCTCCCTCGGATAGAATCTTTCTTAAAACACTGAAGTGCTCTAATCCGGGTGTACCGAATAAGTAGAGTTTTATACCTCTAACTGTTATAACACCGTGATCTAACGCTACCGTGGTTCCGTGTTTATCAACACTTATGCTCTTCCCGTTTGTCAGAGTTCTTATTAAAGTGCTTTTACCAGCTCTAGTAGCTCCTGTGATTAAGATTTTCAAAACGACACATCCTGGATGAATCTGATTAATAATTATTTTATATGTTTTCTTAAATAAACCTTTAGATATTCTCAGTTTTCTCAAAGAACCTTGTTATGAATCTGTCTTTCTTATCAATCATTTTCTCATACACGACTTTAGCGTCTTTAAAGATTTTTTCATCACCGGTTTTATAATATTCTGAGATTAAGGAAGCTAGATTATACCATGGGTCTCTTTGAACTTCTCTTATATTTTTACCGAATATTTTACCGGACTTGAATTCTTTAATAGCCTTATCCACTTCACTGGTGTTCCCTAATTTAATGTTTATAATTGTGATTATACAAATACATCTGGCCACTTCTAGAGCCTGCTCCCTGTCTAGTTTAACTTTTTTAGCCCACTCTAGGAAACGCCAATAATAGTTAACCGCTTCACCCTCCCTGTCTAATTCCTTATAGCATTCCCCCAGCTCCGCGTTTGCAAGTGCTAGAATCGCTTCAGCTCTCATTTTATGGCGCTTATCAAGTTTTTCAACCTGGCTTATTATACGGTTATAATCGTTTACAGCCTCATTCACTTTATTCAGCTCTTTTTTACACTGAGCTATCTTAAGATATGTTTTCAAAAGATATAGTTGAACGAGATAATACGGTTTTTTAACACTTTTCAAATATTTAATCTGCTGATTATAGCTTGCTGCAGCGTTCTCGAAATTCTCTAATGCAATCTTAGTCTTCTTCTCTTTCTCGGCTTTAAGCCCGACGGAAAGAAAATAATAAGCGTATAATTCTCTTAAAGTGGATTGCTGAAATAACCTCCACTCTCTTCTCTTAACCTCCTTCTGTCCGGCTAACCCTTTCCTAAACGGAAGATCCTCTTTATCCGCCTCTAAAGCTTTCTTCTTATTTAATATGGCTTTTTTAAAAAGCTCGGCAGCGTCATCGTATTCTTCATCGTCAGAATATTTTTTAAGACCTGAAACCCAGTAATGGTTACTTAACTCTACAAAAAAGTTAGATGTGGTTAACACTTTTTCATCAATAGTGGTGGCTGCCTGTTTAGCTTTCTCAAACCACTCTGCAGAGTCTTTAAATAATTCTGCTGCTTTAAGAAAATTATTCTTATCCCATTGCTTGAAGGCTTTATTCTCAGCGTCGTAGGCTTTTTTCAAGAACTTATTGTAGTCTCCTCTACTAGTTTTAGGCAAATCAAGCACCTTGCTCACTTTCTACTCGTATATTTAATTAAGCAGTGTAAAAACATATTTATAATAGGTTACATACTTTATAATATAACCCGCCGAGTTGGTGAATCCTTTTGAACCAGTTAAGAAAAGATTATTTAACCGATGAGAAAGTGCTCATAGCAACTATTAGGAGCATTAGACCTAAAGGCTTGCCTGAGGAAATGGCTGAGAAACCTGGTTTTGAATGCCCTCTCTGCCCTGGTAAAGAGATGAATCTAGCACCAGCTAAACAAGTATACTTGAAGGATGAGGCCGGTAACATTGTCAGCAAGGTTGAAGGCGGGGATACCCGGGAGACGTCATGGCTTGTTAAAGTTTTAGATAATAAATTCCCCGTTTTCGAATCTACCGAGCAGCCTTCACCAGTAGAGGATAAAGGTTTAACATATATTGTTCCATTCGGAGTTCATGAGCTAATTATTGACACACCAAATCATACTAATTACTTTCATAATATGAACTCGGACTCTGTTAAATTATTATTTCAAGTCTACAGGGATCGTTTCAACGAGCTTGGAAAAGATGAGAGAGCCCAGTTTATAAGTATATCTAAAAATCACGGTCCTAAATCCGGTGGCACTCTCCTACACCCCCACAGCCACATTATCTCTTCAAACATTCTCCCAGACCGTGTTATTAAAGAGCTTAATATGCTGGAGGGGGCTGAAAAATGTTTAATAGAGGACGTGATAGCTCGGGAGAGAAACTCTCCCAGATTCGTGTTTGAGGAGAAATCAACTATCGTTATAAGCCCCTATGCGGCTATGTTCCCGTATGAGGTTTGGGTGATCCCTAAATCTCATGTTAATAATATAAATAAATTAAAAGATGAGGAGTTTATTGAGCTCGCTCTAACCTTAAGAGATGTTTGCCGAGCTTTCAACTGTGTGCTTGAGAACCCCTCCTACAACTTTATTATTAATCAAACAGTTAGAAACGAAAAATATCATATGTATATCCGAGTTTTTCCAAGATTTTATTTCGAAACAGGTTTCGAAATAAGCCTGGGTCTTCCTGTAAACGAGGTAGCGCCTGAGAAAGCTGCTGAAGAGATCCGCAGATTCTTCGGCGGCTAAAAAGAATTTAACATATAAATTTATAAGTAAGTTGTTAATACTCAGTGAAATACAGCTAAAATATTGCAGTCTACTTTACTGGAGTTGACAATAATATGTTTCAAATCACATTAGAATGGGCGCTTCTATGGTTTATCCTCCTAGTATCCGTCAGCGGCCTTGTTTACGCTGTTCTTTTAATTAAACAGATTCTTCGTAAAGATGAGGGTACACCAGCTATGGTTAAGATAGCTAAAGCTATCCGAGGTGGTGCTAACAGCTATCTTAAGAAGCAATTCCGAGCTATTTTTCCAATTGTAAGTGTACTGACAATCGCATTATTCTTTACAGCGTATCTGGCGACAACATCATATTACACGGCTGGTACTCCTGAAGCGGTATTTTACGGTGCAGGTCGAGCTGGCGCTTTCGTAATGGGCTCGGTTTTCTCAGCCAGTGTAGGCTATATAGGCATGAACATGGCTACAAGGGGTAATGTTAGAGTTGCAAGCGCTGCTAGAAGAACTTTCAGTGAAGCTTTGCAAATAGGTTATAGGACAGGGACAATTGCGGGTATGTTAACCGACGGTCTTGGTTTACTTGGCGGTGTCATAGTATTCATGATATATCAACAATATGCTTTCGAAGTTTTACTCGGATACGGTTTCGGAGGATCACTTATAGCGTTATTTATGCGGATTGGTGGTGGAATATATACTAAAGCTGCCGATGTAGGGGCGGACATGGTTGGAAAAGTTGAAAAGGGAATACCTGAAGATGATCCGAGAAACCCTGCTGTGATAGCTGATCTTGTAGGGGATAATGTCGGCGACTGCGCTGGTATGGCTGCGGATATATTCGAATCATACGAGGTTACAATCGTTTCCGCTATGATTTTAGGCTATCTGGCATTGGGATTTGCGGGTGTAATCTTCCCGTTAATAGTAAGAGCTATAGGTTTAATTTCTTCAATAATCGGGACATACTTTGTTAAAGCCAGAGGGGAGATGAAAGACGCATTAAGATCGATTAAATTCGGTTTCAACACTTCCGCATCTATCTCTATAGCCGGGTTCTTCATAGCAGGCATTCTATATATCGGTTTATCAAATCCACCGGGATTACCAATCGGTATTGATCCGATTCTACTCTCAGTAAGATTATCTATAGCTACATTAGCCGGGGTTGTACTAGCCATCTCCATCAATGAGCTGACAGACCGGTTCACCTCTATAAAACACTCTGCTGTTAAAGGTCTTGCAAGATCAACCAATACAGGTGCAGCTACGACTATTCTCAGAGGTTTATCTGTAGGTTACGAAGGCAGTGTATGGAATATTATAGTTATAGCAACAGCTATACTAATCTCCGCCGTGATATTCGCAGGTTTACCTCCTGTATTCATATTCTACGGTGTAGCTTTATGCGGTATAGGAATGCTGACGCTTACAGGTAACAATATCTCAATGGACACATTCGGCCCAGTCTCAGATAATGCTCAGGGTATAGGTGAAATGGCAGGGTTAAAAGAAGGTGAAGCTGCTGAAATCCTGGGGCAGCTTGACGCCGTAGGGAACACTACTAAAGCTATTACAAAAGGTATTGCAATAGCTTCAGCTGTAATCGCTGCTGTAGCATTATTCTGGTCATATGTCGAAGACACAGGTATAGGATTGATAAACGTCGCGAACGTTTATGTTTTTATAGGTCTTCTAGTAGGTGGCGCTATACCATTATTATTCAGCTCTATAGCAATCCGAGCTGTTGATCACGCAGCTTCTAAAATAATA
>JAWBON010000018.1:0-21416 GCA_038826135.1 Candidatus Odinarchaeota archaeon | reverse complement strand
ATAACATAACTCAAATCGATGATGATGTTGATCAATTCTATTTTTTAATTTTGAAACAGTTGAGGACAGGGTTATTAGATTATAAGGTTATGAGAAAGCTTAAACTGAAACCTGTAGACTGTTTAGATTATTTTATGGTCATGCAGCGAATAGAGCATATCGCTGATCACATCTGCCGTATCGCGGAACAGCTAAAGATTTTACTCTCTTCAAAATTTGAGAACATGGTAAAAGAATTAGATGAAATGCTTAACACCGTTTACAACATCTTCGGCGGAGCGATGGATTCTTTTCTAATAGGTAACATAGATACAGCTAATAAAATAATTAATGATAACATGCTTTTTAAAAACAAAAAACAGGGCTTCAGAAAATGGTTTGAGAGAGAGAAATTAAACCCTGAGCTGTTAGTCTCTTTCAATCTTTTAACAGATAGTATTTTTCGGATATCCGATTACGCTACGGATATAGCTGAAGTAGCGATTAACAGATTAATATAGTTGTGAAAATTAAATTATTTCAATATTTTCAAAAGCACTGTGTTAAACCTAATATTTTTAAATAATAAATTATTTAAATTATCTCTAGTCCGCTAATTGTAACGGAGGGATAAAGTGTTAAAAATTGAGTTATCAAAACAAGCTAGAAAGGACACGTATCTTTATCCAATAGCAAAAATGCTGAAAGATATAGTTAAAACAGAAAGGTGCATGCTATGCGGCGGATGTGTTGCAGCGTGCCCTGTTTCAGCTATAGGAATTAAGGATTATAAGCCAACCCTGATCTCAAACTGCTATGTTTGCGGTATTTGTTACACTCACTGCCCGAGAACTGGGCTCAACTTCGACGAAGTGGAGCAGCATGTTTTCGGGCGTGTTAGATCATCTGAAGATAAAATAGGAGTTTACTCTTCAATCGCAGTGGCTAGGGCTAAAGATCCTAAACTGAATAAGCTAGGCCAAGACGGAGGGGTCATCACAGCTCTCTTAAAATACGCTTTAGATAAAGGATACTTAAAGGGGGCCATAACCACAAAAAGAATCAACAGCACGTCATGGGAGCCTACACCCTTCTTTGCTAACTCTAATAATATTCATGAAACAGCAGGTGCTATCTACTCGGTTTCAGCCAGTAACCAGTTACTGGGTAAAATATATCATGAATATAGTGATTTCGTAGGTTGCAATATATGTATGAATAGTATCGGATTAGTTGGAACCCCCTGCCAAATAGAATCTTTTAGGAAAATGCAATTTTCCGACCACGGCCGCTTAAAAATAGCGGATATAGTAAGCTTAACTATAAGCACATTCTGCTGGGGTAACTATCATTATGATAAGCTAAAAGAATTTCTAGAATCTAAAGGCTATGATCTATCAAAAATCACTAAAATCGTTATTAAAAAAGGTGTTTTAACCGGTTACGAAAACACTACAGCTGTTTTCTCATTTAAAATAAGCGAGCTTAAAACTATTAAAATGGCTGCGTGCAGTGAGTGTATGGATTTAACAGGCGAGCTTGCTGATATCTCGGTTGGAGGTCAAGGTGTAGCTGAAGGGTGGTCTTTTATAATACTTAGAACTGAATTCGGGGAGAAAATATTTAACGAAGCCGTGGAAGCTGGCTATTTAGAGAAAGGTTCACCTAAAACTGCCAGTGAAGCTTTAAAAGAAATCATCGACTCATCGAATAAGAAAAAAGAACAGAATAAGGTTAACATAGAGTCTTCACCAGATCCTTTAGTGAAGATCAGCCATAGAATTTAATTTATGGTTTAACCTCCTACTATTATAGGTAATCTTATGAGGAAAGGGATGATTTTAGGAATAGATGAAGCTGGTAGGGGGCCGGTAGTCGGTCCTATGGTGATATGCGGCGCTCTAATAAGTGAGGATAAAATAAGTGCTCTGGCTGATTTAAACCCAGTTGACTCTAAGAAACTATCCCCTAAGCAACGGGAATGGTTTAGAGAAAAGCTTGAAACCCTTCTCAACGCTTATAAAATAATAGTGGTTGAACCGCGTGAAATAGACACTTATGTCGTGAGAAGCAGATTAAATCATCTTGAAACACTTAAATTTTTAGAGATAATCAGCTTCTTTAAACCAGACATTGTCTATGTAGACTCGCCTATATTGAAAACCGAGAAATTCGCTCGCATAATAAGTTGTAACTTGAACTATAAACCAAGGATAATCGCTGAAAACAAAGCTGAAAGATATCATATAGTCGCAGCCGCGTCTATACTAGCTAAAACTACAAGAGATGCATTAATAGCTGAACTAGAAAAAATATACGGCGACTTCGGCACAGGATACTGTCACGACCCTAGAACTGTAAGCTTCCTTAATAGCTGGCTTCAAAAAAACCGCGCGCTCCCAGACATAGTTAGAAAATCATGGATTACATCCAAACAATGGTTAAATAAGATTTTTCAGACAAAATTGAATATATAATTGAATAATATACTAAGTTAATAGGTTTCTCGAGATCTTTTTCGAAAAATATTTATAATCCCCATATATTATATCTCGAATACCTGTAAAATTGTTTTCTTAGTTTAATTATTATAGGAGATTGAAAATGAGCGTCTCTGTGAGAGTAGAGAATCTAACAAGGCGCTTTGGAAAATTTATCGCAGTCGATCATTTAAATTTTGAAATTAACAGGGGCGAAATATTTGGTCTCCTAGGCCCAAACGGCGCTGGGAAGACAACCACCATCCGTATGTTATGTACACTTCTACCCCCTTCAGAGGGTACTGCTTTGATAGAAGGGTTTGATATAAGGAAGGAGCCTAGTAAAGTCAGAAAAGTTTTAGGGGTCGTCTCCGAGGGAATAAACCTGTACGAGGATCTCACTGCTAGAGAAAACCTCCAGCTACTCGGCAAATTATACAAGATTCCTAAAAGATTTTTAAATAATAAAATAGATGAATCACTTAATTTAATAGGATTATTTGAAAGAGCGGATAGTTTAGTTAAAACATTCTCAACTGGTATGCGTAAAAAACTTCATATAATCGCAGCTTTAATACATGAACCGCGTGTTCTACTTCTAGACGAGGTGACAAGCGGCTTAGACCCGCAGACAGCTGTAAGTATCAGGCAGATGGCTAGAAAATTAAGTGATGAAAGTGATATAACAGTTATTTGGACAACACATTACATTGAAGAACCTGAGAAAATATGTGATCGTATTGCTATAATCGGCGAAGGGAAAATTCTAGTATTAAACACTCCTAATGAAATAAAGCAAACAGTTATCAATGAAATTATGGTGGATATTGTCTGCAAAACCTACTGGAAGCGTCTGTCATAGATCAAATAACATTTTTAGAAAACGTTTTAAAAGTATATCCCAAACCAACAGGATTAACAATTCTGTATAAGAATGATAAAAATCCTTTAAGCGACATTTTAAAGATACTCTCTGAAAACAATATTCCTGTAGTTGATGTTAAAAGACGTGTTTCAAGTCTTGAGGAAGCATATATACGACTTACAGGAAAGTCTTGAAGGGTGGTACTAAAGTTGAAGACATTAATAAAGAACTCGGTTTTAATAGCTAAGAAAGAGTTAATTCAACTTTGGCGTGATAAAGCATCACTTTTTTCACATTTCTAATCCCGATAACAATCATGGCAGCTTTCACTTTTGCAATACCTAAAACTCAATCTCAAATAAATCTCGCGATAGGATTGTATGATGCTGATAAAACTAAGTTATCGAATGATATGCTTGTGGTGTTTAATAATTCGAATCTGCAAGTTAAGTATACGGCTGAAAGCTATGAAGAGCTTAAAAATATGGTTGAAAGAGGCGTTATTGCTGCAGCTATTATGATACCTGAAGGTTTCACCGCGTCTTTAGAGAAAAAAGATTTTATGAATCTAACTGTGATTGTTGATAATAGTAAACGTGAAATTTCTAGTGTTTTACTGACAAATATTCAAAAAAAACTCTAATGATCTGATAAGGGTCTTTAAGAACTATTTGAGAGATAATGTTTTAGATAATGTCACAAGGATTCATCAGCAATTATATGATCTTAAAAACAATGTTTCAATAACAGCTTTTATGATATACGGTATTCCTGCTATTTATATTTCAGGTAACGCAAGCGGCGGTCTCAATGGTTGGGAGCAGTATTATTCAACATATAGTGATCAGATAGAAGCTGGTTTAATCACTATCTATGAAGCTAACGGGTATGCAAACCAATCCACCTACATGTATTTACAAATGGCTCTATCCAGTTATCCTGCAGAGATGCAAATCTGGGCGCTTGAATACCATCAACTATTTTATTATCATTGGAATTATACATTCACAACCCCTTACCCTACGCCTAGCGAAGTTTTCAGTATTATACCTAAATATAGAGGCGAAAGCGTAATCTCTCTCATAACACCGGCTTACCTTAATTCAACCCTCTCAGATGGTCAGCTAAATCTTTTTTACAATGTTTACTCCTTTTTCTCACTTACTGAATGGAATGAAACAAGTTTAATAGATCAATTCGTTTTACAGTATGCTTTTCAAAACATAGCGGGTGACATGGATTTAATTAGTGAAATATATAATTTAGGAGATAACACAACTTTAACCGAGTTAAGTAATATTGCAGAAAATATCTTGGATGAAATATTCAACGGACAAGAAAACATGCTATCTATATATGAAGATAATATTGGAGTGGATATAGAATCCGGTGTTGCCACAGGTATAATGGTGTTAGGGTTCGCACTAATTTTCAGCTGTTTTGACGATATCGCGGGAGCTATGGCTAGAGAAAGAGAGAAGGGTACAATGCCCCGCCTATTTCTAACGCCTATGAATAAGTTAAGCTTCTTTTTAGGGAAGACTATTGCAAGCATAACTTTAACATTATTAAGAGCTACAATACTTTTACTAATGTACTTGTATATTTTAGGCGGCGTGATAGTTGGCAATATCGCTCTCTTCTATTTAATAGCTATAATGATAGCTATACTCACCATATCATTAGGATTCGCTATATCTGCTAGAAATATTAGCTCACGAGGGGTTATAATCCTAGAAATAGCGATAATGGTTCCTTTAATATTCTTTACAGGAATACTCATGCCTAAAGAATTAATGCCACCTATCGCTCAAACCTTCCAAGAATATCTGCCCTACTGGTATACTAATGACGCTTTAAGAAGAGTAGTTCTACTCGGACAAGGGTTAGAATACATCGGTTTTAACCTATTAGTGGCTGCAGTGTCCTCGCTTGTACTGTTCACCATAGCGGCTATACTTACTAAGAGAAGTATATAAAATAGTTCACTTAATATTTAACATTATTTTAAAAATAGCCTCGTCTCCCCGCTGTCAAATATTTTTACCGGATTAATGTCAATTATGCAAGGATAGTTCTTTGTTAATTCTCCTGTAACAAGACATCTTCTGAAAGGTAGTGATTTAACCAGTGGGTTGAGAGTCTCCTCATCCATATTAGCGGCCGGGGAAATATATTCGATGTCTCTTCTATCCACGAGTTTAAAGAGGAAAAGATTATCTGATTGTCTAATTATCATTTCCGGTAGAGATTGAGGGCTGTTAGTTATATATATTTGATATGCCCCTATATGTCTCATTCTGCTAACTATGTCTTCTAAGGAGGCTTTAGGTATATAGAAATGCGCTTCTTCAGCTACCAACCATAGAGGCGGCTCTCCTTTTTCAAGTAAACTCTGAATTTTACCCAAGATTGTTTGAACAGTTATGATTCTGGCTATCTGATCTGTTCTTTTAAGATTTACTATTAAGGCGCCTCCTTTACCTATTTCATCGAGCAGTTGCTGCAGGAGTGGTTTATCCTCATCTTCATCGGTGAAGATCTCTGTAGCTAATACTTGTTGTATTCTTCTATACAATGCCTCTCTTACATATGGATTATTCTCTGAGTTAATAGCTTTAACTAGTTCGTTTATTCTAAGATAGTTTTTTCTTTCAAGATGTGTCCAAATATTCCTGAAGGATATTGCTGATACTTCCGGTAATCTAAGCGGGCCTGTTAGAACATCGTAAAGAATATCCATACCCACATATTCTAAGGTGAATTTTAGATTTTCCCCTGGGTTAAGTCTAATAATTTTCTCACTGATTTTTTTCTCAGCGGATTTTAACCCGTCTTTATGAGTATTATTTTTTAAACTTCCATATTCATCGTTGATATCGAATACGATAAGTCTGCATCCTTTTCTCATTAACTCTGTTAGGATTAGTTTGGATAGATGGCTTTTTCCACTTCCTTTTTTACCGATAATTAGCGTTATACCCTGTAAATGGTATGCGTCAAAAGATATTCTTTCATGTTGAACAGTTCTACCTAAGTAAATAGGATATCTCGGTTTTCCTCTTATATTCTCAAGCAGCCACTGTAATTTAATCTTCACAACCTCGAATACGCTAGCTGGAATCCAGCCGCTCCAATCTGATAGTTTAATACCTGTGTTCTCGCGTTTAGCCTCCATGAGTATTTTATACCTGAAGTATCTGTCACTGTAAGATAGATTCCCGCTGTTAACAGTTTCACTATGGTTTTGATGAAATTGACTTGTAAAATTAATCTCAACTAACTGTACTAGTACCCCTCGCCCATCACTGTCGAATAGAATAATATTATCCCCTATCTCACCACCACTCTTATCGTCACTTGCTAATATTATTTCGTCGCCTTTTTTTGTTAATATTCTCATATAAGCCACTAACTTGAATTAGATCTATCAACTGATAATTTACGCTTAACCGTGTCATAGGTGTGTATTGCTTTAAATATTCTGCTGTGAGATTTTATGTGACCGTAGATTAGGAAATCCGCGCCGTAGCTTCTAAATAATATGTTTAACGCGGTGTCGTATGATTGGAAATTTTTACTTAGGAAATCCGGCTCCTTTTTCCTTAAAATATATGTTAAATTACACGGCGCGCCTCCTACTAGTAGATTCCACTGCTTTTTTATGTATGTAAAAGCCTGTACCACATCAGGTATAGAGTTTAAATCGCTTACCGCGCAATCCACAATCTTATTTTCAATAGTTGAATCACCTAATTTTTTTAACAGGTTCTCTAAGATTTTTATCCGACCCTGAAAACTATGCTCCCTTGGATTGAATATTTGGAGGACAGCGTTTCGGACACCGTGTCTGTTAATAGTTTTTAACAAGGTATCGGTTAAACTATAGTTAATGGAATTTATCATTAACCGTTCTATAACCCCGAATTGTGAGGCTATTTGAACCCCCCGTTCTAAAATAGTTGGTGAACCGCTATCGAGTAGAAAAAGATTACTATTTATAGACGCTACAACACGGATGGATTGCTCTATATCTTTTTCACGCTCAACTATAACATCGTAAAAATGTTTTACTTTAAGTTTACTAGCCAGCTCCTCCACTTCTAATATTTTATTTCTAATTTTCTCGCTTTCAAAATTATTAAAAGCCAGCTGGGATGAGTACAGGTTACCTATAAGTATGGTGCTCGTATTCCCGCACTCTAAATTAGTAAAAGCTATATTATTCCCTCCTCAACTGCCTGTCCTCCTCTCTGAGTAACTATAAAATTTCATCCCGGGTAGGCGGTCATTCAAAGTTATCGTCATCGAGTTTAAGGGGCTAATTTTTTAAACGCTTATCAACTATAAAAGTTATTTTCCCACTGGTACTCGTTTTAATATTTATTATCAACATGTTTACAAATGCTTCAAAAATTAGCTGAAAAATTTACAGTCTATACTTGTTCATATTTATTTACAGCCACTATGGTTTTATAAAATAAATATTAGATTTGCGGATTCTGTAAAAGCGTTCACCGGTCGGGTTGGATTCCGTCTATAAATTTTTATAATTAATCATTCACTCGTATAGTGATGTAATATTATAGTGATGTAATATTATAATGTAGGTGTTGTTTAAATGAATGCGTTGAAAATAGCGTTACCTAAAGGCTCATTATTAGAGGCAACACTTGAACTCTTTAAACAAGCAGGCTACGAGATAAAAGGCTCAGATCGATCATACCGTCCTTGGGTGAATGATCCTGAGATTTCTCTGAAACTTCTTCGACCTCAAGAGATACCGAGACTTGTTGAACAGGGTATTTATGATTTAGGCATCTCCGGCTTGGATTGGATAAATGAAACCATGTCTAGTGTTGTTAAAATAGCTAATCTTGAATATGGTTTAGTGCGTATAATTCTAGCAGTTCCCGCTCAATGGGTTGAAATCAATTCTCTAACTGATTTAATAGAATACTGTCACAACATGAATAAACCGCTTCGAATATCAACCGAGTATATTAATTCAGCTAAAAACTATTTGATGCTGAATCCGCGTTACAGGGAAATTTACGGGGAAGTTGAACCTGAGGTTATAACACCCTGGTATAAATTTGGCAGTAATCCTAATGTTAAAATACTTCTCTCCTTCGGGGCAACGGAGGCTAAACCGCCAGATGAAGCTGAGGCTATTATAGATAATACTGAAACAGGTACCACTATTCAAAACAATAATTTGAAGGTTATTGAAACACTTTCTGTTTCAAGCGCGTTCTTATTAGCTTCTGAAAACGCTATGCAGGACTCTTGGAAAAAGGAAAAGATCATGGATGTAGCTATGCTGCTTAGAAGTGTTGTAAACGCTAGGGGTAAAATACACATTTTTGTAAACGTTCAAGAACGGAATCTGTCTAAGCTTATGGAGAAGCTTCCTGCTTTAAAAAAACCCACGATCTCTAAACTAGCTGGGACGGATGACTGGTATTCTTTAAATACAATTATACCTAAAGAGTACTTTATAACTATAGTGCCATTACTGAGGAAATACGCGCAGGGTTTAGTTGTGCATGTTCCAAGGCAGGTTCTCCCCTTGGAAGGGTTTAACGAATAGGTTTGTTTGAAGGGGAGGTTGAATGAAATTTAAAATATATGATTTAAACGAAGCTTATACTTATCTTAAAGATAAACTTGCAAATAGAGGTCGAACCCGCTCTATTGAAGTAATAGATAAGGTTAGTAAGATCGTTAACGATGTTCGTAAATACGGGGATACAGCTGTCATCGGTTTCACAAAAGAGTTTGATAAAGTCGAGTTAACCGCGCAGGAAATAAAAGTATCTCAAAAAGAGATTGAGAACGCTTATAATCAGGTTAGCAGAGAATTTGTTGAAGCTATTAAAACAGCTAAAGCTAATATTGAAAAATTTCACGCTTTACAGTTAAGGACATTATGGTTCACAGAGACCTCTAAAGGTGTATTCGTAGGCCAGAAATATTCTCCTCTTAAATCCGTCGGCGTATATGTTCCAGGAGGGCGAGCTAGTTATCCTTCAACGGTTCTTATGGCGGCTGTTCCTGCTAAAGTGGCGGGTGTTGAGGAAATTATATTATGCTCCCCCCCGGCCTTAAACGGTGGGATAGACCCGTCTATATTAGTGGCGGCTAATGAGGTTGGAGTTAGCAAAATATATAAAATAGGGGGCGCCCAAGCTATAGCGGCTATGGCCTACGGTACTGAAACAATTCCAAGGGTTGAAAAAATAATAGGCCCTGGAAATATATATGTTACAACAGCTAAGCTAATTGTGAGCAGTGATGTTAGAATAGATCTACCCGCCGGGCCGTCTGAGATATTAATCTTAGCTGACTCTACAGCAAACTCGAAATTTATCGCTCATGATTTAATAGCTCAAGCTGAGCATGACCCTAACGCTTCCTGTATTCTACTAGCAGAATCCACTAATATATTAAATAACGTCATAGATGAGTTAAATAAGCTGATCCCCTCCTCTAATAGGAGAGAGATAATTGAAAAAGCTTTAGAATCTAACAGCTTATTTATCCACGCTACTAGTTTAGTTGAAGCATTAAACTTTATTAACGATTTCGCGCCAGAGCACCTTGAACTACTGGTTAGCGACCCTTTTAAACTGCTTCCAAATGTTAAAAACGCTGGCGCTATATTCCTAGGTGAAATGTCCCCGGTGGCTGTCGGAGACCTTATAGCCGGTTCAAACCATATTCTACCAACCGGCGGCTACGCGAAAACATATTCAGGATTAACAGTGAATGATTTCATTAAATCAATTGACTTAGTTTACGCGACTAGGGATGGGCTTAAAAAAATCAGTAAACCCCTATCGGAAATAGCCGTTTATGAGAAACTTTTCGAGCATAAGAAATCTGTTGATGCGAGGATCAGCGATGATAAGTAAGCTTACTCGGAAACTTCTCAGAGACTTTGAAAAATACACTGGTGAAGTTCACTTTAAAAAAATAATTTCACCGTCAAGTAAAGTGCTTAAACTAGATGGTAATGAAAACCTGTTTTTAAAGCCTAACTATATTAATAGAGTAATCCGTCAATCCCTAAGTGAAATCGAAACTAATATTTATACAGACACCCTCTGCGAAGAACTAAGAGAATCTATTGCTAGACATTTTAACACAGCATCAGAATATGTTATGGTTGGAAACGGAGCGGACGGTGTAATAGATACCGTGGTGAAAACATTTTTAGAACCCGGGTTTAAAGCCCTCGTCATAGAGCCTACATACTCTATCTACAAGTTTTTCATCAAAATTATGGGGGCTGAATACGTCCCTGTTCTTTTAGAGAACTGTTTTTCAATAAATTCGGATCGAATCCTAAAGCTTTCCGATAAGAAAACCAGTCTGATATTTATCTGTTCCCCCAATAACCCTACTGGGAACCAATTCGAATACAGTGAGTTGATGAATCTCTTAGAAAATTCTAATTCGCTAATCATACTCGATGAAGCATACGCTGAATTCGGCAGATACTCTTTGATCCCCGCTCTTAGAAAATTCCCTAATCTGATAATAGTGAAAACCATGTCGAAAGCTTACGGATTGGCTAGTCTTAGAGCGGGTTACTGTCTTGCAAACCCGGAGATAATCAACCAGCTTTTAAAAGTAGCCCCCCCGTATCCTGTAAACATAATCGCGCAAAAAATTATTCCAAAAATGCTAGCGCAGACCAGTGTAATTATGAAGTCTATAAATAAGATTAAAAGCCAGCGGGCTAAGCTTATTAAACAATTAAACAATATCGACGGGGTGGAAGCGTATCCGAGTGAAGCGAACTTCATACTATTTAGAATAATAGATAAGAAATTCAGTGGCGATATTATACATGAAAAACTTCTTAAAAAAGGGATAATTCTCCGTAACAGGGGCAGTCTGCCTTTACTAGAGAATTGTTTAAGAGTAACCGTGTGCCCGCCTCCTGACTGCGATATTTTCATTAGTGCGCTCCAAGAGTGTTTGAGTTGATGAGTATGGTAGGTTACGGAGTTTTAAATCAGAATGGTAAAAACATAATCATCAACCTTGATACACCTCCATTACTGAAAAAACTCGATACTCTGGTATTTGACTGCGACGGAGTGCTTTTAAAAACAGCTGAATCATATGATAACGCGATAAAAGAGACTGTTAACTTCGTTTTTTCAAATGTTTTCAACAGGAAAATATCAGATTCAGTGTCATCTAAAGATATATTAATGATCAGAAACACAGGCGGATTCAATAATGATTGGGAGTTAACGTATGCCTTTATCCTCTACTATTTTTTTAAACTTTCAGTTTTTCTCTCTAAAAGAGCTCAGATAACAATACCGGAAAACACCAGTATTAAAGAAGCTATAAGCTTTCTGACAGAGCTAAGAAGCGTGTTCAAACTCTCGAATATCACCTATGAAAAGATCACCTCCATGAAAGATTATACATTAGAAGACTACATATCCTACTTAGATATTTACGGGCTTAGAACAGCGCGTAAAGTCTTATATTCTTGGGCTGAAAATATGGCTCAGATTAATTTTCTGCAAAGAATTGAAAAATATTTGAGATTTCAAAAAGATCTGGAAAATGATTTGATAACTAGAGTTTTTCAAGAATTTTATTTAGGGTCGTTAATAACCGAGTTTTACAATGTTGAACCCATACTAGGTGTTAAAGACGGTTTTATTAACACAGAGCGGCTTAACGGAGAGCTAAAAGATTATGAACGACTTTTAGAATTAGGCTTGAAAAAATTCGGGATAGCCTCTAGTAGACCTAGAAAAGAAGCAGAGTACACGCTTAGAAAAAATGGAATCATCCCTGAAATGGTTAATATGAACGCGTTAATATTCCTCGAGGATATAAGAAGCGAGGAGGAGAGAATTGAGAAGCAAACCGGTCAAAAAATCTCTTTAGAAAAACCAAATCCTGCATCAATTATACTGTCTCTTAAAAAAATGGGGGAAGTTAAAACAGCCGCATTCATCGGTGACACAGCGGCTGACATCTATGCCGCTAATGAAGCTAAGAAGATTTTTAAATCCCCCATTATAAGCATCGGCTTCACAGGCCAGGCTGCTAATCCGCAAATCTTAGAGAAAAGATTTATGAATCTGAAAACTGATATAATTGTTCCCTCAGTTTCAGAACTGGTTTTAATTATTGACGATATTAAAACAGGAGATAGCGAGGTATTAAGAAAATGCGAACATCTGATTTAAACAGGAAGACGAAGGAGACGGAGATCTCAATCAAAATTAATCTCGACGGTAAAGGTGCTTCAAATATTCGAACACCGATAAAATTTCTGAATCACATGTTATCAACTCTATCCAAACACTCGAGTATAGATATGAGTATAGTGGCTGGGGGGGACTCCCCGCATCACATAACAGAGGATGTGGCTATAACACTGGCTGAAGCTATAAACACCGCTTTAGGCGATAAAAAAGGAATTGAAAGATTCGGTGAAGCTATTATACCCATGGATGATACATTAGCACAGGTTGCTGTAGATATAGGCGGACGGCCTTATTACGTTTTCAATATAGACTTTAAAAGACCGACTATAGACGATATGGCTGCCGAGGATATAATCCATTTTCTAAAAACTTTCACCTCAAACTTAAAGATTAATCTCCACGGCAAAATTCTTTACGGTGAAAACGATCACCATAAAGTTGAGGCTTTATTCAAGGCTTTAGCTGTCGCTCTTAAAAGAGCTATTAAACTAGCTGACACAGACACTATCCCTAGCACTAAAGGGGTGATTTAGCCTGGTTAAAGTAGCGGTCATCGACTATGGTTTAGGGAACTTGAGAAGTATATTCAACGCTTTTAAAAAGTTAGGTGCTGAACCTGTCATCACAAACAACCACAGTTTAATAAAAGAGTCGGATGCTTTGATTCTACCAGGCGTAGGCGCTTTCAAAGATGCGATTACAAATATAGCAGGTATAGAAAAACTGTTAACTGAAGAAATA
Organism: Candidatus Odinarchaeota archaeon; assembly: GCA_038826135.1. Taxonomy (GTDB): domain Archaea; phylum Asgardarchaeota; class Odinarchaeia; order Odinarchaeales; family Odinarchaeaceae; genus Odinarchaeum. The sequence continues at coordinate 8,100 of JAWBON010000018.1, read as the reverse complement.
TTAAACGGTAAACCTGTTCTAGGAATATGCTTAGGGCTTCAAATAATGTTCACTGAAAGCACTGAAGGTGGCGTGAATAAAGGCATGGATATTTTTAAAGGTAAAATTCTTCGTCTACCTGAAAATGTTAAAACACCGCATATTGGATGGAATACAATTAAACTTATAGATCCGAGTAACCCTTTGGTTGAAGGTTTACTTGACGGCAGTTACTTTTACTTTGTTCATTCATATTACGCTACTGGAGTGAATATAGAATTTTTAATAGCTGAAACAGAATATGGTGTGATATTTCCATCTATTATAGGTTTAAAAAACGTTTTTGCAACCCAGTTTCACCCTGAAAAATCAGGCGATAACGGTTTAAAAATAATTAGTAATTTCATCAAATACATTAAAAGATGATCGACTTTGAAAGTGATACCGGCGGTTGACATACAAAAAGGTAGAGTTGTGAGATTATACCAGGGTAAAGCTAACCAGGCTAAAGAATACTATGGTAACCCGATAGATGCAGCTAAGTTATTCGAAGATGAAGGGGCTGAAATAATACATGTAGTTGACTTAGACGCGGCAATGGAGAGGGGTGATAATAGTGATATTATACTTAAAATAGCTGAGCGGATAAAAGCATCTATACAGGTGGGTGGGGGAATAAGAACATTAAATAAAGCTGTGAAATTTCTTAACGGAGGAGTTGAAAGAATAGTTTTAGGCACTGTCTTCTTTAGTAATCGAAAACTATCACGACGTTTAATCCAGGAATACGGTAAGGGTAGAATAGTAGCGGCTGTTGATCATTACCGCGGTGAAGTTAAAATAAGAGGATGGCTTCAATCAACAAACATAGAGCTCTTCAACTATCTTAACATAGTGGAGGGGATCGGGCCCGGGTATATATTACTCTCTTCGATAGAAGGTGACGGAACGATGAGTGGCCTAGATCTTGAAACAATAAGAAAAGTTATAAAACATGTTAAGACGCCGCTTATTATAGCAGGAGGAGCGAGTTCGCTTAAGGATTTAATACAGCTTAAAAAACTAGAACCCTATGGTGTTATTATCGGCAGAGCGCTTTATGAAAAAGCGTTTACATTAGCCGAGGCTATAAAAATTGTAGGAGGTACCTAGATTGATAGATAGAGAGGAAATATTGAAAATAATAAGCGAGTATGATAAGAATAATTTGAAAATAGGCTGTCTAGGCTCCCACTCCGCTCTTGATATAGCGGATGGTGCTAAAGATGAAGGGTTTACCACATATGTTTGGTGTCAGAAAGGCAGAGATGAACCTTACACAAGATTCTTTAAATCCGTATATCATAATAACACGCTAATCAAGGGTTGTGTGGATTATCCTATACTATTAGATTCATTTAAAGACGTGCTTAAATATGAGAAAATGATTCGAGAGAACAGTATTCTATGGATCCCTAACAGGTCGTTTGTAACCTACTGCGGTATAGAAAATGTTGAAGATAATTTTAAAGTACCTTACATAGGTAGTAGAAACCTGTTACGCTTAGAGGAGAGAGAGGAGAGGAAAAACTATTACTGGCTGTGTGAAAAAGCTGGTTTACCCACTCCAAGAAAAATGAAGCCTGACCAGATAGATAGGCTTACAATAGTGAAACTCCATCATGCTAGGATGAAACTTGAAAGAGGATTCTTCACATGCGCTAGCTCTGAAGAATTCGAAAAGAAATCTAGCACACTGATAAAACAAGGTGTGATAACTAAATCAGATCTTGAAAAAGCGCGAATAGAAGAATACATAATCGGGCCAGTTTTCAACTTCAACTTCTTCTATTCACCTGTATCTGAGAAAATAGGTGAGGAGCCTATTGAATTACTCGGCATAGACTGGAGGTTCGAATCTTCGTTAGACGGTTTTGTGAGAATACCTGCAGAGCAGCAGCTTACACTTCCAGAGTCTCAGAGATACCCGATTATGACAGTAGTAGGCCATAATAATTGTTCACTAAGGGAAAGCCTGTTAAACAATGTATTCCCACTAGCAGAAAAGTTTGTTAAAGCGGCAAAAGAATACTATAAGCCTGGTATGATAGGATCCTTTTGTATTCAAACAGTTATCACAAGCGATATGAAACCGGTGATTTACGATATTGCTACAAGAACAGGCGGTGGAACTAACGTTCACATGTGGATTGGCGCACCGTACGGTAATACACTATGGCGTTCTAGAATGTCATCAGGTAGAAGAGTTGCGTTAGAGATTAAAAGAGCTGTTGAAAACAATCTCTTGGAAGAAATAGTCACTTAATAAAGGTGAGTTTCTTGCTAGCTAAACGAATAATACCGTGCCTTGATATGAAAGAAGGCAAGGTTGTAAAAGGAATAAAATTCCTGAATCTTAAGGAGGCGGGGGATCCACCTACCCTAGCTGAATTATACAATAATCAAGGAGCTGATGAAATAGTCTTCTTAGACGTGACGGCTTCACATGAAAAAAGAGATATACTAATAGATGTTGTGAGAAGAACCGCTGATAGGATATTCATACCATTCACGGTTGGCGGTGGATTAAACTCGGTTAAGTCGATCGGTGAAATTCTAAGAGCTGGAGCTGATAAGATATCAATTAACACCGCTGCGGTAAAGAATCCGGAACTGATAAGGGACGCTGCTGAAAAATTCGGAAGCCAGTGTATAGTCGTAGCTATAGATGCTAAAAGAGTTTACGTGGATACGCCCACTGACACCCAAGAGCATATATACACTCAAACCTCCAACGGCATATGCTGGTGGGAGGTTTACATATACGGTGGGAGACAGCCTGCTGGTATAGACGCGTTAACCTGGGCTAAGAGGGTGGAGGAGCTGGGGGCTGGTGAAATCTTGTTAACAAGCATGGACTGTGACGGTGTTCAGAGAGGGTATGATATAGAACTGACTAGAACCGCCTCCAGACTGTTAAAAATCCCTGTAATCGCCTCCGGCGGTGCTGGTAAACCTGAACATATACTAGAGGTTTTCACGAAGGGGAAAGCTGACGCAGCTCTAGCAGCCTCAATATTCCATTATAATCAATACACGGTTAAAGGGATAAAAGAATACCTGGCGGCTAATAATATCGCGGTCAGGCTATAATTGTTTTAAAAATAAAATCCTGGTGTAAAATATGCTCCTCAACGAATCGGAAGCTGATAAAATAGTAAAAGACATAAACTTTGAAAAAATGCGCGGACTCATCCCTGTAGTTGTTCAGGATATAGAAAATAATCAACTTCTAATGGTTGCTTTCGCTAACAGGGAGGCTGTTCTAAAATCCCTTACAACCGGTTACACGCATTTTTATAGTAGAAGTAGAAGAAAAATATGGAGAAAAGGCGATACGAGCGGTCACACTCAGAAAATAATTGAAGTATACTTAGATTGCGATAAAGATACGCTTCTTTTCAGAATTGAACAGAAAACAGCGGCCTGCCATACCGGATACCGGTCATGTTTTTACAGGAGGCTTAAAACTACAGGTGACTGGGAGATCATCGGCGAAAAATTGTTTGAACCAAGCCAAGTCTACAATAAAACAGATTAAACAATACGATAGGAGTAATAGTTGAAATTTAAAAAATTATTTATATTCTTTTATATATTTACTATATAAATAATAAAATATGTTAACTTTCTTCTCTCACAAAAATTTAGGGGAACCATTTTTTGAAAGGGAATGAATCAAAAGAAAACAATAAACCGGATAATAGCCTGGAATATATAGGTAAGTTTTCAGAATACTTGAAGAAAGCTGAAAGTGGAAAAGTACTTTATCTTTTAAAGGAATTACTAAGTCATATAAATCAGGTGTGCATTGAATGTGAGAGCGACAGGATAAGATGCATGCTTAGACCTATATGCGGTAAAAGCAGACCGTATCTGTCAATCAGACTAGAACTAGGCTACGCTACAGAGGTGCTACCCCAGTTCTGCTTAAAACAGCATTTAAACTATTTCAGCAATTTTTTAAAAAATAAAATTAAAGGCCCCCTCTATAAAGACGTTAAAATAACTGTAAACCAGTTCTTGCTTTTACTGGATGGAATAAAACCTTTATCCTTATTTATCCCTCCAATGGATCAAGTTGAAGAGCTTTTTAAAATTATTTTAAGAGTTGTAAAAAACATTCTTCCTGAAGCTGAAATATACCCAGGGCATATACACAGCTATATTCATGTTTTCAACTCGTTGATACACATCAATATGAAGAGTGGAATAGTTAACCTTAATCCCACAGATGAGCCTATAACCTCCGAGGAAGAGTTGAAAAAACTTATAGACGTTTATTCAAGAATATATGATCTTAAAGTTGAAATAATAGAGGAAATGTACGGCTTCTGGTATCTTGATTTCTTTATTAAAAAACTCGAGTCTGGTAAACCCTTAGAAAAAGAAGAGATGGAAATATTGAATTTTTATAGGCAAAAACTGGAATCCCGCTCCGATTACACAACTTATACTATAATTGAAAACGAGCTTCACTGCATAATAGACATACCGACACCTGGGAAGACTACAGTTAACCGGATGTTAAACCCGGGTGTGGTGAATTATTTCTTTAAAATAATAGCTGATTCCAGGAAAATATTGAAGGAAAAATTTGAGACCCCTATCCGACAATAATTAACTGGTGAAAAACAAATATACTAGTTAAATAAAGTATTGAATAAATAATTTTATTTAACTCGTTTTAAATTAGAGGGTGGCTGTATGAGTTTGGAGAAAGAAAATTTAACAAAGATTTTAATAGACACGTTAAACTTATCTGAACGCGAGGCTAAAACATATGCCACTCTTCTACTACTAGGCCAGTTAACTTTAAGCGAGATAGCGGTTTACTCGGAGATAGACTTCGCTCAGATTAAGAATCTGCTTGCTAAACTAATCGAAAACAATCTTGTAAGAGAGATCCCTGGCATAGTTCCCAGATACCAAGCAAACCCGCCTTATAAGCCGTTATTAATATACCTTGAAAAATTCAGCGAAAGCTTACAGGAGGCAAGAACTAGTATAATCGATTTGATTAAAAAATCCCTTAAAGATTTTAAAACTCAGCTATCCGCCTGGAAAACGAAGATAACTCATTCAGTTAATGAAGAAATAAAATCTGTTAAAAACTCTTTATCAAATCTCAGCGTCGACGCTAATACCACTCTAATAGAGGGGTTAGAAAGTATTAAAACAGAAGTGAACAGTATAATTGAAAAAGCCTTTTCCGATAATACTTTATTAATATCAGATGTTACAGGTGAATTGTTTACAAAATTAGATCAAAATCTATCCCAGCTACGTGCCAGTATCGGCGAGCAGAAGACTGAACTCTTAAAATTAATAGAAGAAAGCCACGGAGTTATTGCAAATCAAAATAATATTGTAAAAGATAAAAATATTCAAGCACTCAACTCTTTCAAACAGAATTTTATCAAAGTCGTAGATAAAAGCCAATCTCTTATTAAAGAATCATTGGATAAATACATTGAATTTCAATATAAAATTCTAGAAGAATTGAAAACCGAGTCAGCTAATAATTTGAGAAACGCAGATGAGTCTATCAGGAATATATTAGATGACGCTAATCTGAAAATAAATTCTTTAATAACGTCATTTCGAGAAGAATCCTCTAATCAACTATCCGAATTCAACGAGAATTTCACCACGTCCGTGGATGAATCTGAAAAAACACTGGAGCAGTCTATAGAAATAATCAAGAATGATGTAAAATCAAGTATTCAATCAATAAAAGAGGATAGCACATCACTACTTGAAGGGTTGAATAAAAATTTATCGAATTTTATAAGTGAACTTTCTAATAATAATCAGACAATAATCACCACCATAAAAGAAGAGGTTAAAGATAAAATCACCGCTCTTGAAAATAATTTAAGCTCAGAGCAAGCTGAGTTAACATCCCTAGTAACCAAAATCTACGACGCGCTTGTTGAAAACCTCGGTCAAACAGCAAGCATTATGCAAACAAAGCTGACCGAGGAGACAACACGGGTGCAAACCCTTCTCCAAGAGTCAATTCCTAAAAACAGGGAAACACTAGAACGAGACCTCTCAACTCTGATAGAGCAGCAGCAGAGCTCTTTAAATGAAGCTAACGAGAAAATAGAATCCATTTTTAAAAACATTATAGAACAATTCAACGCTCTTAAATCAGAGTTAACAGATTTACTTACATCAACTAATAACGGTTTAACAAACTATATAATTAACTCTAAAAATAAAATACTAGAAGTTATAGAATCCTTAGGGGAGAATATTAATACAGGAATAGATGCTTTTAAAGATAATGTTAAAGTTCAACTTCAATCATATCAAGCCGCTGCTGGCGACGCGTTAAATAATTTTAAGGAGACAGGTACAGTAGGACTAAATAAATTAATAGAAGACGCTGCAACACTACTTCAAACAACTGAAAAAAACATTAATACTTTAGTTGAGGAGAAAAACAAGAGCGCAGCTACTGTAATCACCAATTTTCGAGAGGACTGTAACACTAAAATAAGCGCTGCAACCAAAAAAATAAGCGGTTTATCCTCTAAGTTGAATAGTGAACTTGAAAAGAAAACAGGTGAAAACACTAAACTACTTAGTGAAAAAATCGCAGAGATAAAACAAAATATCTCTGAAATAATCAGTAATCAGTTAAAGACGCTTGAAAACCAAGCTAACACTCAAATAAATAGTGCTGGTGAAAACATAGGTAAAATAAAAGAGGATTTAGCGCTCAGATCTAAACAATTGTCGGAGCACACTGAGACTGTGATTACAAAATTAGAGAACCTTAATACGGAAAACAGTGAGCGGTTAAACTTAGAAGGATCTAATATTATTCAGGAAACCATTAGTTTAATCGATAAGGCACAGGCGGATACAGTCTCTTCGATAGAAAACTCCTTCTCAGAAACTCAATCAAAAATACTGGAAAACAAGGATGAGAGTATAAAAATAGCTGACAACTTATACAATAATACTGTAAGCGCGATTGAAACTGAATTCTCCTCCGCTAAAAACAATATTGAGAATGTTAAAAATAAAATCCATGACACGTTTACAAAAACACCCTCTAATATAAAATTAGAACTAGATAAGCAGGTAGACCAGCTTAAAGATGATATAAGTAAGAAACATGGAGAACGATTACATAAAATAGAGGAGTCAACCATACAACATATTAAAGATAATGAAAATAAAGTGTTCGAGCATCTTGACACGTCTATGAATAATATCGAAAACTTGACAGCAAACATTCAAGCTAAATCAGAAACCCCCCTCAACTCCATTACAGCTGTAGCTGTCCAGGCGAACAAGGTTTTAAAAGCTGCATGGGATGAGACTGCTGAAATAGCTCTTGAAAAAGCGGAGGACACGTGGCATCTTATCTCTAAAATAGCGGTGATAACTCACATATCCGACATGATAAATAGAACTAAATCCACGATAACAGTAGTTTTACCGGAACTAGATGACACAATAGTTAACATGTTATCAACCGCGAACCCGAGAATAAGAATACATTTAATCGCTGGCTTAAACTTGGAATCAGACACGGATAAAATTAAGAAGCTTCTAGTTAAAGGGAATATTCGAGTCTGGGATAGACCTGAAAAAGACTTTTTCGGCGCTGCTAGAGATAATGAAGAAGCTCTTCTAGCACCCAACACTGGTATACCTCAGAAAATAGTCGCTATTATCTCACATCAACCAGAATATGTAGACCTTGTACACAGGGTTCTCGGGCCGATGTGGATGGCTTCATCTAAAGAAATTAAGGAAAAAGACCTATTTTAAACCGTATAACAGTGAGAGCAAACATAAAAATATGCAATAGTTTTTTAAAAACATAATATTAATTATTAAAAGAGTTAGTATGAAGTTTTATAATAAAAGTAGTGGTTGGTGTATTATATGACTGTAAGTTTAGATGTTAAAACATTGGAGGGAATAGTAGGAGCTGAAAACGCATTAACAGATCCTGTTGATTTAATAGTGTATTCAAGCGACGCTACTCATATTAAATCTAAGCCTAACGTGGTTCTTTTCCCCACAACAACACAGCAAGTCTCAGATATTATGAAA
>JAWBON010000017.1:0-21805 GCA_038826135.1 Candidatus Odinarchaeota archaeon | reverse complement strand
GTTGACTGTCAGAGTAGCATTCAACCCTATCAGAGGAATATTTTCTGGCTAAAGTTAAACCCTTAATAAGAGCTTTGTATTCAGCCCAGTTATTAGTTCCTAAACCAAGATACTCTCCAAGTTCAAACAGAATCCTATCATTGAAATCACAGATCACAACACCAAGAGCGCATCTACCTTGACCGACACGGTTACCCCTTGAACCCCCATCAGCGTATACTTTAATGATATGACTCAAAGAAGACCACCATTCCAAGGTCAACCGAGATTTCTCATAACAGATTCAATCTTGGATTTAATAGTGACTGGTTTATCACGTCGATCATCAATCTTTATCTGAGTTAACACTCTGGCAACACCCATATTAAAAACTTCATTGTGGGCTTGCTTAACAGCTGCTAAAACAGTGTCTAATTCATCAGCTTCTATAACAGTACCCATAGAATGCACTTCAACCCTAATATCTTTAAAAGATTTTAAAACACTAACAGCCTTAGCTACATATTTACTTAAACTAGCGCTCCCAGTCCCTAACGGAACAATGCTTATTTCAACCACGACCATAAAACCGCCTCCCGCCTGAAAATAATATAATAAATTAAAGTAAATAAAACTATTAGAAATATTTTCTTTAAATTATAGAAGATTAAATTTGTAGCCAGTATAATTTCAGGTTGAATATAATGGAACTATTAAAAAATATAGTCGACAAGTATATGCAAAAAGTTGAAGGCTTAAAAGAGCATTGTGAAAGATGTTTGAGAACAGAACGCTGGAGCGGAAGCGTTGTATTAATGGTTGTGGACGCTGCATTTACTTCAATAGGATTAAACTATTTCACATCAGTTGTACCTAAAGTGGAATTGTTTAGTAAAAGATTTGTAGAAACAGGTCTAATAGACTGTTTAAGAAAACTGCCGTCAGCGGACACAGAGGTTTTAAGAAGCGTTTGGAGAAATAAGCGCTCTTGGAGCATAGCTAAAAACATAGCAGCATATCTTTCAAGTTTAAGCTATAATGATAGAGAGGCGCTTAGGTGCTGGGCGGGTAATACAAGACTTGAAGATTGGAGGAAAGACCCTATCGGAGGGATAAAAGGAGTCGGACTTGTAACATACCAGTATCTTAGAATGATGGGGGGAGTGGACACGATTATGCCTGATAAAATCGTTAAAAGAGTTATAAACAGCATACTCGAGGAAGCGGGATTAAACCCTGTGGAAAATGACTTAGAGTTTATAAAGCAAACGGAAACTATTGCTTTACAAACCGGGTATAAGCCTGTTGAATTATGCTGGATGACATGGCTTATCCAGCCTGAAGGTAGAATTATGAGAATGGAAAAATATTGTAAGCTGCTGTCAAAAATATAGTTGACATATTTTCAGTTAAGATACCGGGTTAAAAAAATAAAAAGAGGGGGAAAGGTTTAGTCAGGAGGTATCTCCTTAAACCTTAGGTCCATGGGTACGCCTTTACGCTTGTTAATGAAGTAGGCTGCGTAGTAGAGTATGAACGGTATGATTACGAAGAAGGCTACTGTGCCAACTATCTGCTCCATACCTCCACCGCCGCCTATAAGAGCGGCTATAGGTGGCGCTAGAGCAGAGTAAGCACCCCAAGCAGCAACACCCAGTGTTACAAAACCTAAAATTGTAACCGCGGGTATACCTGCAATCTTCTTCTTAACCACACCCGGCGATTTATCGAAGATGTCTTTTCTCCTCCATGGGAAGAATATGCCCGCTATGCCGAAGACACACCAGCCAATCATCCAGATAGCTATCGTATGAATAATGTAAGCAAGCCATGTAGTCCACGTGTTTATTGTAAATATGATCCATGCAATACAGCCACCTAGAATAACTGAGTTGACAGGTGAACCACGCCTATTCACTCTGTTAACCCACTTCGGCAGAATACCGTCGAAAGACCATGCGAACAGGTTTCTCACAGGACCGAACGCTAAAGTTAGCATACCACCGAAGTCTATTATAGCGAAGTGTATAGTGCTAAGTCCTGTCAGAATCGGATTTGCCGTAGTGAACATCACGTTATAAGTTGCTAAAGGCAGCTTATACGCCGTGTCGAATCCGAAGTAGTAGGCAAGCCAGTCACCTGTAACTCCTGGACCGACTACACCACCGGCATTAGCCTGATCCATCATAGCAATAGCTTGATACCATACTGAGCCGAAGCCTGCATATTGGAAGAATGTGAATATCTCCCAGTATACAACGAATAACGCTAGTGAACCAAGTTGTGCTAGTGTCTGGGCTGCTTTAACCTCTTTTATCTCACCTGCTATGTTAGCAGCGAATGTTGAACCTAGTGTGCTAAGGTTAAGGTACGTGGCGCCAGCCATAAGAGTTGGTAACAGATAGGTGGCACCGTTCGGGAAGGTTTGACCTAAACCAGTAGCCGCGGCGATAGCACCGTTTATAATATCAGTGTAGGAGTGACCTGTGTATAAGAGAATATTATTCTGAACGGTTGCAGACATTGCTCCGCCAGCCATAGCAGCGGATACACCGTAGATAGCTAAACCGATAAAGTTCCACACGAATATAATCCATGTGAACCTTACTACCGTTTTTGTTCCCCTAGCCATGATAAAGTAACAGATTACCAAGGCTAAGGTTCCTATAATCCAAGCCTCAATCGTGCTAGATTGATTAAGATATAAGCCTATGTCTCTAAGCGTAGTGTTACCGGCTAGAACGCCCTGAGCTAAAAGCGTGTCACCGATACCCCAGTTAACCAGCCATGTTGTTAAAACACCAGACCAGTTTAAACCCACGATCGTCAGCGTCCAGCATGCGAATAATCCCCAAGCAGGCGAGATAATCCTGCTAACATAAATGTATTCGCCGCCGGATCTTGGCATACTGATTGAGAACATAACGTATAAGCCTGCGATAGGCATCAGTGAAAGAATCCAAAGCGAAGCGATGTAAACGTCAGCGCCAGGGTTGAATGTCTGACACCAGATAATATAGTGTGCAGCATATGCTATGGTTGGAGCTACGAAAGAATAGGCCAATGCATCCCATTTGCTTATAACTCTTGTAAGACCTGAGGCTTTCCTAACGAAAACAGTCTTAGACTCTTCACTCATATAATATCACTTCTTAAAACCACCTTACGGTGATTTTAAAGGTAAAATATTAAATAAGTATTATATAAGATTTCAGTCGAAAAAAATATACTATGTATATAAAAATATATTAAATCAGGTTAACCAGTCTTACCCGTGTAAGATAATAGCGCTCTTACCCCCAGAATAGCAATAAATAGAGCTGCCGGAAAAGCTGTAATCGCTTCAGGTATAGCCACGCCATCCCAGACAGGTAAAGCCCAGGCGATAATTCCGATTACACCGAAAATAATACAGTAAACGCCGAGTGGTTTACATTTCATTTCAAAAAGAAAACCAGCACCGTAGCTGAGAAAAGCGAATAAAACAAACACGAAGAATAAAACTGAGAAAATAAAATGGTGTGGGATGAAATCCTCTGTGAAAACACCTATACCTATCAGAGAGATAGCCGCCAACACCAGGAAAACATTACCTACACGACCGCCTAAACTATCTTTAACAGTTTTAAAATTAGATAAGGCGAATATCAGAGCTAAACACCCGCCTACAATCAAACCCTGGTTAAAAATCAAAGCCGCAGAGGAGACACCGAGATCACTAAGAGCGTTGGAAATCCAGCTAAACCATGGAGACACACTAATAGCGACTAAAATAGAGATAACACTCCAAACCCCAGCAATCACACCGAGAATGGAAGAAAATTTTAACACAGTTACACTTCGAACACTCAAATCAAACACCCCGAATATACCAAGTATGTGAAAAAGAAGATTATAAAGGTTACTGGTGAAGTTGGTGAAATAATTTTTTAAAGCAGATTCTGCTTAAACAATAATTCGACAAAATAAATCAGTTTTCTAATAGTAAAGCACTTATATTATTTCGTAATAAATATTAAATAAAAGGTGATTTTTTGGGGAAGAAAGCAGCGATCGCCATCATCGTTATCGTAATCGCAGCAGTAGGCGGCTGGCTGGCGATAAGCTACCCTAGAGAAATATCACGTATAAGCGTGAATATTGAAGCAGCCGGAATTGAAACACATGATGGAAGTCTACAAATACTTCAAACACAGCTTCAATTAAACATAGCTATCACATCAAGTTCAGCTCTATGGACATTACGCTTATATAATTCCACAGGAGATATTGTGTGGAGTTATTCAGCTCTTTCAACAGGCGCGTTAACAGTTAACAGCCCCTGGATAACAATCACAGGTAATTTCACAATTCAAATAGCTGCTTTAGGAGCCCTGACAGGCCAGGTAATAGTTTCAGGCCGAGGATTCCCATGGACGAATATCTAAGAAGCGGGTTCAATAATCTTAAAAAGGAAAATTAAACCAGATGGCAGCACAGCCCGAATATTTTTATGATTTTAAGAGTTCTTCTACTATAACGTCAAAATATTAAGAGTAAAGAGTTTTATCTTTAGTTTTCAAGTTATTCTCAGAATCGCTGCACCCGTATACTTTCCCTGTTTTAATAATAATAGGGCTTTATTCGCCTCTTGCAGCTTGAACTCGGTTATACTTAATTTCAGCCTCAGCTGTGCGGCTATCGGTAGAAATTCTTGAACATCTTTTCTTGTAATATTCGCTACGGTTTTAACTTCTTTTTCACCCCAAAAGTATTCACTGTATTCCATTTCAGGTATTGAAGTTTCTTTCCGGATAACGTTTATTACCAGTCTACCGCCTTTCTCAAGATTTCTTAAAGCTTCTTTGATAACAGTTGCACTCGGAGTTGTGTCTATAGCGCGGTTAAGTTTATTTGGAGGAGTTTCACCTGTAACTCCAATCCAGTCTGCACCCAGTTTCTGAGCCAGCCGGCTTGGTGCATCACCTTTTCTTTTTGTGAAAACGTAGATTTTAGAGTCTGGAAACTTGCATTTTATTACCTGATGAAGAATGTGAGCTGAGGCACCGTAGCCGTAAAGCCCGATTGTTTCTCCGTTTTGCATACCGGTGAGTTTTAAAGCCCTATATCCGATTGCACCTGCGCATAGAAGAGGCGCGGTTTCACCGTCGGTTAACTGGCTGGGGATCGGATAAGCGAAGTTTTCTGAAACAGTCATGTATTCAGCATAACCGCCGTCTGCATCGCATCCTGTACCCTTAAAACGGTCACATAAATTTTCATAACCGTTTTTACAATGATAGCATTCCCCGCAAGCATGATAGATCCAAGCCACCCCGACGCGATCACCTATACTATAATGGGTTGCCTTTGCACCTCGCTCTACAACTCTCCCAACAATCTGATGGCCTAAGATAACAGGGAGTTTAGGGATAAGTCTTCCCTCTATTTCATCAAGCTCGGTATGGCAGACCCCGCACACGGAGACTTCTATAAGAATTTCATCTTCTCTAGGGATTGGAGTAGGTACCTCTACAAGCTGTAAAGGATCATCCTCGACTTTAGATATTTTCCTAAGTAGCTGCGCTCTCATACTATCAACCTCTTAAAATTGAACAAAATATAAGAGAGAGCCCAAATTATTTTAAGCTTCTTAAAATAGAAAAAAGACAGCTATTACTTCTAATCTTCCAAAATTCTATTCCTTTGTGAAGGCGAAGGCGAAGTTTTTAGAGCCAGGGTAAACCGCCGAGGAGTCGGAGTAGCCTAGTAGTATTCCATCTTTAGGTGATTTCACTATTTCTTTAAGGTTTCCCAGCACATCGTATATTCTAGCTATAACTTGGTCTTTGATTATTTGATCCCCTGGTTTAACGTTGAATCTTATTATGCCTAGTGTTTGGCTTGCAGGTTCATCAGAGTAATACAGTATTTTACCGGAAAAACGCGGTGGAATGGGGTATTTGAAGGTTTCACCCGTCGGCTCAACCATTTCCAAATATGTTAAAATATTCCAGATTGATTTAACACCGTATTCGACGTTAATCTCGTTTACAACATATGATTCACCTAGCTCCACGGATAAAGCTGGTGTGCCGTTGATTATCAGGTTTCCTGTTAATGTTTTGTGAAGCATTACCTCGTATTTCTCCTCCACGGTTACAAAACCTAGTTTCTCAGCGTACACAGATAATTGACGTTTAAGCCCGTCGCTTTTTATCAGCGGCGTATCTATTAGAGTGTATGGGATAGACTTACGCCAGTCGTTATGCAAGTCTAAAACTAGTGTTGGATTAGATTGCATGATTGTGTTGAATACTTTATATGCTAGTCTCTCAGCCAGTGACCCGTTAAGATTTCCTGGATAGCTTCTATTTATGTCTTCACCGGTCAGGTCGAATTCTCTTTTACCTGATTCGAAACCGGATGGGTTAACAACCGGTATCGTGATAACTGCGCCTTTAAGCAACGGGTTTTTTCTAAGTTTTTTAATAACCTCTTGAACTACAACCACTGAACTTATCTCATCCCCGTGGCTTCCAGCGATAAGCCATACTACAGGTCCGGGAGTGTTCGATTTAACTTCAACCGTTATAATGTTACGCTGTATTAAAAGCGATGATGCTTTAGGCAGATTGATGATACTGATCTTAATTTTATTAGCAGGATTACTGTTAGTCATAAAGGTCACGTGTTTTAATTATCTTTGGAAGAATATTTAATAAAAACCTGTTTATATTTATTGAAACAGTTTTGTTAATAATCTAAGCCTTGAATCGTCTCCCGGTCATGTTTATAATGATGGTGGATCTCCTTCATTTCAGTTATGATATCTGATACTTGTTTTATTTCATCCGTTATTTTTCCACCTGTGAGAATTATATGCATATCCCGGCGTTTTCGAAGTATTTCTAGAAGGTTCCCGGTTGAAATCATATTATACTCTATCGCGTAGAGGATTTCATCCAGTATTAGCATATCACATTTATTCTTTTTTATTATCTCCTCTATTTGACTCATGCACTTTTCTATGTCTTCAATATAGGGTTTAGGGTCGCTTCCAGGTATGAAGAATTCCGGTCGACCGCATAAGTGAACTTCTATATTGCTGCAGTTCTGTTCGAAGAACAAGTATTCCCCTACATCTCTTCGACCCTTCAGGAAATGGAAGATTATTACTTTACGATTCTGGCCAGCAGCTCTTATAGCGTGACCTAAGGCAGCTGTAGTTTTCCCATCTCCATCCCCGTAGTATGTGACCACCCTGCCCCCGCCGTTCCTCATCTAACCGCACCTTCCATAACCGCAGCTTGGACATATAATACAGCCCTCCTGGTTAACCAGTTCAACCCCACATGTAGGGCATTGCTCCACACGCACAGGCGGGGAAACCTCCTGCTCCTCTACTATAGGCTCGATGTTAAGAACCTGGGCTTCACGACTCCGATCACGGTATACTGTTATACCTTTACAGCCAAGCTCGTAAGCTTTGAAATATATTAGTTCGACATCATGTGGGGTGGCGTGAAAAGGCAGATTAACTGTTTTCGAAACAGCGTTATCAGTATATTTTTGAAAAGCAGCTTGCAATCGAACATGCCATATAGGCTCTATATCATGAGCTGTAACAAATATACGGCGAATATCCTCGGGAATGCTCTGAAACCTGCTTATAGAACCGTGTTTGGCAATCACCTTCATAAGCTCATCAGAGTAAAATCCCCTCTGCCTTGCAATTCTTTCAAAAATAGGGTTTATCTCAATAAGCTCGGTTCCCTCCATAACCCGGCGAATATAACTGATTGCAAATATCGGTTCAATGCCGCTGCTGCAACCGGCAATAATGCTAATACTACCGGTAGGAGCTATCGTGGTGACAGTTGAATTTCTAATAGGTGGTTCACCCCGCTGAGCGTAAACGCTTCCTTTAAAAGCTGGAAATGGACCACGCTTCTCAGCTAAAGCTCTAGACGCTTTATGACCCTCTTCGTTTATGAACTTCATAACCTGTTCAGCGATCTGCAACGCCTCCTCACTATTATAAGGAACACCAAGCTCAATTAACATGTCCGCGAAACCCATCACACCTAACCCGATCTTCCGAGTGGCTCTTGTTCTCTTCTCAATTTCAGGAAGCGGATACTTATTAACGTCAATCACATTATCTAGAAAATGAACAGCATCCCAAACAGTCTCCCTTAAAGATTCAAAGTCAATCTTACCGTCCTTAACAAATTTAGATAAGTTTATACTCCCCAGATTACAGCTTTCAAAAGGTAAGAGAGGCTGCTCACCGCAGGGATTTGTGCTTTCTATTTTACCTAGATGAGGAGTAGGGTTATACTGGTTTATGCGGTCTATGAATATTACACCAGGTTCACCGTTTTTCCAAGCCATAGTTATAATAAGGTCGAATACTTTTCTAGCCGGGAGGGTTTTAACAACTTTTCCAGTTCTAGGGTTTATTAGAGGATATTCTTTATTAGCTTTAACTGCTTCCATGAATTCATCTGTGATAGCTACCGAGATGTTAAAGTTGTTAAGAACATCGTTGCGTTCTTTAGCTGTTATAAATTCGAGTATGTCAGGGTGATCTACTCGTAGAATACCCATATTCGCTCCTCTGCGTTTTCCACCCTGTTTGACAACATCCGTAGTGGCGTCGAAGACTTTCATAAACGAGAGAGGCCCTGAAGCGATTCCGCCGGTTGATTTCACAACGTCACCTTTCGGTCTTAGCTTCGAAAAAGAGAATCCGGTGCCGCCGCCTGAGCGGTGGATTAACGCAGTGTATTTGACAGCGTCGAAAATACTCTCCATAGAGTCTTCTACAGGAATGACGAAGCAGGCGGAGAGTTGACCAAGGTCTAGGCCGGCGTTCATAAGGGTTGGGGAGTTGGGGAGGAATTTGAAGCTAGTCATTAAATTATAAAATTTCTCTTCAACAGCAGCTACATCCGCATGTTTATCATATATTTTATCAGCTTCAGCTATTGCTCTAGCTACACGCCTAAACAGTTGAGCTGTGGTTTCAACAACCCGGCCGTTCTCATCTTTACGCAGATATCTGTTAGCTAAAACTTTCACAGCGTTTAAAGGTAGTTTAAGCTCATCTGTAACCCCTAGAAGCATTTTAGCTTCGCGGAGTTCTTTACGCTTCTGCCGGTATAAAATATAGGCTTTAGCTGTCTTAGCCTGGCCCTCCTCTATGAGAACCAGCTCTACAATATCTTGAACATCTTCAACGTGAGGTGTTCTGGTTTTAAACGATTTCTCAAGGATTTCAACAACTTTATCAGAGAGTTTCTGGGCTAGTGAATAATCCCCCTCTCCAACAGCCTGTAAGGCTTTGAAGATAGCATTAGTGATCTTAGACTGGTCGAAGGGGACCTCTCTACCATCACGCTTTATTATTTTACTTATAGGCATCTTTTACCTCCACTTATAAAATAGTAAAAACAATATTTACTTCAGCCTATACTTGTGTATAGTATTATATTATTAAGTTTTTCTTAGAGTTTCTTAGAATCTTTCAAAGAAACTTTAAACTCACAGAAGGGTTTATCAAGAGTCCTCCTATGCATGATTGAAATATCCACTATTCCGACTATACTTGCCAGTTCAGGGATATAGGATTCTGATAATATTCTACAAAGAGATTCAAAAAACGGTAAAGTATGCTCTAGAAAAGGACACGTGTACAATCTGAAAATAAAGAATTTTTCCTCATCCTCAACTATCTCAGGCATGGGAGCGTAATTTTGCATTCTTTCAAAGAAAATTTTCTCTTTCACATCCTTTAAACTCCAGCCGTTAAAGTCTTTATAGTTTAACCCAGCTAAAATCATACGGGCTAGTTGTCTACCCAGAAAATTATAGAATTCTGAAAGTTGATCTTCATTCTTAAAATAATTTTGAATAGATACGAATAAGATTTCTTGCAAAGCAGGGTAGTTTCTCGTTATTAACGATGTTTCTAAAAGATCAGAGTTTACACCGTAAACTGTGCTAGGTCTCCCGACCAAGCTAACCCTGTTAAGCTTCTTACAGATCAAGCCTGAACGCTCCAGCTCACTTATATGGTGTCTTACAGTTATAGGTTTCAAATTTATTAAATTAGAGATCTCGTCGATTGACATTTGTCTACGTCTAAGCAGGTTATAAATATTGTAGCGGGCTTCACATGAAAGGGCTTTAAATTTTTCTATAATGGTCATTGCTCCCGCCTATTAAAATTATTATAATTATTATAATAATTAATTCTAAGTATAAAAATATTATAAAAAATATATAAATTAAGTCTTCCTAGAGATCTGCGTTGAACCACAGTTCTCACATTTCTTAGGCTTACAACGAGCTTCGAAAAGAGCACCACATTTATCACAAACGAAAACAGCCATACACTAACCTCCAAAAGATATAACAATTTTATATATACGAGATTAATATTTAATTTTATCACTAACGGAGGCTATCACGTTGAATATACTAGTCACTGGAGGGTGCGGTTTCATAGGGTCAAATCTAGCTAGCGCTCTTGTTAAGGAAGGCCATACAGTTCACATTATAGATAATTTATCAAACGGTAAACTTGAGAATATACAAGAATTCATTGATAAAATAGTTTTCTGGAAGGGGGATATAACTGATAGAGGCCAAGTGGATAAAGTAGTCTCAAAGGTTGACATAATATATCACCTAGCAGCCCAAATAAGCGTCTCAGAGTCTATAAAGGATCCGGCAAAAGACGCGACGGTAAACATCGGAGGAACATTAAATATTCTTCAAGCTGCTGCAGCTTACGGAGTGAAAAAAATAGTTTACTATTCATCGGCAGCAGTTTACGGGGAACCAGAGTACCTGCCAATCGATGAAAAACATCCGTTGAAGCCGTCAAGCCCTTATGGTTTAAGTAAGCTTACAGCGGAAAAATACGCCGAGTTCTACAGTAAATTCTATGGGTTAAATATAATAGTTATTAGACCGTTCAACGTTTACGGGCCTAAACAGGACCCGAAAAACGCTTATTCAGGTGTTATCTCAAAATTTCTCGACCTCGCAATCCTTGGAAAGGAAATCCAAATATACGGTGACGGAAACCAGTCGAGAGACTTCATATATGTAGAGGACCTTGTAAACTTATCACTCACAGCTCTTCGAAAAGAAACACCTGGTTTTATTGTTTTAAACGGCGGGACAGGTGAGAAAACGACGATAAGAAACTTGGCTGCGGAAATAAAAAAATTAACAGCTTCTAATTCGCAGATAAGATTTCTACCGAGAAGAGAAGGGGAAATATACGAAAGCTACGCGGACATATCCGAGGCTGAAAGAGTTTTAGATTTTAAACCATGTTACAGATTAGAGGATGGTTTAAAAAGGCTCATAGAATTTTTTCAATCCAAGTAAATTTTATTAGGTAAGAGGCTAATATAATTAGTAAGGAGGGGGAGATTTGTACAGTCCTGAAGACTTGCAAATAGGGGGAAGCGTAGAGTTAGAAGATGTTTTGAACACAAGCCTTGACATAAAAATCTACGATTACATGGTAATTCACCGCTACGGGTACTCGATAGTCAACGGTAACTTTAGTTCAACTAAAATAGACCGTGATTTAACCTCGGGTTTAATCTCAGCGATAGTTCTAGCTTCAAAAGAGCTTTTCAACACAGGAAAAGGTTTAAAAATTCTTGATTTCGGGAATAATAGCATAATATTAAGTTCAGGCGAATATCTTATTTTAGGGGTTTTCACAGAGTTTATAACAAGCGATCTTAAAAAATACCTGAAAGACGTATTAGATTACATAGAAGAGAAACACGCGGACACACTATCAAAATGGTCGGGTAACCTAGAGGAGATTAAACATATTACAGAACTTGTTTCAAAAGCGTTAACACCATATATAATAAGCGAGATCAAAATTGGAGAAGGATTTAAACCTAATAATATAAGCGAAAACATGTTATTCAATATTCACAACCTGGATAGAATAACTATTAAAAATATAATAGAGATAGCAGCCACTAGCGTAAACACTAGATTAGATGAGGGTAAAATCCTGTCACTCTGCAGACTTCTGAGCAATGACGCTCTCAGCTTCACTGAAATGGAGAGTTTACTTAACATTGAAAAAGATGTTTTAAAAAAGCTGTTAACAAGCATAGCTAAACTAGGCGTGTTAAGAGTCTTCAATAAAACAAGTTTAGGCAAGCTAATAACACCTAAAACCAATATAAAAATAGCCTCAGCCTCAGACTATGCTTTAAACATATCTAGAATAGAAAAAGATGAAAAGAGGACGGAAGTAGACTTCAAGCTTGTATTAGCAGACAACATAAAAAGTGGAAGCGCGGTAATAGTCCCGGTTGTTTTAGCCATGGTTAAAAGCGGAGAGATCATCATACCGTATTTCATGAGAAACATAGAGAAGTTAAGGGAGATAATTGGAAAAGACGTTTTAAAAGAGGTTATGAGCAACCCTGACAACCGAGAGATAGCATTATTAAAAACAATAAAGAAAATGGATTCACTATGGTAGCGGTGCGTGAAATGCCCCAAGGACTCCTACTAATAGGGTGGAAATTAGATGACGGCCCGGTTATAGAAGCAAAGTACCCTGACTGGCTTCCAGACTTCAGTAAAGAGGCGGTCGCCATATATAACGCTCACAGCATAGGATTTAGAAGATGCGGAACAATATATCTTAGTCTCCCAAAGATAAAAATCGTAAGTTATTATGCAGGAGCCCAGATAAATAAGACGGTTACAGTAATATTAGACAGAGGTGAGAGGCCCGACCCCTATATGGAGGCGCTGGAAGGTTTAATAAGCGAAAATTTACAAAACGGAGTAGATTTTAAATATGAATTACTCACTAAAATATATAAAAAGCTTGAAAAAATAGGTAAAGCTCAGTCCACTCTTGATAAGATTATTAAATTATTCTAAGAGGTTTTTATATGAGTTTAAAGAATAATGGCGGCAGAGTGAAAACCGGGATAAAAGGTTTTGACGAGCTTATTAAAGGCGGTTTTCCAAACACTGGAACATACCTGGTCACCGGCACCTCGGGAACAGGGAAAACACTTTTCGGAATAGAGTTCGTGTATAAAGGAATAACAATGTTCGATGAACCCGGTGTGTTTATCACCATGGATGAACCCCCCGACAAGCTTAGAGCTCATGTTAAAATGTCTTTCGGCTGGGATCTTGAAAAACTTGAAAACGAGGGAAAACTAGCGATAGTTGATGCTATAAGCTCGAGAGTCTCAGCCCCTTCAAATGAAAAATATATTTTGAGAAGAGGGGAAATAGACAGCTTACTATATAAAACAGCTAATATAATAGGGGAGATTGGGGCTAAAAGAGTTGTCTTAGACTCAATAGTTTCATTAGCATACCAGTATGATAGCATATTCGATTTAAGAAGAGACATCCAGAGATTATGCTACGGTATAAGCCAGCTTAACTGCACATTTTTGATCACAACCGAGGTTCCAAGCGGGTCAGACAGGCTAAGCCGTTTCGACATAGAAGAGTTCGTAGTCGACGGCATAATACTATTAAAACTTGAAAAAGAAAGTGATGTTAACCTGCGAAGGCTTATGATAGTGAAAATGAGGGGAACCGACCACGATATGAAAGAGCATACATTCAATATCACCAGAGAGGGGTTAGTAGTGGATTGATAAACAGGTAAACTATTACATGGGGATAAGTGTTGTCTAAAAAAGGGAGAGCGGCGATAGTAATCCTTGCAGTATTAATAATCCCCCTCCTATTTCTACCCAGCAGCACTTTAAGCCAGCCTGTGGAGGGGACTCCGTTCGAGGTTAAACCGGTTGGAATCGTATTCAGCAATTTAAGCTTAACATGGAAGCAAATCAGCTATAATAACTCTAATATCACAACCCCTGTTATAATGTCATTCTATGTTGTTGAAAGCAGTATATACATGGCTGGTTTAAGATTTGAAGTAATCCCTGAAGAAAATATAACAAGCAGTGAAACCCTGCAAAAATATTCCTGCATAATACTTCCCGACAACACATATATCTCTAACTCGACCAGACTAGAATTATTAAATTATTATAAAGAATATCTTGAAAACGGTGGAAGCATAATAGCTTTCGGATATGTAGGTTTAAGAGATGAAAACAACACCCTGTACACGGATAAAGACGTATTCTTGAAAACACTGTTTAATATTAAAATGAATTATTTCCTAAACGAATCTCACTCCATAATAACCCTAAACCATCCTGTTACAGTAGACTACCCTGAGAATACAACCCTTCACAGCACAGTATTCGGCATAGATAATATGACAGTAAACTCAACTTCAATAAGCACACAGACATTTCTTAAAGCTGTGGATAATGAAACAGGCACGCTGCTAACATACTGCGGCTTCACCTCACAGATAGGGGACGGCAGAAGCGTGTTTATAAACGTATATGATCTAGCAGTTAACCCGTGGTTTGATCAAACCACCCTCCTATTAAGAGCGTTACAATGGTGTATTTTCAGAGATTACCCCGCTGTCGGCTTACAGCCGACACCCGGCAGGTTAACATGGATATTCACAGTAGACCAAGACTGGTGTTTCGCCACAGTTAACACAACCACAGCTTTACGAAGACTGTTAAACTTAGCTGACACATATTATTTCACATTCGGCTGGGCGATTATAAGCGAAGGCCCTGTTAAACAGTCAGGTGAATACTACGGTTTTATTAACTGGACGGCTTGCAAACCATTATTCCTAGAAGCCTACAGTAAAGGACATGATTTAACCTCCCACTCCGTCACACACGTATACTGGGATCTCACACCTGTAAACGATACACGTGTTTTAAACGAGCTTAATCTGAGCAGACACCAGATTGAAGGCAACCTCAGCATACCTGTAACAGGTTTACAGGTGTGGGGTCAAGGAATATGGTTCAGCCGTTATAACGCTTCAATATATTTACCTCAAGTAGGCTACCAGTATATTACAGAACTCAGCATTAAAAACTTCCCCTATCTTATTGGAAGAGAATTCTATTACACCGGCGACGGCAACATAGATTTCAATAACACTGTTTTCGTCCTCTTCAGACAATCCTACTCCGATCATAACTTTTTCAGTCCAACGCAGATGAATCTTAACTGGTCAGATGCCTGGCAAATAGAAAAAGAAATTTTTGATACAGCTTACCGTATAGGTAACGGTATGCCCTACACTATACTATGGCATGACTACTCCCTAGATAATTCAAGCCGTCTACCGTTACTGTACAGGATGTTAGACTACGAGGTATGGCAGAAAACAGACGTTTACACGTGTACACCATACGAGTATTATCATAGAATCCAAGCCCGTGACAGTGTAAAATATAATGTCACATATTACTCAAATAACACGATCACAATAACCTTAGATACGGGAAGCATCGGCGACGAGTATCTTGAATATATTACAGGTCAGACTGTAAGAATTGATAATACAAGCTTATACGTGCAAAGCGTTAAAATAGACTCTAACGATTACTTATTCTACTCTAATACTACGATAATACTACCACAGCTTACAAAAGGAGTACACACGATCACCGTCAGCTTAGACAGTCAGCCTTCCACGCAGCCACATATAACAGGATGCACCTTCGGAGGACCAATCTCAGCCTCATCCGCAACAGAATTGTTCACGTTCAACTTCACAAGCCCGCATCAGAAGAACGGTAGAGTAACCTTGGAGCCAGCGAACACGCCTGTAACTGTTTTCGTTAACAGAACACTTACAGATAAATGGTATTATGACGGTAAAAAAATGATATTATCTTTAAACGCTTCAGGTAACACGCTTATAGAAGTCTATTACTCATTAAAGTTCAGCTCGAATATACTGGGCGTTGATAAACACGTATATTTCCCAACTGATCCCGTAATCGTAGACTATACATTAACTAACAATTACCCGTTCACTTTAAACCTTAAAATCAAAGCCATTGTTTCAATAGGAGATCTGCAGCTGGGTGAAAGCGAACTCCCTGTTACAATAGGAAGCGGTCAAACATATAGTGGGAAGCTTACAGTTAACCCTTCAACAGCCTGGCCTGCAGGTAATCTAACAATTCAATTACAGGTTATTTCAGGTTACGCTGTCTTAACTTATACGGTTTCAAGCAACAGCGTATACGTTTACTGGTTTAACGGTGAACTGATCATAGCTTCAATCAGCGTTATCGCGGTTTTCGCGGCTATAATAGCTTTAACAAACAAGTTCATTGAATCGGAGAAAATTAAAGCGGTCGGCAGCTTCTTCTCAAACGGGTTATTCACAGCTTCGCCTATAATATTTAACCTAGGATTCATCCTAGTATTAGGCTACCATTACAGTAGAATATTAAACCCTGTTGACGTTAACACGCTCACCTTAATTTTCACAGTAACCATTCCCCTTGCATTCACATTCTATGGTTTAGATTATATTACTAGACGCTACACAGAGGAGGCGGCTCTGTCAGAAGATACGACGCTTACAAAAACCTACGTGAAGCAAACACTTCTAACAAGCCTATATATTTCACTAGCAGTTACAGGAGCGCTCACCGCATTCGCCGCGTTCACTGGAATAATACCGTTGGATTCAGCTTTACAGGCTTTAACCTGCATCATCCCAAACATATTCCTCTTATCTCTTATAGGAGCGTATAAAGCGTTAGGTAGGCTGCCAACCCTCGGAGTTACCTATCTTACAGCTATGATGGCTGGAGTGGTTACTTCACTGTATATTACATATTATTTAGGTGTTTTAGGAGTCATTTTACCATACAGTATAAGTTTAACAATAGCCTGCGTTTTCTTAGGCGGCTACTTACTGAAACATATTTTAAGAATAGGAAGCCTACCGATGATTGAACCATCCTTCCGCACACGTTTATTCAAAGAAACAAGATTCAACTTGAAATCCATACTACTGGGGGCTTTAATAATAAATCTTCTCCTGTTAACAAACTACCTGGTTTGGCTCCTCCAAGGTTGGAGTACCGCAGGGTACACGATACTTTTAAACCCACAGCTTCAGACACCTATATTAGTCTACCAGTTAACAGTGTTCCCGGTAATAGGGGTAGGCGGGCTTTTAATAAGCAGGGTTGAAGCTAAACTTAACGAGTTCAGCCGTCAAATCCTAGCTAAACGAAAAGGAGCTGTAGACGAATACAGTGACCTGTTAAAAACCTATAAAAGATTGTTAACTGTAACAGCCCTCACATCTATTATAATAGTGTCACCGGTAACATACTTTTTAAAAGACATATGCTTGCTCTTTAATCTCACATTAACTGTTTCAACACTTGAAATAATACTTCTCGGAGCCGGCTACATCTTATTTTCTATATTGTTAGTTCAAATCTTATTTAATTCGATGATTGAACTGAAATCTAGCTGCATCAGTCTAAGCGTCGCTGTAATTATCACTATTATAGTATCTTTAACAGTCACGTTCACAGGCTTCTTAAACCCGTTTACAAGTATAGTAACAGGATTCATATGCGGTTTAAGCTTGGCTTCAGCCTACTCGATTACAAAGGTTTTGAAAAAATTAAAACAGGCTCGCCGTTTTTAGAAGACCGCCACAGTAAGGACAGAATTTAAAATCTCTTTTCACTAATCTACCACATTTATCACATACAAGGTTAGGTAGATCGTTGAAACAGTAAGGGCATATCTTCATATGAGGCTGTATCATTGACTTACATTTAAAGCATTCAACAAGCATTCTCATACCCGTATCATCCTGGTCTTTAACCAGCGCTTTAATTTTTTGAATAGAATAAGATTTTTTCAAACCTAGTTGTTTCCTAATAAGCTCTAAAGGCACGCCTCTGACAAGCTGCAAGTATATGAATGTATTCCTGAGAATTTGAGGAGTAATCTTGTAAGATAATCTAAAAGTTTTCGAAAGTCTGCGCGTAATATTCTTGAAAATAAAATTCAGAGAAGCGTAACTTAATTTACCGTGAGGATTATTAACACCAGTAGAAAATATAAGATCCTCCTCGTTTAAATAAGTTTTAGAATTAAGGTATTCCACAAGATATAGTTGAGCCGTATCAGTCAGGTTTAAAACCCTGTATGGTTGAAACGGAGAAATGATCAGAGATTGCTCAAACACATTTCTCCTACGCAGATTAATAAGCTCGGATGTTTTAATACCCGTCTCGGCAAATAAGGAGATAATAGCCTTATCCCTCGGGTCGTCAAGGCATTCGTACAGTGCTTTCAGCTGCTCCAAGTTTAGAAAGCGTACCCCACCGTCACCGTAAGATCTAGGATACGCTACTTTAACAGTGACACCGAGGGTTTTTAGAAACCTGTATATAACACGAGTGTAACGTGTAACGGTTGAAGGCTTTTTACCCCGGTTTAAAAGATTTATCTGCCATTCTTGAATGTCAAAGTCCCCGATCAAGGTAGGATCTTTACCAGCCGCATTATTTAAAAACAGTTTTATAATTTTAAGCTCACCTTCAATAGTGCTCTCAGACTTACCTTGAGTTTTCAACATGGCAACGTATTTTTCAATATAATGGTTTTCAAACATAGGCATGAGAATAAGAATATACAGAAAACTTTAATAAATTTTAGGTTTCCCTAAAAGATTAGAGTAAGTCTCCCTGTAATTACGTATAAACAACTCCTCGGAGTAACGGTTCAAAACTTTAGTCCTACCCCTCAGACCAGCCTCATTTTTAGCTTCAGGGTTCCTTAAATAGAATAATATGGATTTAGCCATATTCTCATACTCGCCGGGATTAACCAGTAAACCGCTACCGTACACAGGCTCAGGAACACCACCAACTCTCGTAGCTACAACAGGAATCCCTGAACTCATCGCCTCCAGTAACGCTAAAGGCTGAGCTTCGGATATACTGGAAAGAACGAAAACCTGGAATCTAGAGTAAAGTTTCTCAGGTGAAAATGTCTCGGGTAGAAATTTGAAGCTTTCCTCCAAACCAAGTTCTTCAACTAAAGCTAAACTCTCGTTATAGTAGTCTAAGTCCTCTTTAGGACCTATAAACTCGAATTTAATGTTAGGCTGTTTATCTAAAACTAGACGGGCTGCTCTTATCAAGGTTTTAACATCTTTTATAGGGTTTAATCTAGCAACAGTTCCAACGATTAACTCCTCGCAGTGTTCACCGTTACCCGAATTGTTAAAAAGACTACAGTTAACACCGTTAGGTATAGGTTTTATCTTTCTAGGATCGGCTCCAAGCTTCAGTTCAAGAGGTATATGCGCACCTGTCACAGGCGCGATCACATCAGCTGATTTAAATGAGAAATCCACCAGTTTACCTATGAATTTAAGCAGTTTAATCTGAGTGTGATCTTCAGGCTTCAATATCTTAGGGTGGCGAAGCTCATCTGGAAAGTCAACCCGACTTAATCTCAGAAACCATTCCTTATAATATGAGCCGTGCTCTGTGACTATTACCGGCTTGTTATAAATTCTTTTAGCTAAACCAGCTATTAGACCAGCATAACCTGAATTAAGAGCATGATATACATCAGCTTCGGGTAAAGGTATGTTGAAAACCCGTTCTAAAGGTTTTAGAAAACCCTCATTTAAGTATTGGGAGGATTGAAACTTAGCCGCTTCAGCTTGAAAAATTCGCCTAACTTTCCTAGCAGAATAATTGTTATTTGGCTGAATACCACGCTCGCACCCGTCTGGATTAAGATCCTCCCAGATAGGCCACAGATGAATTTCTTTAACATTTTTAGGAGGGGTGTAATTGAATCTTGTTTTAGTATCTGGTACAAGCGAGATAATCTCAAATTCAAGATCCGGCATGTGAGATACTAGTGTGTGGGTCCATTTGCTAACCCCGCCTATAGTCAAGGGGTAAGTGCCTTCTGTTATCAGGCAGATTCGCGTCATGACAGCACCATTATGTAGTTATACTACATAATAATATGCAAATGAATTTAAAAACCTTCCGTTAAACCAAAAAGCAAAGCTAAGAAGCTGAACCTACAATATCTCCAGGCCTAAAAAGATCATTAAAATATAACGAATCAACTATATTATCCTCAGCGTCATCAGAGTCCTCAGGATTAATAGAAACACTAACCGCCGGCAGATAGTTTGACATAAAACCTCTCAATACAATACTCTTCTGTAGGTTAAGACAGCGCCGAACTTTTTCGAATAATGTTTCAATTTCGTATTCTAGCGACATAATGCTCAAGATAATTTATCTAATATCTTATATATAAATTTTTCTAAAATCTCAAAATAAAATACAAAAAATTGCGAAAATTATAAAACACCTGAATCTTTCAACATCCTAAGATGGTCGAAAGCCAGCTGCAAACCAGCTAACTGTTCAACACTGAAAAGCTGAATCTCCGCAGCATCACTACTAGCTTTAAGAACACCACCAGAAAACTCACAGAGAAAACATATTGAAATAACATGTCCACGCGGATCCCTACCCGGGTTAGAGTAAACACCAACAAGTCTACTTATCTTAACAGTTAAACCCGTCTCCTCTAAAACCTCTCTCAGTAAAGCATTTTCCACAGATTCACCATACTTTACAATACCACCAGGTAAAGCCCAGAAATCCTTAAACGGTGGAAAACGCCGTTTAATTAAAACAATACGACCGGGTTCGAAGACAATAATAGCGTCCACGGCCAAAGTAGGTTGACGTGGAAAACCACTCTTATCCCAGCTACCTTCAACATCCTTCGCTCTAGCTATAATTTCACTCAATTTATCAATAACATCACTTTTATCAGTCAAAGAAAATCGCCCTAAAATCTATTAAAAAATTAAGATAACCCGTAAAACTTCTTATACACGTCTGATGAAGTTAACGCTTTAATATCTCGCTTATAATACCCGTCTTTTAGCTTACGACCGGTTTTAGCCTCCCAGTCTGCTATGCTTAAACCGTATTTTGGTTGTATAACATCCCTGTAAACCATTGAAAGCGTGTTAAAAGCGCAGAACGGAATCAACCTGTCATCAGGGGACAAATATATAATGTTACATCGCTTAACCCGGTTAACATCATAATTATACAAGTCCATGAAGTGCATCATACCTAAAAACAGCGTCTTCATATGAAAGTCGCCTAAAGCCGAATAATCGTGCTGCATAATAATTCTTAAAAGAGTTCTTGTGATCTTCAAATCCTTAGGCTTCTTATCATTATCAATAAATTTTTTCAAATTATACAGAAGTTTTAAACCAACCACGTATTTACTCTTACCCTTCTCTAATTCATCAGCTTTCTCAGCCAGATATTCAAAGAACCCGTCCACATCAATGAACTGCGGTATAGGCACATATTTCCCATCATTCAAAAAAACATATGTAGCTAAACCGCATGCAAAGTGATTAGTGAAATTTATTTGAGGACGCTTAGTTATAGCTGAAATAATCCTGCTAACAGCACCAACAGACGGCACAGTATACCAGTCATCTCTTGTTATCTGCCCTCCAGTCTGCTCCTCTATCCTTTTAATAACATCCGTTGAAGTTATTCTAAGCTTATCCCTCTCAGCCCTAGTTATCCTACCTGTAAGTGAAACAGGCTGAAAATTAACACCGCGAACAACATCCAGATTCCTGAAAGCCACATCTATAATATTACCCAGATCATGATCGTTCACAGAGTTAATAACCGTGGGCACGAATACAATCCCCATTTTATTAGCTTCCCTGCAGTTTTGAACTGCGAAAGGCACCTCCCAGTGATTCTTAGGATTAGTAGCTGGTGAAACACCGTCAAAACTCAAGTATACAGTGTTAACCCCCGCGCTTCTAATCTGTTTAGCG
>JAWBON010000016.1:0-24424 GCA_038826135.1 Candidatus Odinarchaeota archaeon | reverse complement strand
GCTTCTATTATATTCCACCACTGTTTTCTCACACCTATTTTTGACCGTTTAACCCACTTCTTGGTTTTAGGCTCATCTTTTATGAATTTTTTCAAAGTTAATAAACTGTTTCTTATTCTTTCAGCCTCCTGCGGGGTGAGCGTGTAATTCCCCATCAAGTTCAGACACTTATCTATGTTCACCATCACATCATAGTATAGTCCCCAGTCATCCGAGCATTTCTGTGTGATATACTTAAAGTTAACCACCCCCGGCTGATCCTTATATCCGTAAGGTATATCTTTAAGTATTGTAAGAATATCTCTAACATCTTTCTCGTTAATCTTGTGTATCTGAATTTTAGTAAGTAGAAGATCACTTAGAGAGATCGTGTATTTTTCAATGTTTAATCTCTCCTTCAAATCGATTACATCGTGATCCATATCAAATTTATCCATAAAAACATCGATGTGTTCACGACCATCCCGTGTCAAGAATTGCAGACGATCCCCCCAGACGCTACTAAAACATCCTTATTCTCCACATAGCCTAACTCTGAGAAAACTCTTTCAATCTCTTTAAACTGTTTACTCAACCCCACCAGATCTATGTCAGAGTAGTCTCTTTCACAGAAGTCTATTATCTCACAATGGTTTCTAACAGCTAAGCCGCCTATAAGCTTTAAAACAACGTTTTCCTCGATGGCTTTATCAATTATTCTTTTAGCCTCCTGAACCTTATCAATTTTATACTCCCCGATAGCGTCCTTATCAAACAATAAGCTCACCTGAATAATTTTATTCAGCTTTCTAAATATTAACATTAAGATTAATTTTTATGAGAAAAATTTATAACAGCATTATATTTTATATATTCGAGGGATAAGAGATGAAGATTACAGTTAAATTCCTAGCTAATATGGGAATATTCATGGGTATTAGGGAACTTAATTTAGAATTAGATGAAGGTAAAAAATACACGGTAAAAGATATAATTGAAAAAATAACACAGACCACCGGTAAAGATGTAAAAGGTAAAGTAATGGATGAGAAGGGTCAAGCAACCGGCAGAGTCAGAATCGTTGTTAACGGCAGGGATATAGTCTCACTCTCAAGATTCGACACCGAGATATCAGACGGGGATGAGCTCTCCATGTTCCCAGCTCTCGGCGCAGGCTAATTTTAATAGATCTCCGAGAAAAATACTTTGCATACAGTTACCAGGTGCGTTTTTATGATTAGATTATTCGACTCTATATCAAATAATATTGTAAAACTTCTGAAAATTAATCTAAACGTCGGTGAGGGTGAGAAATGCCTTATATTAAACGATTTACCTAACAGTGAGGAGCTTAAAATCAAGACGGAGAATGAACTTAAAACCATGTTTGAGAGAACGCTACTAGCCGTTAAATTCTTCAAGATATGTAGAAAACAGTTCACCTCCGAGACTAATCTGTTAACTTTTACAAGCAGAGGGATAAGCGGGGCGGAGCCTCCTAGAAAAGTTGCTGAAGCCATGCTAAAACACAACGTTATAATTATACTGACAACCCATTCCCTGTCACACACAGATGCTAGGCGGAGTGCTTCCGAGAAAGGTGCCAGGGTTGCTTCCATGCCAGGTTTCACTAAAAACATGTTAAAGCCAGGCGGACCTATGGACGTGGACTATAACATAATAGCCTGTGAAACTAAAAAACTAGCCTCTAAAGGAGCTTCAGTCAATAAGATAAAAATAAGTTCACCTGAGGGCACAGAGCTAACCTTGGAAAAAGGCAGTCGAACGTTCATACCAGATTACGGCTTATACACTGAACCGGGGCGCTGGGGGAATCTGCCTGCAGGAGAAGTCTACTGCGCTCCATTAGAGGGTTCAGCTAACGGCATATTATATGTTAAAAAAGGCTGGTATCCGAATCTGAGAGAAGATATGAAAATAACAGTGGTAAACGGGTTTGTAAAAGATATAATCGGCGGTGGGGAAATAGGCAAATATTTTAAAAATCTCTTAGGCATCGGCAAGAGAGACTGTGAAAAAAAGTTTACTGCTAGAAGATGTATAGCAGAATTCGGAATAGGAACAAACCCTCAGGCTAAGAACCCTGGCAACATTCTGGAAGCTGAAAAAATAAAGGGCACAGTTCACATAGCTTTAGGGGATAACAGCCATTTCGGAGGCTTTAATAAGGCTGACATTCACATAGACTTCGTTTACCCTAACATAACAGTCTGGTTCGACGACCAGAAAATAATAGAGAACGGATCATGGATTTTCTAATTAAAAAAATTTATATCGCACTAAATTCAATTTCTTAGTAGAGGGGAGGAGAGTGCTATCAGTAGTATTGATCGCATTATTCACCTTTGTTTCAGCTATTCTAGTATACGCTGTTATCAAAATACCTACTGTAAAAAACAGGGAGTGCCGGAGTAAAACCAGTGAATGTGTACACTTAGAATTCTATTTTAAAGAATTCGAGAATAAACCGAATCTATTCCTTAAGATAATTAATAAAAGCGCTAATATAATTTCTAATATAAACGGATTCGTATCAATCACCAGCCGTGAAGGCGCCGCCTCGCTTCAACCTTTTAAAACACCAGATATAGATGGACATGGAGAGTTCAATGTTTATTTAACAGCCCTGTCTAGAATGACAAGGTATTATGTAGATGTTACACTAATCTATCATCAATCATTTGAAGAAGCTAAAACAAAGCTGATCTCTGAAATATATTTACC
Organism: Candidatus Odinarchaeota archaeon; assembly: GCA_038826135.1. Lineage (GTDB taxonomy): Archaea > Asgardarchaeota > Odinarchaeia > Odinarchaeales > Odinarchaeaceae > Odinarchaeum. The sequence goes on along the minus strand of JAWBON010000016.1, from coordinate 21,700 downwards.
TTAAAGAATAGAATGGTGGGACCGCGGGGATTTGGACCCCGGACCTGTACCGAGGTAAATAATTATATTTACCATCACGGTTATCAGCCGTGCGCTCTAACCAAGCTGAGCTACGGTCCCATCATAGGCTTCTATTCTCGTTTACACCCCTAATATTTTAAGCTTTATGGTGGGGAAGAAGTTAACGCGAGTTAAATATAATTAACTGGAAATTAAAATATTATAATATAAAGGGATTAATATGCAAGTGAAGATCTCAGGTGTTTTAATAGAATGCGTTAAGGGGGATATTGCATCTCAAACAGGTATAACCTCTGTTGTCAACGCTGCAAATGCTCAGCTTAAAAGAGGTGGAGGAGTAGCGGGAGCGATACATCGAGCAGCTGGACCCGGCCTTGAAGAAGAGTGTAAACCGCTTGCACCTATCAGGCCAGGGGAAGCTGTAATCACCGGTGGTCATAATCTTCCAAACCGTTACGTAATACACTGTTTAGGCCCAGTGTACGGTGTTGATAAACCGGAAGCTGAGCTTTTAGCAAACTGCTACCGGAACGCGTTGAAACTCGCTGAAAAATATAAGATAGATTCCATAGCGTTCCCGGCTATTTCAACAGGCGCATTTAACTATCCTGTAGAGGAGGCTGCTGAAATCGCGTTTAAAACAGTTTTAGAGACAATCCCGAACCTGAAACATGTTAAAAGAATAAGATTTGTGCTCCACAGTGAACTGAACCTTAAGATACATGAAAAAACACTATCCGAATTCATAATTAAATAAAGTCAACTTCACACTTATTATATAATGGTTTTCTAAAAATCTAGTTAATTATAAAAGTGACTGGAATGAGATACACAGTTGAAGTTAAATTCCACGATGATTTTCTCATAGTTGAAGAGAATAGAATAATTGCAGGTTTAAAATCAAAACCTGAAAGAGGAGAAGCGAATAAAGAATTAGTTAAGAAAATCGCTAAACACTTCAAAATATCCACATCACAGGTAAAGATCATCTCAGGTTTAAAATCGAAAAACAAAATAGTTGAAATAACAGTCGAATAAACTCTTATTATAGGGGTTAACTATGATTAAACTCACATTCTACGGCGGGGTTGGTGAAATAGGGGGAAACAAGATATTACTAGAGCATAAGGAGAGTAGAATTTTCCTAGATTTCGGTCAATCCTTCACATGCGGGGAAAACTATTTTATAGGCTGGCTTCAACCTCGAAATGTATCCGGCTGCAAAGACTATTTTGAATTTAATCTATTACCGAAAATAAAAGGAGTCTACTCGAAAGACATGTTGAATGGTACAGACTTAGAGTATTGCCCACCTAGTGTAGACGCGGTACTCTTATCACACGCTCATTTCGACCATGTAAACCACATAAAATTCATCGACCCCGCCATACCAGTATACTGCGGGCATGGAGCTAAAACATTCATAGAAGTAGAGGAGGATACAAGCCCCTCAGCATATTATGGTGAACATGAATACCGTGTATTTAAATCAGGGGATAAATTAACTGTTTCCGATAACATAGAAGTAGAGCCTATCCACGTTGATCATTCAATACCGGGAGCCTACGGCTTTCTAATCCATACATCAGACGGCACCCTAGTATACACCGGGGATATTAGAAGGCACGGCCCTATGCAAAACATGACAGATGAATTCATTCAAAGAGCCGGAGAAGATAAACCAGTAGCTTTAATATCGGAGGGGACCAGAGTAGCCCCTGATGAGAGAAGGCAATTGTACACTGAAAACCAGGTGCTTGAAATCGGCGTAAGATTAGTTGAAAAAAGCGATAAGCTAGTCGTAGCCACTTCATACAGTAGAGATATAGATCGTTTCAGAACATTATATGAAATAGCGGTAAGAAACTCTCGAAGCCTTGTAATCTCAACTAAAACAGCATACCTATTCAGTAAAGTAAAAGAGAAGCTGAAAATCCCAGACCCATTACAGGATAAAAACATACTCGTCTACTATAAAAAGAAGTCTAGTGGAAGCTACGATGAAAAAGACTATTATAAATGGGAAAGACAGTTCATGAATAAAATGGTCACCGCGGAAGAGATAAGTAAAAAGCAGAAAAACTATCTACTACACTTAACATTCTACTCTTTCACCGAGCTTATCGATATTAAACCCATACCGGGAAGCCTATTCATACACTCTATGAGCGAACCCTTCTCAGAGGAGGATGTGGAGGCGGAGGTTATGGCAAACTGGGTTGAACATTTCAAACTAAAATTTTACCAGTTACATTCTTCAGGACACGCTTCTAAAAACGATATCACCCAGATTATTAAAGAAATAAAACCGGGTAAAATCATCCCAGTCCACACGGAACACCCGGAGTTATTTGAAAAAACACTAAACCAGCCGGTTATTAAACCAGAAATAGGTGAATTGATAAAAATATAATTTAACGTTTTTTCTTAAGAATGCTTCGAGTAATTTTATCCGCGAAAAACCCGTCTTTAAAAGCCCTTATCCTATTCACACTCATACTATAAGGGTATATAACCTCCTCCTCCAAGGTCTCCGCATAGTTTGCTTTAGGATCGATACCATCCAGCATTTGAATCAGAAGCGCTCGCTCACCCTTAGACATCACTCTCTCATCAGTCATAGCCGCCGCTCTCACATATAAGCCTTCATTTAAAAGATACTCTAAAACTTTAAACGGAAGCTTGTAAAACTCTCCGATCGCCCCAGTTCGCTGAGTGAAACCCTCCGGTGTGGCTGCTTTAAAAGAGACTCTAACATACAGTTTCTCTTTAAACTCTGAAAGCTTCCTAGCATACTCTCTATTACTTCCAATAATGATCCCGTTAGTTTCCAGGATGAAAAGAGAGTATTCTGATTCTGCAACAAACTTTAAAACACTGAGTAAATGCTTCATTCCAATAGTAGGCTCACAGCCAGAGAGTCTAAGCCTGTCAACTAATCTTTTAGATTTAATGAAATTACTAGAACCCCATCCGCATTCACCTGCAGCTTTAAAAAGATTCCGAGCAACCTGTCTTGGAGAGTAAAACTCACCGAATCTTTCCGGAAAATCTCTAGACCAATTAGACCAACAGTAAAAACAACGCAGACAACAACCAACAGCGTAGCCAGTAGCTATACCACCGTAAACAGAAGCCGTGTAGAAGCGAGTGTACTTTCTCTCCAGCCCATCCTCACTCTGCCTTGTTACAATCCGCTCGGTTTTCTCCGCCAACTCCAATGGGTTGAAGGGTTTAAACCCTTCAGTTAAAAATCTCTGATAGTTCTCCATACTCCCTCAATAATAGTTTAAATCTTAGACTTTAATATACTCTTCAAGTTTAACCAGCATTGCTTGAAATATTTTTTCAGCTGCAGTGTAATCTCCTCTCCTTCTAAAATCCACCATCCTCAAATAATCTTCATTAAAAGATTCTTGAAATCGAATTTCAGGAACCGGGATAATAAACTCTTTTAACAAAGTCTGAGGAGCGGTTACCGTTCCAACCCCTCTCTTAATACCTTCTAATTGAAGACGTCCATACCTTGACTGTAAAAAAACTGTTAAATAATATGGTGAAAGCCGCTCCCGCGGTCTTATAATATATATCCAGTCATCAGCAACACCCAGATCACGCTCATCCACCACGACAGCCGCCCGCCCTATACAGCCAACCCCCACTCTCACAAATAAAACATCACCTACTCTCACACGTGCTTTAATTTTATCCATCAAACTGCCCGGCTCAACATATTTACGGCTTTCCCTAGTAAAATCTAAGCCTAGCGGTGTAACAGTCTTCGCGGATATAAAACGCACACCACTATCACTAAACCTTCTTTTCTCCCCGTAGACGGTCCCACCGCAAAACATCCCGTCTATTAAATCTTTAAGCTTAGCCGTTGGAAGTTTAAAATTTAATTTTTCGCTTATAATATGTTTTTCAGGGAGAAAAGAATCTGCGGTAATATTAACCCGGCGGGAAAAATTAGACCGGTGATGCCGCTTATAAGCATTGAGAATGCCAGGTAAATCTTGCAAATTTTCAACTTGAGCGGTGAAAACACCGCCTTCATGTCTAAATCCCTTCATTAAAAACAGAATAGAAGTCTTAGAAGACGTTCTCTTTAAACTGTTAAAAATCAACCTGGGAAGAGAGATTACAGCTAAAACCTTACATTTACTTAAAATAAACTCTCTAACCTTCCTGTAATTTAAATTAAGAAAAACTCCATCAGGCAGTATAATACCGATAACTCCCCCGGCTCTAGCTAATTGAATGAAACGCTCTAAAAATAAAACTTCTATAGCCTGAGAGCGTCGGCCGGCACCCGTATCGTACCATAATAAAATATTCGGGTCAGTAACACGCCCGTACTTTGCACTGAAAGGAGGATTACCAGCTACTAAATCAAAATAGTTTTCTTTAAGTTGATTGAGCCCCCCCTCTTCATCCACGCCTCTTTGAAGCGCATCCCCCGTGTATAAATTTACACGCCCCTTGATAGCACCAGACAACATCGACAAACATACCCGATCAACATCCACTCCAACAATCTCATTAAACCCGTATTTAACCATAGAGTTTAAAAAAACACCGTCACCGCACGCAGGATCACAAGCAGACCCCTTATTTTTTAAATGAATTAAAGCTAAGGAGATAATAAAATCTGAGACCTCAGTAGGAGTGAAATACTGACCTAAAACCTTCTCCTTAAAATTAAAATGCTTAAACCGCTGATTTAATTCCATAATCATCGGGCAAATAAACCTTAATTCTACCGGGAATAAAATTTGCCCATGGCTTTTATATTATAAAATCCTTAATAACGGTTACTTTACAAACTGCGTCTAATAAGATATTAGCGAGCCTGATGAAAATTAATCGACTTTATTTTTAGATATTTTAAAATTAAGTAAAAGAAATTAAACAATTTAAAACCGTCAGGTAGCATCGCTTATTTTAATGTTAGTTGAAACTTTCCCTTTACGCATCATTGTTTTAAATCCGAAAACTGCTATTATAATTATTGACGCGATGATTATAAATGTGAAATAGAATGTGGGACCGGTTTGTGTTTCAAACACGGGGAAAACAACATATGTTGACAGGTTCAGCATTGTATGAAATATTAAAGCGGCTAGAATACTTCCACCAGTATTATTGTATATCCATGTGAATAGAATTGACACGAATATGAATAAGATAACAGTGCTTAGAAACATTGATAATCCCAATTCATACGGTGGACCTAACCAGTACATGAAGTTTAAAGGAAAATGCCAAACAGCCCAGATAATCCCTAATACTACGCTGGAAATAAGAGCCGAGTACTTGGCTTGAAAACGTGGAAGAGCATAACCCCGCCAACCAAATTCCTCTTGAAGCGGCCTCCTAGAAAGAATATGTAAACAAAATTCCAAAGAATCAACCATGGTTGAGAGAACACAACCAGTTCTGGAACAACACCTTCATTCAAAAGCACCAGTAACATAGATAGACCACAGATTATAGGCCAAAGCAAGAAAACAGGGATATACCAAACTTTCCTGATTCGCGGGTCGAAACCTCTCCTCAACAATTCTTTAACACCTTTAACCCCCTCTCGAAGATAAGTTAGCAAAAACGCGGCTACAAATGGGCCAAAGGGAGCTATATAAAAATTGAAACCTAAAATTTGAATAACCAGAAAAACCAAGACCATGCAAAAGCGATTAAAAAGAATAATAGCAAATTTCTATTCTCTGAATAAACACCAACCCCCGTCATAGAATTATCCACCGTGATACAATTATATGAAAGCATATATGGCGTTGATTGAAGTTTCAAACTTGGAAAACTGATATACGAATAAATAGTTTAATATTTAAAAATTTGGTGGACCGGGCGGGATTTGAACCCGCGGCCTCCGCCGTGCGAGGGCGGCGATCTTCCACTGATCTACCGGCCCTTTAAATAGTGTTTTCTATGTATATTTTTTCCTGTGATATGTTGTTCACATTTATTTTAATGTAGGTTTTGGTTTGTTTGCCTTCGGATGCTTCTTCTAATTGTTTGAATATGGATTCGTTTGAAGGCTGGTTGTATTGTAGGTTTTGGATGTTGTGCATTTTTTTAAGATCCTCGCTGTATTCAGCTAGTTCTTGAGGCGCGTATACTTTTTCGATCGGGCCGTTTAACGGTATGTTATATTTGTTTTTGAAGGCCCATATTGCTTTATTAAACTGGGTTATCAGTTCTGTTTTATCCTCTTTCATTTCTGCTGCTATTTTCTGGTCTGGTGTGGGTAGAGGCTGGTGGTGTATGCTTTCTGTTTGAGAGTATATTTGCGTGTAGATTTTCTCTGTGATGAAGGGGCAGATGGGTGCTAATAGTTTTAGTATCGTGTTGAGGCAGTGGTGTATGGTGTACCATGCGGATTCTTGTTGCTGTGGAGTGAAAGAGTTATCGCGGTTGTAGCATCTTGATTTTACAAGTTCTAGGTAGTGGGATGCGAAGAGGTCCCATGTGAAGCTTCTTATGTTTATGGCGGCTGGTTGGAAGTCGAGTTTTTCATATCCGTTTTTAGAGATTTTAATAACTTCGTTGAGTTTGAATAGTATCCATTTATCAGCAGCTTCTAGTTTACTGGTTTTTTCAATATGTGGGAATGTTGAGATGAATCTTGCTATGTTCCAGAGTTTTGTGAGGAATTTGTAGGCGCCGCTGAGCCGTTCTTCTGAGAATCTTATATCGCTTCCTAGGCTTGCTTCCAAGCAGCCGAATAGTCTTAGCGCGTCTGAGCCGTATTTTTTTATGAGGGGTTCCACCCATACTATGTTTCCGAGTGATTTGTGCATGGCTCGGCCTTGCTCGTCTAAGACCATTCCTGAGATCCAAACGTTTTCGAAGGCGGCTTTCTCTAATAGCTGGTATGTTCGGAGGAGACTGTAGTATAGCCAGGTGCGTATGATGTCTTTTCCTTGCGGTCTTATAGAGCAGGGGAATGCTTTTTCAAAGAATTCTTTATCGCGTAGATAGTGTAATATTTGTAGCTGGCTTATGCCTGAGTCGAACCAGGTGTCGAAGGTTCTCTCCTCTCCTTTGAATCCGGTGTTGCTGTTGCAGTGTGGGCATTTTTCAACGGGGGGTGGTTCTCTCCAAGGTTGATAGTATTTTCCCGGGGGTGGTGTGTAGGGTTTGCCGCAGTTGTTGCAATACCATATTGGGATTTCAGTTCCATAGTATCTTCTTCTGCTGATAGGCCAATCCATTGAGATGGAGTTTAACCAGTCTAATAGTATCTGTTTATAATAGGGGGGATGCCATTTTATTTTTTCAGTGATCTCTAGTAATGGTTCTCTGTAGTCGTTTTGGTTTAGATAGTATTCAGGCATTTGTATGAATTCTATCGGGTTTTTGGATCTCCAGCAGGTGGGGGTTCTATGCTTTATTTTCTCGATCTTGGTTATAAGTCCCATATTGGTTAGGTCTTGCACTATTCTTTCACGAGCTTCTTTGACTGTAAGCCCCTGGTATGGTCCAGCTTTATCTGTCATTCGACCTTCAGGGGTGATAGCGTTTATCGGTGTTAGGTTAAGCTCTCTGAAGAGGCGGACATCCGTGTAATCCCCGTATGAGCATGTCATTACTATGCCGGTGCCGAACTCTATTTGCGCGGCTGGGTGGGCTATGATCGGCACTTCTATGTTGAAAAGCGGGATTATCGCTGTTTTCCCTTGTAGGTGTTTGTATCTTTCATCATCCGGGTTAACCATTATCACAGCGCATGCGGGTAGTAGTTCAGGCCTGGTTGTGGCGATGATTATGTTTTCACCTGTTTCTTTAACTTTGAAAACTATATGGTTCAGGTTTGTATCCATTTCAGTGTACTCTATTTCAGCGTCTGCTAGAGTGGTGCCGCATACAGGGCACCAGTTATTCGCCCGTTCGTCGATGTAGATTAGGTTTTTTTTCCAGAGGTCTATGAAGGTGGCTTGAGTTATTCTCCTGTAATCTGGGCTGTCTGTTCTATATATTGAGTTATCTATGAAGGAGTTGCAGCTTAATCCAAGCCGTTTAGCTATATTGATTATTTCACTCTCATATTTATCTAAAAGTTTGCGGCAGAGTTCGATGAATTTTTCCCTGGGGGTTTCTCGCATTCTTATATTATGCTCTTTCTCTGTTTGAACTTCAATCGGTAGACCGTTTCGATCTATTCCGAGTGGGAAGAGGACTTCATAGCCGAGCATTCTTTTAACTCTGGCGATCATATCTATTTGAGAGTAGTGTATAGCTCCGCCTAGATGCCATTTACCGGATGCGTAAGGTGGGGGGGTGTCTATTGAAAATATTTTTTTACTTGTATGCTTGTTAAAAATATATGTTTTCTTCAGAAGCCATTGCTCTATTATGGTTTCTTCAAGCTCCGGCGACCATCTTTTCTCTAAGATTTTAGGTGTGAACATGGTTATCCGACCTGAGTGTTTTTTTAGAGGTTTTAAATATTTTAGCTTGGGGCTGGTTTATCACTTTGCAGTTCTTTAGGGAATAATTCTTTAAAATCTAGTTCAAAAACATAGGCGGGTATGGTGATGTCCTGTATTTTTTCAGCGTCATTTAAGAAGAGAAGTATGTCTTGAGTGCCACCGCCGCCGAGTAAGCCTCCTTTCCTCTGGGTTAAATCATAGTATTTCGCTTGGAGACTGCTTTTAATCTCCTGGTAGGTGGCGTTATCTAATATGATTGTTTTCTGATATTTTTGTCCTTGGAATAATGCGTCTAACTGGGCTGCTAGCTCTTTATGCTTCTCCACTAGCTGTTTATATTCAGCGGGATCACTTTTTAAAATAACTGTGATAACTGCTAGTGCTAGCAGCTCGATTTTCCACTGTAAAAGGAGTTTAGTCCAGTTTATTAGGAAACGTGTGATTACGTTCCGGTTTTCTTCATCGCTTACTTGATTAATCAAGCTATAGGTTTTTTTAATCGCTTCATATGTTTTACCGGGGATGTCTTTGACGCTTCTTATTGTTTTCAAAAACTCGTTTGAAAGCTTTATTCTGTTTAAAACATCTTTAGCGGTTACAATGTATCTTCCTCTCCTGTTTTGCACGATTACCCCGCGTCTTGTGAATCCTATTGTAAACTGGCCGCGTTCATCAGATATTCCAGACTCGATTAAATATTTTTTAGCGTCTATGTAAAGCTGGTAAGCATCCCATACAATTAACCTACAATCTGTTAGATTAGCCATCACCTGGTTTCCCTGTTCATTATAATTGTTTTTAAGTCGATTTAAAGCCTCTTTTATTTCACCTAGGATTTGATTAGCCTGTTGGATAGTAGCGGCTTTAAAAAAATTCTGAACTAGAATATTTATCTGATTGTTTAATTCAGCTTCTTTACCATTCATTAACAGCACCATCCGATTAAGCTTTATACCGGAGTATGGCGGCAATTCCACCGAAGTTGAGGAGTTGAGCGCCTTCCTCAGTATCTGTTGAAATAATTTCAACTCTAGCGCTTGTTAAATCAGCTAGCTCGCTTATCTCATCTATTACGTTTTTCTCGGATACTATATTAAGCGGCCCGTTACATTTAGGGCAGGCTAGGTTACTAATCTCCCCTCTGAATTTACTTATATCTTTACCGTTAACGGTTTTCTCTTCAACATACTCGCATTGAATGCATTTAACAGATATTTTATATATGTCAACACTTTCAGATATTAAAATAATTGCAGCGCTCCCCTCATTTAAAGCATTTTTAACCTCTCTTTCCCCGTATATAGCTAGCCCAGTATCTTTTGAAAGCTTACTTAGAAATTCCTGAACTAGTCTTTTCTCTTCAACGAAGCGGACGTTTTTAAAAACTTCTTCAGCTCTTGAAACTAATTCTTTGATACCTGTTTCATCAGAGTACCCGATGTCTATTACAGCCAGGATTTTCTCTTTCAACCTGTAGTCTAAGTAAGATCCTTGAACGAATTTATCTTTTGTAGGACCGGGCCCGCCTACTACGATGCCCTTCAAATTCTTTATTTCCAAGAAGATTTTATTAGCGTACTCGCCTACTCTGACATTAAACTCGTGGGCTAATTGCTCTATTACCCGTTCAAAACGTCGAGCAGACTGGCCGCCAGCGTCGTGTTTACTAGGAGCCCCGGAAGTTATTGTTTTCATAATTTGCAGGGTTCGACCTGTTAAAACAGCGAATGAAGCTTCACTTCTATCGACTGCGATAAGACCGTAGGATTCTTCTTCAGCTAATTGCTCCTCTAAAGGTTCAAGATAGAATTCGCTTGAACAAAGATACTTATATATGTTAATTGGTTTAGGCGGTGTGATCACGTATTGCTCGATTTTTTCACTCCCCTGCCCGTTTTGCGGTATAGCTCCGGTGAAGATGACTATGCCATTCTCTGGTACCCTGTCAATCATTTTCAATCTCTGAGTGGTTTTAGTGATACAGTCCAGAACATTCTTCCTAGTAGTTTTAGATTTTATGTTTGAAGCTGTACCATACTCCTGATTCAATTGATTGGTAACATCACTTAACACTTTGCTCGGAGGAATATACAGTGATATAAGCTCGGTGTGGTATCCTCTCTTAGATTTAAGGTCTTGGATTAATTTTTTTAACCTAAACTTTTGTAGTGAAATACTCTCCGACAATGGTAGGCCTCAACAACATATTCAGTGGTTTCACGTGACCGGTTTTATAACTTTTAACCTTTAGAATTAAAGGTTTCCGGCGGATTACTCAATTAACAAATAATTCTTTTATTTAATAATCTTTTGGAGAATCAGCGTTTATTTGAAATATTAGAATCCTATCAAAGGGGAATCTAAAAATATCACTTATTAGAATTATAATTATAATAATAGGCAGCGGGGTTATTTTCATGAGGATTGTGTTGAAAATAGGCGGTTCAATCATTAAAGGAGAAAACGGGAATATAAGCTTGAAAAGTGTAGAGGAATATGCTAAGATTATTAAGAAACTGGTTAAAGAATCTCATTCAGTTTTAGTTGTTGTCGGCGGGGGTTCTTTAGCAAGAGAGTATATTAATTATATGAGAAGCCTGGGGGCTTCTGAAGCTGTCTGCGATGAGGTTGGAATAGACTGTGCTAGGCTTAACAGCATGGTTCTAATAGGAGCGTTAAAAGAGACGGCTTATCCTTATCCTGTTCAGAATTTCAGAGAGGCTTCAAAGCTTCTGACTTTAAACAGGGTTCTTGTCATGGGTGGTGTGCAGCCGGGTCAATCTACAAATGCTGTTGCAGCCCTATTAGCTGAGACTGTTTCAGCCGACTGCGTAATAAATTTGACTAATGTTGACGGTGTCTACGATAAGAATCCGATGAAAAACCCTGACGCTAAACTTTTAAACGAGGTTTCAACGACAGAGCTTGAAAAAATCCTTCACTCAGAGTCTATGAGAGCTGGAGAGTATCAACTTTTCGACCCGCTTGCTATAAGAATAATAGGAAGATCTAATATACCTACATGGATAGTTAACGGTAAGAATCCTGAGAACATTCTACGTATTATTAAAGGCGAGATGGTGGGAACAAGAATATTAAAATAAAATCTGAGAGGGTTTTCAATGAAGTTTATAGATATATTCGGCGACGCGGGTCAGGTTAAACTACTCCAGTTTATGCTCAAAACCCGGGGCAGTCTTATGAATTTATCGGAGGTTGCTAGGCGAACTTCTTTAGCTAATTCAACGGTTGGGAGGCTTATTGACAATTTTATAAGGCTTGGTGTGGTAGGTGAAATTAAAGTCGGTAATCTTATGCGGGTAATATATCTTGTGGAAAACCATCCTTTAACAAAACTTCTTTTAGAATTTCAATCAAAAATAGAGGGATTAAATACTGAGAAAAATAAGACGGGTGAAGCTAAGTTATAGCTAGAAGATTTTCACGCAAAAAATTTAATATGAATTCACATCTATATTCTACTTGCGAGGGTACCCAAGCGGTCAACGGGGAAGGACTCAAGATCCTTTAGTGCAGAGAAATATTTCGCACAAACTTTCGTGGGTTCGAAACACTTATGTGCGAGAATCCCACCCCTCGCACCATTTAAACTTCTTCAACCCAGTTAGCGTCACCGTTTTCAAAAACCTCTTTCTTCCAGATCTCAGATTCATGTTTATATCTCTCAACAGCCTCTGTTAAAACTGGGAGAATATTCTCCCTGTGATCTCCTGAAACAATAACGTACACGATTTCATCCCCTACTTTCAACTCTCCTTCAAAATGATATATTAGAACACTGGACACGCCTTTTTTTTCAGAGAGTTCACGGGCTATTCTGCTAAGTGAAGTGTTAGCAGCATCCCGCCAAGCCTCTATATAAAGGCTTTTAACACGTCTACCTGTTTTAGACGTCGGTCTGACAACCCCTATAAAAGAGGCGATCGCGCCTGTGTTAGCCATGCCTTTCTCTCTAACAATGTTAAGAGCTTGTTGAAATGAAATCTCACCTTTCTTTACAACTTTACCCTCATACATTCCAGTCCATCTCACATCAACAGCTTAGAGTAAGGCTGCTAGAATGGTTATCACAATTAAAAATGCAGTTACACCTATCCAATTATAGAATATTCTTTTTCTATCCAGACTCGACTTTTTAACATCGCTTTGATATAGTCGGATTCCTAAAGTGAGCGCGAACTCGATTATTGCGAAAATTATTAAAGGCACAGCCACCTGCTTTGAAAGCAGGTCTAGTAATCCAAGCCCACCTATTATGAAAGCCAGGATAATTAAACCGATACAAGTATACTGGTATAAATTATTTAAAACAGTGTCAAAGTTTTTCACAGCCATATTCATCCACCTATTCTAAAAATTACCTGATATTATAAATTTATTTATACTGGTTAACCAGAAGTAGTATAAAAGACTAGATTATAGTAGGGAGGGTTACGGTTGGATCCTGAGGTATTCACGCAGAGACTGATGAAATACTTGAAGGAATTATATAAGTCGCCTGTTAAAATACTTTATCTAGGTCCTATAAACAAGGAGGCGCTGGCCTCTGAAGGCTTAAAAGAGTTCGGCTACGGGAAAACACTGCTAATAGAGTTTGAGATTAAAGGCCAGTTTAAGAGTTTAGTATTATCATCGATGACTAAGAATATATTCGGACATGATCATTTCTCAGATCGAGCTCAATCCCTATTACTAGCTCACTCCTGTTTTAATAAACTACCCAGGCATGCTAGATCAGTTGATGTGGGCGCTTTCACAAGGGATGGTGGTATAATATCCCTCGGTGAGGCGGAGGAATTCTTTATAATCACGGAGAAAGTTGAGGGGAAACTCTATTATCTTGACTTGGAGAGGGTTAAGTCAACGGGTGTTTTAACAAGCTTAGACGTTGAAAGGGCTGAAGCTCTTGCAGAGTATCTGGCTTCAATCCACCAGTTGAAGAGCGGGGAAGAGACGCTTTACATTAGACGGATCAGGGATTTAATTGGTCACGGAGAGTGTCTTATGGGTTTAACAGACAGTTATCCGGCTAAACTAGACTTCACAGACGCGGATGAGCTGAGAGAGATAGAGAAGAAGTGTATTGACTACAGGTATAAGATTAAATATAAGACAGGTAGGCTATGCCAGGTGCACGGTGATTTTCATCCTTGGAATATACTGTTCCGGGAGGGAGTCGACTTCACTGTTATAGATAGAAGTAGAGGGGAGTGGGGTGAAGCTGCGGATGACGTGGCTAGTATAACTATTAACTATTTATTCTACGCTCTTCAAACAAAAGGTAGGGTTGAAGGCCCGTTCCTTACGCTTTTCAACACTTTCTGGAATAAGTATCTTGAGAAAACCGGAGACCGGGAGATTCTCAAGGTTATAGCTCCATTCTATGCTTGGAGAGGCCTAGTGGTAGCCTCCCCCATATGGTATCCTAAACTCGAAAATAAAATCCGTCGTAAAATATTCAATTTCATACACGCTGTTCTATCAAGGGATCAACTAGTGTTAAGTGATGTTCCATCCATGTTTGAGAGGTTATGAAATGAAGGTTAAACCATTCACGGTATGGGTTACCGGTTTACCGGGTTCAGGTAAATCTGTCGTATCTGAAAAATTGAAAAAACTTTTAGAGGAGGCCTCTGTAAAAGTTGAAATCCTGAGAATGGATGAAATGCGCAGACTGGTGACGCCGAACCCTAAATACACTGATGAGGAGAGACAGATACTCTATAATTCAATATCTTATCTGGCGATGGTGTTAACAAGAAATAATATAAGTGTTATAATAGATGCGACAGGTAATCTTAGAAGATACCGGGATCTAGCTAGGAGGATAATACCGAATTTTATGGAGGCGTATATTAAATGCCCTCTTAATGTAGCGATTATAAGAGAGAGTAAACGTGTAAACACGCGTTCAGCGCCTGCAAATATATATGAAGGAGCTAAAACGGGTAAAAGTAAAAGTGTACCGGGGGTTCAAGCACCGTACGAGGAGCCGCTTAAACCTGAGATAGTTGTTGAATCTGATAAGTTAACTGTTGAAGAGGAGGCTAATATAATACTTAGAAAAATTATTGAATTATTCTCTGAATAGAGGTTAATATATGCTTGATTATCTGAATCTTTTAAAGAAGATCAGCAGCCAAGTAAGAGAGGGCGTGATTAAACTAATAGAGAGAGGGTTCGATGTTTTCTCGGAGAAGTTGGGTTTAAATCCCAGCATGCAGTTTACCCGTAGAATTGATAAGATCGCTGAAGATATAACGATGAAAATAATAGAGGAGGAGGAAGTGCCCACATATCTTATCAGTGAAGAGGTTGGGGAGAAGGTTATCGGCGAAGGGGAGCCTGAGATATTTATCGTGCTTGACCCTGTTGACGGGACGCGAAACGCTCTGCAGCGGATACCTTTCTTTTCAACTTCTCTAGCTTTAGGTGAATACAAGGATTCTATTCGAACAAGCTCTGTTAACGTAGCCCTTGTTAAAGACATATACAGTAACACAACTTTTCACGCTGAACGCGGTAAAGGCTCCTACGAGGATGGTAAGCGCATTAATACAAGCAGTGTATCAAAAGCGGATAACAGTCTGATAAGTCTGTACGCTTATCGCGCTAATATTAACTTTGACAAGTATGTTAAGATCACCAGAGCCGCTAAGATTCGAACGCTTGGAAGCCAGGCCCTAGAATTATGTTACGTAGCAGCCGGCCGAATAGACGCTTGCATAGATTTCAGAGGCGTCTCAAGGGTTGTTGACATCTCAGCGGCTAAGTTAATTTTAGAGGAGGCGGGGGGTTTATTCCGCGACATAAACGGTTTAGAGTTTAATCCATCTCTTAAACACGCATCCACATTCTCTTTTATAGCAGCCCCAAATAGCGCCTACCTTGCAGATTTAATGATGCTTTTAAGCGGATAGTGTCAAATCTTTTAATAGGTGTTTCATATGCGGCTGGGTAAAGTAGTGGTTAAAGAAACATTCGCTGAAACATTCAATATGGTATACTCCCGTGTTATTATAACAGCTGATGATTCGGAGCTACTAGGATATGCTTTAAATTCGATTACAGGTTTCGCTACAAGCGTTATCCTGTGCCCCTGTGAGGCTGGTGTTGACTCATATCTGCCTAGTAATAAAACCCCGGATAGAAGAGTGGGCGCGACTGTTATGTTGTTCGCTAAAGATAGAGATTCTTTGAAAAAAGAACTTGATAAACGGCTGTCTCAATGTGTGTTAACAACCCCGACAGCCTCTGTTTTCAACGGTTTAGAAGAAGGGGAGTCGGTGAATACAGGCCGTTACATATCATTCTTCGGAGACGGATGGCAGAGAAAAGATAAAATGCTCGGAAGAGACGTGTGGCGGCTACCTATGATGGATGGTGAATTCATCATAGAAGATTCTTTCAGAATAGCTGAAGGGGTTGCTGGAGGCAATTTCATAATCATAGCCAGTGACAGAACTAGCTGTTTAAAAGCTGCTAAAAACGCCGTCACAGAAATACATAAGCTACCATATGTTATAACATCTTTCCCGGGGGGAATATGCAGAAGCGGCTCTAAACCGGGCTCATTAAAATATAAGGGAATGCCCGCTTCTATAAATCATCGATTATGCCCATCTTTAAAAAATATTGTAGCCGACTCAGAGCTACCGGACTCCGCTTCAACAGTGTACGAGATTGTTATCAACGGCTCCAATATAGACACCGTCAGCGAGGCGATGAAAAAAGGTATTTTAGCAGCAGCCTCAGTTGAAGGTGTTCTCGAGATAACGGCTGCCAACTATGGTGGTAAACTGGGATCCGGTAGAATTTACTTGAAAAACCTATTAGAGTAGCCGTTTAACCTTTAGTAACACCTATAGGCTTCATCTGAGCTACAAGAGTGGCTATACCTACAGCGTTCGAGATCTTGGCAACCTTGTCAATATCCTTGTACGCGCCAGGTGCCTCTTCACTTATCACTTTCAGATCAGCCGCTCTTATAACAATATTCTTAGTTGAAAGCTTAGCTTTAACATCATGCGCTGAAAAGCTTTTCACAGCCTTTATCCTACTGAGAAGCCGCCCTGCTCCATGAGCGGTTGAACCGAAGCTTATCTCCATCGACTTAGGGGTGCCAACCAATATATAACTTGAAGTACCCATCGTTCCAGGTAAAATAACAGGCTGCCCTATATCCCTATAATCAGCTGGTATGTCAGGGTGACCTGGAGGGAAGGCTCTTGTAGCCCCCTTTCTATGAACATAGCATTTAACCTTTTTACCGTCAATATCATGCTCCTCTAGTTTAGCTATGTTATGCGCTACATCATATATCGTGTTCATACCAAGATCCTCAGGATCTGTTTTAAAAACATGTTTAAAAGATTCACGAGTCCAGTGAGTTATAAGCTGACGGTTACACCATGCGAAATTAGCAGCCCCGCTCATAGCTTTAAAATATTTTTCAGCTTCATCACTATTATTAGGAGCACACGCAAGCTCCCTGTCAGGCAGCTTAATATTAAATTTTTTAATAGCCATCTCCATTAATCTAAGATAATCGGAACATGTCTCATGACCTAAACCCCTAGAGCCGGTGTGAATCATTACAAGAACCTGCCCAGTCTCATTGATACCGAATCTTTTAGCCACCTGAGGGTTAAAAATCCTCTCCACATATTGAACTTCTAGAAAATGATTACCACTCCCCAAACTACCAATCTGACTTTTACCACGCTCCTTAGCTTTCGGTGAAATCGCCTCCGGGTCAGCTGTCTTCATACAACCATTCTCCTCACAATGCTTCAAATCCTCATGCCAACCGTAACCGTGTTCAACAGCCCACTTAGCACCACCAGCAATAACATCATTCAACTCACCAACAGACACTCTAATCTTACCCTTACTCGCAAGCCCGCTGGGAATCTCCCTAAAAAGCAGATCAACCAACTCATTTACCCTAGGTCGAACCTCATCAACTTTAAGATTAGTTGACACAACCCTTACCCCACAATTGTGAACGATTATTCCATTAGCGATGAAGTTATGGGATGGGTGGGGAACACCTATATCATAAAAACTGGTGTAAACGGGTTTAATTTTTTGAATTCTTATTACCCTGTCTAATATGAAACCACCTTTTAAGCTAAATTTTTCTCGAAATTCTTTGAATGAAAGGAATTCTTGAGATACTCTGATCTTTTTATCCCCTTCGTGTATTGCTCTTTCAATAAATCTTCTATTAACGTATTTTCCAGCAACCTGATTGAAAGATTTTTTGACGCTCCCAGTTTCTTCGTATATTTTTTTAGCTTTCTCCGCTGAAATTTTCCTAATTTTTAGAACATCTGCTTTTCTTTTCAGATATTCTAAAGCAATTAACCCTTCCTGTTTTTTATCAGGTGAGTATTCGTAATTGATTTTAGCTAAAAAACATCTCAGGTTTTCTTCACCTTCTATAGCAATTCTATAAGTTACTCTCCCTTTCACCGATTTAATATGGTAGATAATGCTTTTAACACCGAAGTCTTCTAAAATATTCTTAATTTCGTTTAAGAACGCTAGAAGATTTGGTTCAAACTCTTTTTTCCTTGATTGAGTAAAATTAATTGGTAGCGGCGTATAGGATTTAAAATTGATTACACTGCCATCAGCTCCGAATAAACCTGCCAGAAAGTTTCTCTTAACCCATAAAGGTGATTTAACTATCCATCCTGGTACTCCATATTCATGTTCAGTTTTTCGGCCTATGGGCATACCAAGTTTATTTAATAATAAGCTGAATGCATTGGAAGAAATTTTTATAGTGTTATCCGTGCAGTTAGATTTATACATTTTACCCCAGGGGGTTTTTATACAAATCAGCCTGCTCCTAGAGTAGATTTTAGATGCTTTAATCCTTAATTTTTCTAGGTCTTTCGATACTTCTTCTAATTCGCTTTTACGAGCATAAAAATAGGTGATATAGCGTTCTCTTCTATTTTCAGATTTAACTATTGACCCATCTCCTAACGAGAAACCTAAAATTCTTGCAATAACGCCTATCCTCGGATCGTTCATTTTTAAAGGGATTAAATCCCTTTCCTTAAGATATTTGATTATTTGTTTATCGTAATCTTTGAAATCATTTTCATCTAATATGATTAAATCTTTCTCTTCATATTCAACTCCTTCAAACGGGTTTACAACCAGATAATCGTTTTTGTTAATTTCTCTCATTATTTTATAGCCTTTTGAAGTTAAAATAGGGTGGTCTGAGCTTCCTTCAATATTTCTGCCACATTGTGTTGTGATTTTTAAAGCGGCTTCACTTCTATGTATATTTCTTGTTGAAATAAATAGAATCGGAGTTGAATCGTTATGCCCTTCCCTATCATTATAAATTTTTATTCTTTCAGCCCTAGCTTTTCCAGGTAATTCTTCTAGTCTAACCCAATAACCGTTTTCTGTAAGTATCCTTGAATTTGGACTAAGGCAGTTAATATCATATCCCACGCCTCCTGGTGAGATAACTCCTGTAGAGTAGTCTGTTGCAGCTACTCCGCCTATTGGGAAACCGTATCCTTGATGAGCGTCTGGCATGGCTAGAGCGTGTTTGAGAACGCCTGGCAGACATGCTACATTAGCTAGTTGCTCTAGTGTGAGATCTTGTTTAATATGTTCTAAGAGGTCTTCGTCAGCGTAGAGTATGCCGGGAACGCGCATACAATCCTTATATGTTTTAGGTATCTGCCAGATGTTATCATTAATTTTATTTACGGGTACTCTTTCACTTGACATTTTAATATCTCCTCTTCTTAAAGTTGGTGGAATAGGAATATTAATATTAGTGTCAGCTTTTTTAGTTTAGTGGTTTTAACCCTTATTCTTGTTAATAGCTGCTTTTTAAAATATGAAAGCGTTTTTGAATTTATTAATAGTTTTTCAGCTAAGTTATTTGAGTAGAGAAAATAATTTTAAATTTTATTTTAAAATTAGCGGTTTATATATGAAAAATAGAAGAGGAAATTTGAAAATGAATTTTATTTGTAAAGGTATCCGTGAACTAGGCCTAGTGAGGCATCTGTTTTCTTAATGCTTTCTTCCTTTGGAAGCATTTTATTCATGGCTCTTATCGCATCTATGTTTTCGGGTTGTACTATTGCTTCTTGGTGAACTGCGTAAACTAGATAGCCCCAGCCTTCTTTAACGTTTATAGTGTCCTCCCACATAACCACTTCCGGTAAATCATATCTTGGTCTTCCGAGATCACGTGCAAGTTCTATTATTGTATTAGTTGATGTTAACCCGTGCTCGCCTTTAACAAGTATTAGCCGACGGGTATTCTTCATAAGATCTATAAGTTCCTCGCGAGTGGTTTCTTTTTTGAATTCGACCATTAAAGTGTGCAGGTGCATAAGTGTGCTGGGAACCACCACTGCTAGGCTCTCTATTTTTACATCAGGGATAACCGTGTTTAAGTCTGGTCCGTGATGGCTCGGCATCTTCATCTCTGGTTGAATCGCGTTTACAAGCCCTTTCAGCTCTTTAGGATCACATGTCCGCCGGATTAACACTACTTTAGCTTGTTTAACACCTATTTTAGAGTGTAACGCGTTAAGAACACGGCTTAAACCTGTAGTGTTACATGAGACAACGCGAACAATTTTTTTACCCCACGCTTTATCATAGTTAGCTTGAGCGTTGAAGCTTACTTCTGCGATGTTAGCTTTCTCCCCTCCTTGAAATATCATCTTCACCCCGGCAGCCTCGTAAAGCTGTTTGTTTTCAGCTCCTTTCTTTCCAGGGGCGGTGTCAACTATTATATCAATTTTACTTAACAGGTCTTTCACTGTTCCCTCTACTTTGAAGCCTGCTTTCTCAAAGTTGGCGATATCCTCCTGGCTGTGAGCGTACACTTTTATACCTTTATTTTTAGCTAGATAGGCGCTGTAGTCCGGTGATGTCTTAGTTATCCCGACAAGCTTCATATCATCGGATTTCATAACAGCTTCAGCTACGCGTTTACCTATAGTTCCGTAACCGGCTATGCCTACATTAACCATGGTTTTTCACCGTGTAAATACTTTAAAACAGGTTTCTTAAAAAGCTTATCATCAACCACTATACGCGAATTTTTCAAAACCGTCTCCGAGTAGAATACGAGGTGGCTGCTAGCGTTAGTTTTCGAATATTAAAACTAGTAGAATAATCTATCTTCAGGCGGATATATGAGGTCCATGTGCGATGACTTCGCTGGATTTAATGTTAAACCTCTTATTATTGCTACCGGGGTTTTCTCATCAGATTCTCCTATAACTAGCTCCGCTGCAGAGGCTATTTCATCGGCGATAGCTATCTCTGTAACCTTCAACTCATAGCCGAAAATGTCCTTTCTCCCCTTATGGCTTATCAGCGCAGGTATACCTGACACACCTATGCAAACACCGACAGCACCCCTTCTTAACGCTCGCCCGTGAGTGTCAGACATTATCACACCGATTCGAACACCCATCTTATCCTCTATGAAGACTCTAATATCTTCACATATTTTATCAGGGTCAACAGGGGGGAGTATAACATACTCTCCAGGATAGGAGTTGGAGCGATCAACACCAGCGTTAGCACATATAAATCCTAGTTTATTTTCAGTTATCAAATGCTTACTGGTGCTTTTAATGATCCGGCAAGATTCGTTAAGAATCACCTGTATTTTTCTCGGATCCTCCCCCATTTTACCTGCTATTTTCAAAGCGTGTTTCCCAGGTTTAACATCTGATAGTTTCACCAACCTGCGTGTGGCCCTTGAAACTATTTTATGAGCTATGACGATGATGTCATCGTCTAATAGTTTAACAGGATTATTTTTCAAAGCTTCGTAAATAGTTTTAACAATATCATCTCCCGGATTTAAAACCGGGATGCCTGGTACCGGTATAACCTGTATCATACTACACCTCCTAAAATGAAGGTTTAATCTTTTTCAAACACTTCTCGTAATCGAGAGGTGTGTTCACGTTAAGGAAACAATCCAGCTTAGGGTTAAATTTCTCTATAACCATGGTTGAGAAATATAGTACTTTGCTTAGTTTGGAAACCATTCGCGTCAGTTCAAACCTTCCCTCAGATAAAACCTGCCTGATACTTTGTTCTAAGGCTTCTTTACGGTATACGGCGAAAAGTGGTTCTATGAAGCCGTTAGGCCATCTGGGTATAACAGCATTGTGATCCCCTAATGC
>JAWBON010000015.1:0-24919 GCA_038826135.1 Candidatus Odinarchaeota archaeon | reverse complement strand
TTCTAAATCCAGGGTGAAATTAATCTCACAGCCTCAAATAAATAAGCGTTTATTATTAGAATCCCTGGTCGTCACCGCTTTGGAAATAGTCTTCTGGCAGGGGATTACCGCAAGATAAACAGTAAATATCACCGTAATTAACCTTCGCCCCACAATATGGACAGAATCTTGGAGGCAGTGTTGACTCTTCAATAGTAGGAGCCTCTATAGATGTTCTGTAAATTTGCTCAGCTTCTTTAATGCTTCTCTTAATTCTACGCCTCTGCATTATGTAGAAGGGTAGTGTAAGAAGGATTAAACCGATAAGTATCAGTATAAACGGGCTGGGGAGAAGAGGGTAGCTTTGCTGGAAGACTAAAAGGATTTGAGGACCTTGACCGAAGTCACCTTCAGAGTTAACTAGGAAGAATATCAGGTAATAAGCCCAGTTTGCTCTTAAAGAAACTGTGCCAATCGGCCCTGAAATCGTTGAGGTTGAAATTAAAAGATTGTTTGTGAAAACCTTGTTCACTGAAGCATATTCAAGCTCTAACACGTATAAGGGTTCTCCTAAATAATAGTATAATAGCACGTCTATAATCCACACGTAAGCTTTCATAGAAGAAACATCATCTTGAATATCTGAACCTGTTGTTGAAAGCTGTGAGATGGTCCCTAGCGAGTAGTAGAATAACGGTATAGTCTCGCCGCCTTCTAAACTATATTTTTGAAGATTGTCAACAGGGGTTCCGTTAACCGTGGTTTTATCACTGTCAATTTCCGGTTCAGCTCCTACAATCAATATAGTTTTGAGAATAAAGTTTGTCGGGTTTACACTGTTTAAGGAGGTGTTCAAAGGAATTAATATTATAGGGTAGGAGCTTGCTGTATAGGAGACATCCGGGGTTATTGTATAATACCATAAACCGCTAATATAACTCATATTATCACGTATGTAGGTTATACTACGGCTTGTTAACTCGTAAAACTGCTGCGGATCGCTGTTCGCGGCTAAAAGAATATTATCGGTTCCGGTTGATTTAACCACTATTGTTATATTTTCCCCGAATTTAGATATCGTTAGATCAGGATCAAAATCCCCTAACTCAACCCAAGAAGGATAGGTTACACCCGGTTGAACACTACCGGATTTAATAATATTTATAGAGGTCACGGAAGGTAGGCTGTCTACTAGAATCGTTTGAGCTGAGTCTGATCCAGTAACCACCCCGTTACTAACATGAACATCCACTCTATAAACTCCAGGTGATGTGACCGTGAAATTACAGGAGTATATTCCTGACCCTACCTCGATAATTGTTAACGGAGTTGAAGTGTTAAGTGTAGCGGATATGCTTGAACCGTTGATTAACCCTTCAACGGGTATTCCATTGCTAGATACGTAAATATACACGTTCTCAGTATGTGACCCGGAGATTTCTATCACTGTATGTTCAGCTGAAACTGTCACCAAATTTTGGCTTTCCTTCAGCAACCAGGTTATAGTGTTCCTAGCCAGTTGCAGATTATTTTGCTGAGTTGATTGAAGATTATCAGAGTAAAATGTCAGCTCATTTGAGAAAACAACCACACGGCCGCCTGTCACGGTAATATTATCATAGGAGGCTAAAACAGGTTTACCGCTGAGCCTGGCTAATATTTTAGCTGGCGAGTTAACTGTTAAACTGATACCTGAACCGAACGTGTATGATGAGACTCCTTGAGTGATAGGGTCGTTTACTATATTATTAACTATGAGATTTTCATATTCGCGAGCCAGCCCCAAGTCAGTGTAACTTATAAGATTACCCGCATAGCCGCCACTGAACTGAATCCCGTACGGGGAGATAAGCTGGTTCACTGATTCTGAAGCTGTTAAAGGGTAAAAGGAGCCTAAGATAAGCAGGCTTCCCCCTTCAGACACATATTTTTGCAATGCTTCTATTTCGAAGGGTAAAAGTTGAATTTCAATATCTGAGAGTATGATTAAATCAAAGTTTTTCACAAACTCGTATGTTAAAAGATTTAAACCATAGTTAACAGCGTACCCGTCAGACATCAGTGTGTTTATGAAGCCTCGGTAATTTCTAAGAGGCGTGTCATCGTAATCGCTATTATGAAGCGCGTCGAAGTATATTCTAGCTAAAGGCACAGCCACCTGCAGGCTCACTGTAATATTATGGAGGCTTAAACCGCTTGAACTATTGAAAACCTCTATTCTACCAGTATAGAAGCCTGGTGTAGTGTTTAAAGGTAGTTCTATTTTAAGAAATATCTCTAAATAGTCTTGAACTGTAATATTCCAGTCACTGTCTGTAGTATAGCTATTGTTACCGAAACTTAAGAACTTAGAAGCGTTAGAGGATGCTTCATTTACAATAGATATATTCAAAGGTTCACCTGTTAGAAACTTTATTATTATATTCGTCTCCTGACCGGGATACATCATCCTGTATGGTTCAACCGGGGCTTCGCAGGGGAGAATAGTTGTGGTTGGAATATAGGAGCTTGAACTATTCCTATCAAGTAAATAATTATAGGCTGCTGTTACATTAATTCTACCAGATCCTTGAATATTAGGATCATACTCTACACTACTAGCGTTAACCAGTTTAACAGCCGTGTTCATTAAAGCGGATTTCACCGCTTGCGGGTTACCTTTAAGATTCGGGAAAGCTGAGAGTAGAAGAGCAGCCGCTCCTGAAACGAAGGGAGAGGACATGCTTGTTCCGCTTAAAGCTATGTAATAGTAGCCGCCGCTGTATAAACCTGAACCCCTTATCCTAGGGTCGGGGTAGAGATAGTATTGGCTTACAAGATCTATAATCGACTCAGCTGCGAGTGTTGAAATAACCTGGTAGCCAGGGGCTACAACATCAGGTGAGACTCGGCCGTCAACTGTTGGACCTCTACTGCTGAAATAGACAATTCTATCATCATAGTCAGAGGCGCCTACAGCTATAACTCTTCTACCAGCTGCAGGTGAAGCTACTGAAGCATAGTCTGGGCCGCTGTTACCGGCTGATATTGAGACTATAACACCTTGAGAGGCAGCCCAGTCAACAGTTGTTGATAGAGGTGAATCAGGGTCTCCTAAGCCTCCACCTAAACTTATCGATAAAATATCAGCGCCCTGTTCGCTTACACTCCACTCTATGGCGGCGATTACATCGGATGTTAAAGCTATACCTGAGACTTGAGCGCATTTAGCGTTTATAAGCAAAGCCCCGGGGGCGACTCCTTTATAAAGACCGTTAGAGGCCGTGCCGCTTCCTGCAGCGATACCGGCTACATGAGTTCCATGGCCGTTAAGATCCGTGGCGTTCTCACCTTCTACGAAAGATTTAGAAGCGATTATTCTACCTGTAAAATCAGGGTGAGATGAACTTATACCGGAGTCTAATATAGCTATTTTCACACCGCTCCCGGAATAATTTGATTGAAGAGGGAGAGCTCCGATAGCTTCTAAACCTGATGAGTAGAGGGCTTCAATACTACTACTTGTAATAGACTTTTCAGGCAGTTCGAAACTATATTCCTTATCGAGATATATTTTTTGAATGAACGGTAAATCTGCTATTCCTATAAGATCTTGTTTACATATTTTAGCGGATAAGCCGTTGATTGAATCGTGTAAATACTTAATTTTTAAGCTTGGAAAACCCTGTATACTTAAAAGTTCTTTACCGGCTAGAGCCTGTACATCTCTGCTGAAAACAATTATTACAGGAATATCCTGTGATGAAGGGTAGTTTACCAGGTACCATTCTAATCCACGGTCGTATATACCATTATTTAATTTTATGTTGAAGTCCCCTGTGTTCTGGACGGTTGAAGAAACCCCTATACTGGGAACTATGAATACTGGTGTTACTAAAAAAAATAGAATTGTAAGGGGGAATAACAGATTTTTATTCAATATGATGAAACCTCTCAGCTGTTAATAATATAATCACGGTGTAAACCTACAACTGTATTATTTTGAATAAATATAAAAGTTTAGGGCGCCGTAAACCGTGTAAAATCTTATATACATCGAAATTTAAAGCTATTTTAGAACTACTGGAGGATGAAAATTGCCTGAGAAAATAACTTTTTCTGTAATAAAAGCCGATATAGGATCACTTTGCGGCCATCATGTAGTCCACCCGGATTTAATAGAAGTTGCTAGAAAAAAACTCAAAGAAGCTAAAGAAAGTAATAAGATAATAGACTTCTATGTAACTAACTGCGGCGACGATTTAGAGTTGATTATGACCCATAGGAGAGGTGAAGACGATGAGAACATTCACGGTCTTGCCTGGGATACTTTCTGCGCTGCAACTAAAAGATCTAAAGAGTTAAAGCTTTACGGAGCAGGCCAGGACCTTTTATCGGACACTTTCTCCGGGAACGTTAAAGGTATGGGGCCCGGGGTCGCTGAACTGGAGTTTGAGGAAAGACCTAGCGATCCTGTAATAGCGTTTATGATGGATAAAACAGAGCCCGGGGCGTTTAACCTACCTTTATTCCGCGTGTTCGCCGACCCGTTCTGCACAGCAGGGTTAATCATAGATAAATCAATACATGGCGGCTTCATATTCGAAGTGATGGATGTGAAAGAGAGCAGAATAGTGAAGTTACACACTCCTGAAGAGATGTATGATCTACTAGCACTTATAGGAACAACAGGCAGATACGTAATCAAGAAGATAATTAGAAAAGACGGTCTACCAGCAGCCTCATGCTCCACGTCCAGACTATCCCTTATAGCAGGTAAATATGTGGGTAAAGATGACCCGTGCGCGGTGGTTAGGGCTCAAAGCGGGCTTCCAGCTGTTGGTGAAGTATTAGAGGGATTCTCCTTCCCACATATTGTAGCCGGCTGGATGAGAGGCAGCCATCACGGCCCCATGATGCCTGTGAGTGTTAAAAACGCTAAATGCACAAGGTTTGACGGCCCTCCCAGAGTGATAGCTTTAGGATTCCAACTATCTGACGGTAAGTTAGTAGGTCCAGCCGATCTCTTCGACGACCCCGCGTTTGACACTATTCGACTTAAAGCCGCGGAGATAGCTGATTATATGCGCAGACACGGGCCTTTCGAGCCTTCAAGACTTGGACCGGAGGAATTAGAATATACTACTTTACCAGAGGTTTTATCAAAGCTTAAAGGAAGATTCGAAAAAATATAAATGAAAATCCTGGAAATGTTCAATTATGAGCGGTATCTATGCTGCTCTAATCACGCCTTTCGATGAACTGGAAAAACCAAGCCGAACAGGATTCAATGATCTAATAAACTATTTGAGAGCAGCCGGGATCAGAGGCTTTGTAGTTAATGGAACAACCGGGTTATTCCCTTACTTAGATCAGGATGAACGGAAGACGTGCATTGATTATGTTTTAAACAATAAAAACAAAGGCGACGATATAATAGTGTGTGTAGGCCACTCTAACTACAATTATATCGTGGAGCTTATTAGATACTGTGAGAGAGAAGGGGTTGACACCATACTTTTACCTCCCCTTTACTATATAAAGCTGAGCGGTGAAGAGATAATAGGGTTTTACAAACGCGTTAGAATTGAAACTTCTTTAAAAATTATAGCGTATAATATACCACAGTTGACAAATAATCCGTTAACCCCTGAGATAATATCTGTGTTAGCGAGCGAGGGGTTAATTGACGGTGTTAAAGACACATCTGGTGTGTTTCAAAACTTTCAGAAGATAATTATTTTAACCAATAAAGTTAAAGGTTTTAAAAGAATTATAGGAGACGATTCCTTGACACTGCAATCATTAATTATGGGAGGGGAGGGTGCGATACTAGCGAGCGCTAATTTTATACCAGGTTTATGGATTGAATTATATAAATGCTTAGCGGATAAAAATCTTAGAAGGGCTGTTAAACTTCAAAAAGAAGCTAATAGTTTAATAGATGCTATGTTTATAGGGTCATTCCCCACAGCAATATACTATATTTTAAGAGAGAACGGGGTTAATTGCGGTCTCCCCCGTTTCCCCCTTCGAAAACTTCGAGAGGATGAAATAAATCTTTTAAAAAACATGATACAAAAATTTAAGGCTGGTTTAAATTTCTAATAAGTGATAAAATCGTTTTTAATAGGTTTAAAAGCCTTTAAATAATTTTAAGCCTATAGCTGATTTTAGATTATTGAAAAAATAATAATTTTTACCGAGACGGTGGTTTAATGCAGGAGATATCTATAGCTGAAGCTAGTAGACGTGTTATTTCAAACATGCCTTCAATAATAGATGCGATTAAACTTGATGTTGTAAATTATTCCTCACTCGCGGAGTTAACTGTTAAAAATGTTGAGAAAATTATAGGGAGAAAAGCAAGTGTTGAAGCTATTAAAATGGCTCTTATGAGATATGCTGAGGAAATAAAGAAAACAGTTTCCATGTTACAAAACCGGGTTAAAAAAATAATAGCGGAGAGCATTCTTGAACTTAAAAATGATTTAATACTTTTAACTGTGAAGCAGACTGTGCTGGAGGGTAAAATAGATAAACTATTCGCTTCAGTTCCTAACTTCAGATTCTTACAGTTAACACAGGGAACAACAACTTTCAACCTTATAATTGATGAGAAAAGCTTCGACTCTGTTAAAAAAGTTATAGACCCTAAAGGGATAATAGAGGTTTGCGGAAGCCAGTCAGCTATAATCCTTATAAGCCCTCCTGAAATAATTAAAACACCAGGTGTTGTATCCCATTTACTCGAATTATTAGCTACTAATAACATTAATATAACTCAGATAATCTCATGTCACACGGACACTGTCTTCCTGATCGATAGGAGAGATGCTCTAACAGCGTACCGTCTACTCGAAGATAAGATTATTTCAATGCGCAGCCTGGTTTAATAGGTAATAGTAATTTAATTTTAAAAATATTCAGTCACCGCAGTTTTTGTTGTTTTTAGAACCGGATCACTATACCCTTGTTATAAAAATTACGGAACCTATAAAAGTATGGTTGATATCTCCAATTCCCAGTTTTAATTTTAAACGGTGGTATTTTTGAAAGGTAAAAAATGTTTACTGCTTTATTCAGGTGGACTTGACACTTCATGTATGCTTAAATGGCTTCAAGACGAATACGGGTATGATGTGTACACTCTAATAGTTAATTTAGGGCAGGAGGAGAAGGATTGGAGTGAAGTAGAGCGGAAAGCGTTAAATCTAGGTGTTAAAAAACATTTTACAGTTGACGCTCAAGAAGAGTTCGCTGAAAGATATGTCAGTTACTCTATTAAAGCAAACTCTCTTTATCAAGGAGCATACCCTCTTAGCACAGCTATAGGCAGACCTCTAATAGCTAAGATAGCTGTTGAAGTAGCTAATAGAGAGGGCATCAATGTTATAGCTCACGGTTGTACAGGTAAAGGAAATGATAATGTAAGGCTGGGTATAGGGATAAAAACACTAGCCCCGAACATAGAGGTTTTAACACCTGTCATCACCTGGGGTATAAGTAGAAGCGATTCTATTAAATACGCTGAAAAACACGGAATACCGGTACCTGTCACAGTTAAAACCCCATACAGTGTTGATGAAAACCTGTGGGGTCGCTCTATAGAGTGTGGTATACTAGAGGACCCGTATTCTGAGCCGAAAGAAGACGGGTGGCAGATGACTGTTAATCCAGAGAAGGCTCCGGCTAAACCAGAATACGTTGAAATCGAGTTTGAAAAAGGCATTCCCGTGTCGGTTAACGGCAAGAAGATGAGTCTAGTCGAGTTGATAAAGTATTTGAATAAAGTTGCCGGCGGACACGGTGTTGGTAGAATAGATCATATGGAGGACAGGGTTACAGGTATTAAATCAAGGGAGACATATGAGTGCCCTGCTGCGATTACAATTATAACCGCTCATAAAGATCTTGAGAAATCAGTGTCAACATTCCAGGAGCTTCATTTTAAAGAATTAGTGGATGAACGCTGGACCTACCTGGCATACGCGGGGTTATGGTTCGATCCTTTAAGAGAAGCCTTAGAGGCGTTTATAGACAAAATTAATTTAAGAGTTAACGGTGTTGTCCGCTTGAAACTTTATAAAGGTCACTGTCAGGTTGTCGGTCGTAAATCTGACTGGATGCTATACGATAAGAACATAGCAACCTATGAGGAGGGTTCTATATTTGACCAGAAATCATCATTAGGCTATATTAACATCATGCTTCAACAATCCCAGTTATTCCATAAAATATTGAAAAAACATTTAACCTAGAGCTTCCACCATATATTAACAGTTATTTTAATAAGAGGATTAGATATGAGTTTTTTCTGGCGAGCCCGCTTTAACGAAGACACAGTTGATGAAACAATAGATTACACGGCTGGTGAAGATATTAAGCTTGATGAGAGGCTTATACTATACGATATACTAGGCACACAAGCTCATGATATAATGCTCTTCCAGATAGGTCTTTTAAAAAAGAATGAGATATCGAAGATATTAAAGGCTTTAGAGGATTTAAAAAAAGAGTACATAGAGGGTAAGATTAAACTGAGAAGAGAATTTGAAGACGTTCATTTAAATATTGAACACTTAGTCACGGAGAAAATAGGGAGGGAGATAGGGGGTAAAATCCATCTGGCAAGATCTAGAAACGACCAGGTGATATTAGATATAAGAATGTTTATGCGTGAAGCGATAGTAAGTTTGATGGAGGGTTTAACTAATTTTTCAAAGACTCTATTAGATTTAGCTGAAGAGAATTATGACACGATTATGCCAGGATACACTCACATGCAGCACGCTCAGCCTATTACTTTTTCACACTGGTGTTTAAGTCATGTAGACACGATTATTAGAAACTTGGAAAGACTCCACCAGTTATATAATAGGTTGAATAAAAACCCGCTGGGCGCTGGCGCTGTAGCAGGATTCACCTGGAGTATAAAAAGAGAGTTAACCGCTGAACTGCTCGGATTCAACAGTGTACAAGAGAATACGCTGGATGTGGTATCATCAAGAGGTGAGTTTGAAGCTGAACTTGTATCAATACTGTGCATGGTGATGGTTCATCTTTCAAGAATAGCGGAGGACACTATTTTATGGTCTACATACGAGTTCAGTTTTATTGAGATAGGGGATAAATTCACTACAGGTAGCAGTGTTATGCCTCAGAAAAAGAATCCGGATGTCTCTGAGTTGATAAGAGCGCGAGCCAGCCGGATTATAGGGAATCTATGCTCGATTATGAGTATTCTGAAAGGTCTTCCTAGCGGGTATAATAGAGACTACCAGGAGACGAAGAGAATACTCTTCGAAACTGTAGACACCGCTTCAGCCTCTATAAGTATTTTATCGAAGATGTTAGGCTCAGTTAAGATTAACAAGAATAGAATGATTAAAATGGTTGAGGAGGGTTTCTCCAGCGCTGTTGACATTTCAGATCTACTTGTAAAAAAAGGGATATCTTTCAGAACAGCCTATCAGATTACCGGGCGGCTGGTTAACCAGCTTTTAAAGAATAAAAAAACCTTGAAGGATTTGACACGTGATGAACTGGTTAACATAGTGCTCTCAGAGACAGGTGTTAAAGTAAATATCAGTGAAAGCGAATTACTTGAAGCGTTAAACCCGTCAGCGAATATTAAGAGAAAAACCCATTTAGGCGGGCCAGCTCCCGCTGAGAATGTGAGGATGAGAGCGGATAGATTGAAAAAGATTAGAGAATTCGAAGAATCAACGCTCGGTGTTAAAAAGCATCTTAAAGAAAAATATGATAGGCTTACTAAAGAGGTTAACAGTATAATCAGTTCACCATAGTTTAAGTGGAAGAGAATCCATGTATTCGTTCAATGAAACCACTGTTATCTCCTCGTCTCTTATTTTTTGAAGCGCATGCGCTAAAGCTTCTGCAAGTTTTATATTAGTTATAACAGGGATATTGTATTCCACAGCGTTACGCCTTATCTCATACTCGTCCTGCAGAATCTCCACGTATTTTTCTATCGTAGTTGTCTGTGGTATGTTAATCACTAAATCTATTTGTCTACCTACAAGCAAATCCTTTATATTCGGTTTACGCTGGGATTCTCTAATCTTATAGACTGTTTTAACAGGCAGACCTGCTTTAATTAACGCTTCAGCTGTGTGCTCTGTAGCGTATATCTCGTATCCTAAATCGTTAAAAGCTTTAACCACAGGCGTCAATCTTTCTTTCAACTCAACACCACCCACTGAAAAGAGAGCCCTACCGTTTTGAAGCGGGATCTCGTTCTCCGCTGATAAAAGAGCTTTTATAAACGCATCTGGAAAAGATTTACCTATACAGGCAACCTCTCCTGTGGATAACATCTCAACCCCTAGAACAGGGTCAGCTCCGTGAAGTCTCATGAAAGAGAATTGCGGGACTTTAACACCAATATATTTTGGATAACTCGGGTAAGTGTAATCCTCAAACCAGATGTTCCTTATTTTATTACCGAGGAGAATAGATGCAGCTATAGTCATCAAGTTAATGCCTCTTATCTTAGAGACGAACGGCATCGACCTGGATGCTCTTAGATTACATTCTATAACAAACACATCATGGCCTTTCACAAGGTATTGTATGTTGAAGGGCCCCCTTATATTTAAAGCAGAGGCGATTTTACGAGTGTAATGAATTATCTTGGATTCAACTGATGGTGGAATACTTTGCGGGGGTATAATCATGGTAGCGTCTCCACTATGGGTTCCAGCTAACTCTACATGCTCGATAAGGGAGCCGATCAACGTTTCCTCACCGTCAGATATACCATCAACCTCAACCTCCATAGCATCTTCTAGGAATTTACTGATAACTACAGGATGATCCTCAGACACCTCTGAAGCTACTTTTAAAAACTCCTCCAACTGCCTCTCATCGTAAGCAACCCTCATAGCAGCGCCCGATAAAACATATGATGGACGTATGAGAGCTGGGTAACCGATTATACTGCAGAAATTCTTAGCCTCTTGAAGCGATGTTAAAGTCTCCCATTTAGGTTGGGGTATGCTAAGACGGTCTAGTAGGGAGCTGAACTTAGACCTGTCTTCAGCTCTATCAATATCAACAGCGGATGTTCCTAGTATAGGTACACCGGCTTCATATAATGGATAAGCTATGTTATTAGGGGTCTGCCCTCCAACAGAAATAACAACACCTTTAGGTTTCTCTTTCTCATATATGTCTAGTACCCGCTCCACAGTTAACTCTTCAAAATATAATTTATCAGATACATCATAATCGGTTGAAACAGTTTCAGGGTTACAGTTAACCATTATAACTTGTTTCACACCCATTTTTTTAAGAGACCAAACCATGTTGACAGCACACCAATCAAACTCGACACTGCTACCTATTCTATAAGTTCCAGACCCTAAGACAATAATTTTATCAGACTCCTCATCCAATGATTCCATGTCATCTTCCTCAGAATTATAAGTAAGGTAAAGATAGTTTGTTTTAGCAGGCCACTCCGCTGCTAAAGTGTCGATCTGCTTCACGTAGGGGGTTATCCCATGTTTTTTGCGTAATTCCCTGATATTTTTCTCATCGTCTCCGAGTATTCTAGCTAATTGCAGGTCTGAGAAACCGGCTTTCTTAGCGTCTCTTAAAAGTTTTATCAGACTGAAATCTGGTCGGGTAATCTTACCTCTATAACTTGATAGATTATACTCTAAATCGATGATGCTTCTTATTTTACCTATAAACCATTGATCTATCCCAGTTAGTTTACTAACCTCCTCCACTGTGAAACCTGATTTTAAAGCAGTCACTATATCGAATAGCCGCTCATCCGTGGGATGAGCGAGCCTGTATTCTATTGTTTCACGTGAAAGATGCGGCTGGTTTCTATTAGCAACCAACCCTATTTTACCGATGTCAAGCATTCGAACAGCTTTCTGAAGAGCCTCCTCGAAGCTTCTACCGATCGACATAACCTCTCCTACACTCTTCATCTGCGGTCCTAGAAGACGGCTTACGTTATGGAATTTACGGAGATCCCATCTAGGTATTTTAACGGTTATATAGTCTAATGCCGGTTCAAAACAGGCTGTTGTTTTAAGGGTTACCTTATTGATAAGTTCAGGTAGAGTATAGCCGATTGCGAGTTTAGCTGCTATATACGCTAACGGGTAACCTGTCGCCTTCGAAGCGAGAGCTGAAGATCTTGAAAGCCGTGCATTAATCTCTATAGCGTAGAATCTATCAGAGTTAGGGTCGAGAGCATACTGTATATTGCATTCACCTATAACGCCCACGGTTCTAACAGCTCTGATAGAAGCATCCCTTAGAGCGTGGTATTCGTTATTAGTGAGGGTTTGAGATGGAGCTACTACTATTGATTCGCCTGTGTGTACACCCATAGGGTCAAAATTCTCCATGTTACATACAATTATGCAGTTATCATCACTGTCACGGACAACCTCGTATTCTATCTCCTTCCAGCCTCCCACGTATTCCTCTATAAGTATCTGGCTGATTCTGCTCTGTTTTAAACCTCTCTGAGCTATCTCTAAAAGCTCCTCTGAGTTATAGGCTACACCTGAACCCTTACCACCTAGAGTGTAAGCTACTCTAACAATCACAGGGTAGCCTATCTCCTCAGCTATTCTGACAGCTTCCTCTATGCCTACAGCGACCTTGCTTTTTAAAACGTTAACACCGGCTTCCATCATAGCCTCTTTAAAAAGTTCACGATCCTCGGTTACTTGAATAGCTCGAACAGGGGTTCCGATAACCCGAACCCCGTATTTGTCTAGGATACCTTTCTCATACAGTTCAACACCAACGTTGAGAGCCGTCTGGCCTCCGAAGCTTAAAAGAATACTGTCAGGCCTCTCTTTTTCTATAACTTTTTCAATATATTCTGCTGTTAAAGGTAGAAGATAGACTTTACCGGCTAGTTTAGGATCGGTTTGAATAGTAGCTATGTTAGGATTAACCAGAATTGTCTGGACACCCTCCTCGGAGAGTGCTTTTAAAGCCTGACTTCCAGAATAGTCGAATTCACCAGCCTGTCCTATTCTAATAGCCCCGCTTCCCAGTATTAATGTTTTCCGAATCCATTCCATTTTAGGCATACTCAGCCACTCATCCTCTTCACGAACATGTCGAAAATAAATTCTGTTTCAACAGGGCCGGGATGATTTTCAGGGTGAAACTGCGCTGCGAATACATTACCGGTCTTATCGATTATACCCTCATTCGTATGATCGTTCACGTTTACAAACCATGGCTTGAACCCGGTTCCCTCTAAAGTATTCTCTGAAACCGTGTAGCCGTGGTTCTGGCTGGTAATATAACATTTATTGGTGAAAACATCCAGTGAAGGCTGATTCTGAGACCTGTGCCCGTATTTTAATTTATATGTATCCGCGCCGCCGCTTAAAGCTAAAATCTGGTTACCTAAACAAACCCCCATAATAGTTAGATCCGTTTCTAAAAGTTTACGAACGTTAAGTATTAGTGAAGTTACTTTTTTAGGATCACCCGGTCCATTACTTATTAAAACACCGTTAGGCTTATAGCTGAGAACCTTGTCAAACGGCGTGTCATAGGGGACTCTTACAACCTCAACTCCTCTTTTCACAAGACACCTAATTATATTATATTTAACACCGCAGTCATATAAGACTGCACGCAGCCGCCCCCCTTCATTGTAAATTAAAGTTTCCCTAGTGCTCACCTCAGCCACCAGATTCCTCTCATTAGGATCACGGATTCTCTTAGCTTTCTTAATAAGCTCGGATTCATCTATTTCAGCAGCGCTTTCAGCTGTTTTAAGAATCCCTAGCATAACCCCTTTCTCCCGGAGTTTTTTAGTAAGACTTCTAGTATCCACTCCGAAAATTCCGGGGATACCGTGTTCAACTAGCCAGTTGTTTAAACTTTTAGCAGAAAGCCAGTGGCTTGGGTTAAAACATAATTCGCTTATTATTAAGCCTTTAACCTGGATCCTATCCGATTCGAAATATTTTGGTAAAGAATATTCAATTACATCATATGAAGGAACACCGTAATTCCCTATCAACGGATATGTTAAACATAAAAATTGTTCATGGTAAGATGGGTCGGTGAGAGATTCAGGGTAGCCGACCATACCTGTGTTAAATACAACTTCACCTTCAAACTCGCCTTTCACACCGAAGCTGAATCCTCTGAAAATAGAGCCATCCTCTAAAACAAGCACCGCGTTGAATAATTCCCTCTTATTAAACATGCTTACACCGTTAAATTATTATCTCAAGCTCAAAACTTTAACCTACACTAATATTATAAATTTTACGTTTACCTAGCAACATTTTAACGTGAAACAGTTTCCTTTAACACATTGATGATTACTCCTAAAGCTTTTTATAGGAATATATTTTTAACAGTGAACTGATTAATTATCTCTTTCCAGAGGTGATACGATGATAAGAAAGGGAGTTCAATGGGTTGTAAAAGATGCTAAAAAACCGAATGTTTTTTGGCCTTCTAAAGAGCTTAAAAAGTACGCTATTATGAGCGATGATAAAATATATGAGGACGCACAGAAGGATCCTGTGAGTTTCTGGGCTAAAATAGCTAAAGAGACGATAACATGGTTTAAACCATTCGATAAAGTGTATGAAGAGAGCCTGCCATTTTTCAAATGGTTCGTAGGCGGTAAATTAAACATGTGTTATAATGCTGTAGACAGGCATGTGGAGACATGGAGGAGAAATAAGGCAGCGATAATATGGGAACCTGAACCGGTAAATGAGCCTAATAGAATTTTAACCTATAACGATCTTTACAGAGAAGTTAACAAATTCGCTAACGTTTTAAAGAAGCTGGGTGTTAAGAAAGGTGATAGAGTAAGCATTTATTTACCTATGATACCTGAAGTTCAGATCGCCATGCTCGCATGTGCTAGAATAGGAGCACCGCACAGTGTGGTTTTCTCAGCGTTTAGCGCACAGTCGCTTAAAGACCGTATAGATGACGCTAAGTCGAAGATTCTGGTAACATCTGACGGTTACTATAGGAGAGGTAAAGTTATAAATCTTAAAGCTAGTGCTGATGAAGCTGTAGAGGGAACAACTGTTGAGAAAGTTATAGTTGTTAAACGGGCTGGAATCGATGTAAACTGGATTAATGGAAGAGATTACTGGTATCATGAGTTAATGAGTGAAGCTGACGACTATTGTGAACCGGAGCAGATGGATAGCGAAGACGTGTTATACATCCTTTACACAAGCGGAACAACAGGGAAACCTAAAGGTATAGTTCACACAACAGGCGGCTACGCTGTTCAAGCTTATATAACAACTAAATGGGTTTTCGACTTACATGACGAGGACATATACTGGTGTACAGCTGACATCGGTTGGGTTACAGGTCACACATACGCCTGCTATGGCCCGCTTCTATGCGGTGGAACACAGGTAATATACGAGGGCGCCCCTGACACACCGGATTGGGGTAGATGGTGGTCTATAATCGAGAAATATGGTATAAACATTTTCTACACAGCGCCGACAGCTATTAGAATGTTCATTAAGATGGGTGATGAATGGGTTAAAAGATATGATCTAAGCACTCTCAGAATCCTCGGAACAGTTGGTGAGCCTATTAACCTAGATGCGTGGATGTGGTACTTTAACATTGTAGGCGGAGGCCGCTGCGCTATAACAGACACATGGTGGCAGACTGAAACAGGGGGTACCATAATTAACTCCATACCAGGAATCGGGCCGTTTATCCCAACTGTAGCGTGTAGATCATTCCCAGGGGTTCAACACGACATATACGATGATAAAGGTAACAGACCAGCTGAAGGAGATGTAGGCTACCTTGTACAGAAAACTCCCCTAGCGCCAGGTATGCTTCGAACTATTTGGGGTGACCCTGAGAAATACAAGAAAACATATTTCGGAGAGTACGGTGGTAAAGTATACTTCAGCTCTGACGGTGCCTATTTCACAGAGGAAGGGTACATAAGGATTACAGGCAGAGTGGACGATGTTATGAAGGTTGCAGGTCACAGGCTATCGACAGGTGAACTTGAAAGTGTTATCTGCGGCCATCCTGCTGTGGCTGAAGCAGCGGTTGTAGCTCAACCACATGAGATTAAAGGAGAGGCGCCTGTGGCTTTCATAATTCTTAAACCAGGGGCCACAGTAACCCAGCAATTAGAGAAGGAGATCGTTGAACAGGTGGTTAAGGGAATAGGGCCTACCGGTAAACCTGAGAGAATAATTTTTGCAGAGGATCTACCTAAGACAAGAAGCGGTAAAATAATGAGGAGAATTCTCAGAGCACTTGTTAGAAATGAGCCTTTAGGGAATATTATGACTCTCCAGAACCCGGAGAGTGTAGAGGGATTGAAGAAAGAGGTTGGCTATAAAGGCCCTGATTAAATTTCTCCCTCTTCTATTTTTTTACAGGCGCGTAATAGTATTCACCTATAGATTTCTGTGCGGTGTCTAGTTTAGAGCCTATTTTATTTATTCTAGGTCTGCCTGTTTTAACATCACGTCTAAGAGTTATATTCATCATTTTCAAGAACATATTCATCCCGCCGCGCATATCCTGGGGGCTGTTAGCTAACCCTTTTCTACCAGGATCACCTTCAAATATTATAAGACGGTCAGCCACATGATCGCACATTATAAGGTCATGCTCTATTATGAAGGCGGCTTTCCCCTTCGACTCCACTATTCTCCTAATAATCTTAGCAGCTGCAAATCTCTGCTCAACATCTAGGAAAGCACTAGGCTCATCTATTAAATATATATCAGCATCTCTTAGCAAACATCCCGCTATAGCAACCCTCTGCAATTCCCCTCCGCTCAATATAGGTATAGGCTTATCCATTAAGTCGTCAAGTTCTAATGGTGTGATAATCCCGGATTTAGTGGAGGAGTCCAAGACGGGTGTTTTAGCTACAGATAAAAGGAACTCTCTAACACTCCCATTATACGTGTTTTCCAGGTACTGGGGTTTATAGCTTATCTTCAAGGACCCTGCGCCGGTGAAGGGAGTATCTGGTTTAATTAAGCCTGCTAATACTTTGATGAACGTTGTTTTACCTATACCGTTAGCACCTAAAATCCCTATAATCTCAGATTTTTTCACGTCTCCAGAATGCGCTTCCAGTTTAAACCCGTCTAGTTTTATTTCAAATCCATCGTATAATAGAAGATGCGAGACATCTTTTTGAACTATTTTAGGTACAGGAGCTCTACTAAAAGTAATCCCTTCCTCTCTAAATCGGATGTTCTCGTCGGGTAAATACCCGTCTAGAA
This sequence comes from Candidatus Odinarchaeota archaeon, assembly GCA_038826135.1. Classification (GTDB taxonomy): domain Archaea; phylum Asgardarchaeota; class Odinarchaeia; order Odinarchaeales; family Odinarchaeaceae; genus Odinarchaeum. Next base: position 7,676 of record JAWBON010000015.1, on the reverse strand, counting down.
ATATGTTTATACCCTCTTTAACACCGTACGGGTGGGATACAATCCCGTAGACTCCGGGCTCCCCGAATAACACGCATGTGTAATCGCTTAGAAAATCGAGAGCAGCTAAATCGTGTTCAACGCAGATAACTGTTTTACCCGCTTCAGCTAGACCTCTTATGATTTTAGCTGCAGTGATTCTTTGAAAAACATCCAGGTAGCTGGACGGTTCGTCGAATAAGTACACGTCAACAGCTTTAGCAGCTGTAGCAGCTATAGCCACGCGCTGAAGCTCCCCGCCTGAAAGAGTTGAGAGCTGACTACCCCAGATAGTCTCCAAGTAAAGATCACGCTTCAATTTCTCCGCGACACCTCTCTCATCGATTTTAGTGAGGAGGTCGCCTACAATACCGTTGTAAACCTTAGGTATATTAGTGATATATTGAGGCTTATAACTTATCTTCAGAGCACCTTTAGATAAATTTTCAAAGTATGATTGCAACTCAGAGCCCCTGTAGAATTGTATGATTTCATCCCATTCAGGGGCGTCAGTAATATTACCCAGATTAGGCTTTATCTCACCGGCGAGTATTCTTAAAGCCGTGGATTTACCAGCTCCATTCCGCCCTATTATTCCTAAAACTTTTCCCGGCCGCGGTATTGGTAGTCTGAAAAGTGCGAACTGGTTAACACCATATCTGTGAGAAGCCTCCGACTCCACCGCTTCCGGAGTGTTCACTATTGTTATCGCGTTAAACGGGCATTTCTTAACACATATACCGCAGCCTGAACATAATGTCTCTGATATAACAGGGTACTTAGAACCCTCTTCAAATTTTATCGTCTCATCACCCATTCTCACACCTGGACAGAAGGACATACACGGTTTCCCGCAATCCCTAGATCTGCAATTAGTTCTTTTCAAAACAGCTATACGAGCCATCTGAGAGCACCGTTTAAAATATTAAAAACCCAATTAAACATTATATTAGTTAACAAGCATATAATCAGCGGTTGTTAAAGCCAGCGAATATAATAATACGCGGTTATATTTATATGTTACGAGGCGAACATCCTTTAAATAGCTACTGTGAAATCTTCAACCTATTATGAGGGCTGATATGTCTGAAGCTGAACTTGTATACGAGGATAAAATGAGGGTTCCAAGCTGGCATAGATCTCTGCCGCTTTTAATCACAGGATTTTTACTTATGATTGTGATTTATTTACTGATGCCTTTCCCGTACGAGACTGTGTATAACCCGGTTTATAATCTACTCTTCTCGGTTTCAATAGGCGGGGTGATTGTGACTCTCGGCGTTTATTTTCACATAAAGTATAGTAATATGAGGTACGCTGTCACTGGGAGAAATATAATAATAGAATACGGTCTTGATAAAAAAATAATACCCTTAGAACAGTTAACAGAGATTAAAAAAATAAGTGAGATAACAGCTAGGAGAAAGCTGAAGATCACTGCAGGAAGCCCGGAAAAAATAATAGTTGCTATAGTGAGAGATAGAGACCTGCTTGAAATATATCAAAAAAACATGTTGAGCGCTATAATAACACCGGCGGATAATGATGAATTCATTAGAGCATGCGGTGTTTAACAGTGTTGGCGGGCCCGACCGGATTTCCGTCTTTTAAAATTCGAACCGGTGAGTTCAGCCTTTCTTCTAGGAGCCGGAGGGCTGCGCGATGTCCTGGCTTCGCTACGGGCCCGTAAAATAAACTTCAAATATTCCGGGTAAAAGCTACACTTAGATTACTGAGCCTCCTTATCATGTTCGGATAACCGGCTTTCCTTCAAAGCTTTCAAAATTTTTTCAAGCTCCTCTGTAGAGTCAAGTTCATCGGTTTTCTCAGTTTTGTTTTCCGTTTTTTCAGGGGTAACCTCTAGTTTTTCAACTATCTGCGCTACCGAAGACTCGGTAAGCGACGTGTATTCAGGCATTTTCTCCTCTAAGCTGCTTATCTTACTAGACTCAGCCTGTTCACCTGTTTCTTTCTCAGCTATTTTTAGAAGGTTACCCTGCGGTTTAAAGTCTATTTCACCGCCGCCTGTTGTTTCACCCTCTTTCTCAGAGGTTAAAGCTTGAAGCACAGCCTCCATTCTTTTCTCAATATCAGCCTCCGCCTTCTCTTCAAGCGGGGCCTGTTCCGGTAAAACCGTCTTCTCCTCTGAAAGGGGCTCAGTCACATGGCTTATAGGCTCCGGTGTTTTCTCAGCTTCGACCCGAACCTCATTAGACCCAAGCTCCACTCCCGATGTTTCGCTTAATTCTTTTATAGCTTTAATTGTAGCTTTCTCAGCTTCAATGCTCCCGGTCTTAGACCATTTAAGCTCTAATTCAAGCTCGTTTTCATCCTTACCAACTTCAAGCTCTAAATCTAGATCAACCATTTTAGCTAAAGTTATAGGTACAGGTATCCCGTCTATAGTTACAGTGCCGTGTTTTTTTTCAGCCAGCAGGGCTATCTCTCTGATTAAGTCAGTCAACTCCTCGGTGGATAATTTTTTAGAATAAGATATTTTAACCAATACAACCATCCCTAGTTTTAATCAACTAAACATATAATCGCTTATTATTATTTAAATCTAATTTAAAGAGTGCATTAAATTTTTAAATCTATTTTTTAACTCAACGATGAAACTTTTTAAAATTCACTCAAATCCGTATAGCGAAATATTTTACAGTATAGGGTGGAGGGGTTTAAAATAAGAAAAATATTAATTCTTTTTTACAGTTTCCCTAATAGATCTGTAGGGATTATTAAATCATGTATTTAACGCTCACCTAGTATTTTTCTCTCTGCGATATGATAGTATTAAGGAAAGCATTGGGAAAAGAAGAGCTATTGGTAGTAGTAAGAGTATCGTTATCTCCGGTGTTATAAACTCAACGCTCTCCAATAAAGCTGTAGGTGCGATGAATGCTAATATCGGCAGAGGGTTAACGCATATAAATACAAGTATTATAATCGCCAGCGCTCTTGAAAGCGATTTTACTATAAAATTTGTAAGCAGTTTTTTCTGGTCAGGAACAGCTGATTCACCGCTTATTAGACTTGGAAACGACGGGTTTTCCCGCTCTAATTTTTCGATAAAGCTTGATAGTTTAAATAGAGTAGCTCTCTGCTCAGCGTTAACCTGAGTTGCTTCAACCATATTCTCCCCTAGGACACGAATAGTTTTAAGGCTGGCTACTCGATTCAGAATGTTTTCTGATCGCTTGCTGTTATCGTTAAAGAGTTCACTTACATGAACATAGGTGAAAGAAACCTCTAAGTAGAAGTATGAGATAACAGTTAACAACAGCACAGGGTTTGTGAAAAATACTACAGGATTACCTGATAAAGGTGTTAAACCTATCAGTGTATTACCTAGCAAGGCTGCTAATGCAATGACGCCGTTTAAACAGGTAAATGTGATAACAGCGTATTTAACTTGAGTTTTAATAACAAATAATACGAGAGAGAGAATAGCTGCTGCTAATAATATTTGAAAACCTAAATAGTAGAGGTTCATCGCCATAGAGTTTAATGCTGGTAAAGATGTTGTTTGAGACATCCAGATATTATTGTAGTAGCCGCTGCTGAGCTCAGCTAAAGCTTGGCTTAGAGCAGGGTTAAAAGAAGCTGTTAAAAAAGACAGCGTTTCTATGAAGGCTATTGTTGAATAATAGTTTATTAATGTGAAACCGTATCGGATATACGAGCCTGACTGGTATATTAGTGTTGGAAGAGCTTCCGCTCTCCAAACGTCTATTTTAACACTTAATAGTATGAATGTTAAAAATATCACTGCGAGTGAAACGCTTAGAGCCTTAAATAATTTAACCAGCTTACTCATATATATCTCCTTTACGTTACTCCAACCCCTCTCTTCTTAGCTTTAAGATATTCTGATACAACGGTGAGAATGTAATCGTCAGGTCCGACGGTTAAAACAGGAATCTGATACTTATTCAATTCTGTAAGAAGTTTCTGCCTAACCTCATAAAACTCTTCAGCGACGGTTAACGATAAGGCTTTTTCAACAGGTGTTGAACTGTATAATTTCACTTCAAACCACGGACTGAACGGTGAGATAATTAAAACCTCGGATCCTTTAGCTTTTATCAGTTTCGCTGACTCTAGTATTGGTTTAGCTGAGCCTTCTAAGTCGGTGAGCATAATGTAGAAAACGTTTTTTCGCATACGTTCAACCGTGTATTTAACAGCGTTATATGTTTTAGAAACCCCGGATGATGAAACCTTGGCTAAAGCGTCTAAAATTCTAAATATTTGCTTACTACCAGATCTGGGTTCTATAAAAACATCTATTTTAGAACTGTAAACCACTAATCCGATTTCATCTCTACGGCTTAAAGCAATCTGGGATAGAAGAACCGCCGCACGTATCGAGTACTCCAACTTATTATTCTCCATGTCACCTGCACTCATAGAAGCGGATGAGTCGAGTAGAATCATTACTTTAATGTTTCTCTCAGACTCATACTCCCTAGTCATGAGTTTACCAGTTCTAGCTGTAGCCTTCCAATCAACCCAGCGCAGCTCATCAGAAGGATCGTATCTCCTAATACCGAAGAAATCCATTCCGATACCTTTATCACGAGACTTATGCGCTCCGAATAAAACTCCTAAAACTCTTCTCTGACCGACCTGCCCGTAGCGGCGGATATCATCGTAAGGTGGGTAAACGAGAATCTCAGAGTAATTGTCAAAGTTAATATCCTCAGAGTTCAGTTGAAGCCTATCGTGAACAGTAACTTTCGAAGGCCCTATACGGTACTCTCCTCTAAGTCTTGGTTGAATTATATAAGAGAACTCTAATTTACCGTTAGGGTTAAGATAAGCGGTTAAACTATTGCTTCCGAGCACAAGATTAAATGTTTCAGGAATCATATCCGTAAACTTTAAGGAGTCTATTACACCACCGCCGGTGTTTTCAATCTTAACAGTCACATGGAGAAAGTCGCGGGCGAAAACCTTATCACTGTCTACGCTTCTCTCCACGCGAATATGTTTACTGTACTGTTTTCGCTTAAAAAAAGGCAGGTTCACGACCGCCGCGAATATGAGCATAACCCCGATTGTGAGAAGATAATAGTTTATAAATGAGAACCCGGAGGTTAGTAGAAAAACCCCTGTTAAAACTAAAACCTTCCCTCTTCCAGTAAACATAACAACCACTTATATTCTTTACGGGATGGATGTGGACTCTAATATTCTATCAATTATTCTTTTAACAGACATTCCCTCCAGCTCTATCTCCGGTCTTAAAATTAGACGGTGATTCAAAGCACTGAAAGCTAAAATTTTAACATCGTCCGGTATCACATAATCGCGGCCGCTTATAGCTGCGAGGGCTTTAGCGGAGTTTAAAAGAACTATTGAGGCTCTAGGACTGGCGCCTAAAAGTATTTGAGGGTCACTCCTAGTCTTAATCACAATATCTTTAATATACGATATTATAGATGGGTCAACGTATATTTTATTAATATACTCTTGTAACGCGATTACAATATTAGGTGAAGCTAAAGGCTTAATGTCAGCGGAGGCGCGTATACTTCTTTTCAAGAGCATTTCAACTTCCTCCTTCTCATCCGGGTATTCTACAATTAAACGGAACAGGAATCTGTCTATCTGAGCCTCCGGTAAAGGATACGTACCCTCCTGTTCAAGAGGGTTCTGAGTAGCTAAAACCATGAATGGATGGTTTAAAGGATTTGTTTTACCTTCTATAGTAACTTGAAACTCTTGCATAGATTCAAGTAAAGCTGCCTGGGTTTTAGGAGGAGCCCTATTAATCTCATCAGCTAATAATATATTCGTGAATATCGGCCCCTTTCTAAGATAAAACTGAGCTTTCTGTTGATCGAATATAACTGAGCCTAAAATATCGGATGGGAGAAGATCTGGTGTGAACTGGATGCGTCTAAATTCGCAGCCTAAAGTTGTAGCGAATGATTTAGCCAGCTCTGTTTTAGCAACCCCAGGAACACCTTCAAGTAACACATGGCCTCTACACAGAAGCGCGATTAATATATTTCGAATAAGCTCTTTTTTACCAATTATTACTTTACCGACTTCTCTTATAATCGCGGCACTAAAATTTTTAATGTTCTCCACAGTAATGCTTTCAACAGTTTTCTCATCAACAGCTACCATTTTAAACCCACCTTCTCTCTGAACCTGTATATATCTAAAAATACACGGAGAAAAATATCTTTATCAACTATTATTTTACCGCTTTTAACAAGCGCCTCCAGATTTTTAAGAAAAACCTCAACTTCAACTCTTTTAATCTCAGGTTTATTAGTTAACACCGCGTCAGCTACTAATCCTATATCGTAATAGTTGAGGTGGTATGCGGCTAAAAGATCTTTTTTCAATTTCTTGAACAGAACCTCTACAGCTTTATTATAATTCTGGGATATCTTATACCAGTCTATTTTACTTGAAAAGGCACTCTTAAAAGGCTTAGAAGCCTCATATAATACTGGTTTCTTCTCTCTTTTAGGAAGCCATGATTTAACCAGGTAAACGGTGATAATCGGATATAATGGTGCTAGTAGCCAATTACTTGATATCCAGTTCACCTCCCCTAATATAGTTCCGAAGAAAAAAGTTGAGGCTGTGACGTCTAGTCTATGCCCTTCATCAAATATTATAAGCGTGGAGGTGTTATATCCAGCAGCCCAGTTAACTAAGTTAATAGCGAATCTTAAATTATCAGCTCTATTAATCATATCATTACTGAATATCGACGGGTCAGAAATTAATATCATACTCCCGTTCCCGTAGTTTGCTGAAGCTATAACCGTGAACGGGCCTATCTGCTCTCCACTATCATAGGCATAGTTAGCATTAGCATCCAGCCATGAGAGGCTGGAAGTGTAAGCTAAAGGAGTTAGCGCACTCCCCGCGATAACAGTAGCGTAATTCAATATTAACGTGTCAACACCGTCAAATACCGGGTGACTGTTAAAAGATTTTATTAAAGGTAAAGAAACATTTTTATCGTATGAGCCTGCGTCTAACAGCAGATGGCCTTCAAATAACCCCACGCCCGGTAAAAGCGTGGTTAAAATTGATAGTAGGGATGAAGAGGAGCCGAAGTCGTCCGCAATTATCACGTTTCCACCTTCATTAAGATAGTCTACTAAAGCTAAAGCGGAGAGCGTGTCATACATGGTTGAAGGCCCTATCATTAATAAAATAGACCTGTTATTAATCCGGTTAATACTGCTTATAGAAGATATAATAGGTTTAACCTGGTACCCTTCTCGTTCAACAGCTGATTTAAATGTTGAAAGCCCGTTCCAGTTATTATTATAAATCGAGTAGTCAGCCACAGTCGCGTTACCGACACCTATCAAAGGTAATACTAATGGTATAAAGCTGAAGGCGAAGATGAATGTGAAAATTATTATTTTAATACTCGGCTTAGCCACCTTGAAATTCCTCTCCGGTTAGTTGATTATAAAGAAGCTTGAAGCCGGCTATAGACTGAGTTAAATCACTGTCTGTTAATTGCAGCTTACTGTACTTAGCCTTCTCCACCATAGATAAAATCTCGTAGAGGGCTTTTGAATTCAGATCTGTCTTGTTAACAACCTGTGCGGCGAACTCTCTCATAGTCTGGTAAGCCGCCCGCCTCTGATTATATTTTCTTAAGATAAGCTGTT
>JAWBON010000014.1:0-25885 GCA_038826135.1 Candidatus Odinarchaeota archaeon | reverse complement strand
GCGATAACGTTTAAGCCGTCAAGGGTGTTAACGTTTATCACACCATTCATCTTCAAGATCTCTCTACCAGCTTTCTCCATAACATGTTCCTTCTTTTCATCTGGGCAATCCACTGTCTCTCTTATAACAGGGTATATAGTTATCCCCTTCACAAAATTTTTCATAGTTATATCTTCCTTCGCTAAAATCTCTAAAATCCGGGCTAAACTCATCATACTATCCGGTCCTAGATGGAATTCAGGCCATATGAAAACGCCGCACTCTTCACCGCCGAAAACAGCATTATGCTCGCTTACCCCTGCGCTTATATTAATATCCCCGACAGGTGTCCAGATAACCTCTCCCCCTGTCAGCTTAACGTATTCTTCGACCGCGATGCTGCTTTCAATAGTGGTTACGATTCTTCCAGGTTTATTCTTCAACAAATATCTGCTTAACGCGATTATTAAAACATCGCCGGGTATGAATGAGCCTTCATTATCTACGAAAGCTATTCGATCAGCGTCGCCGTCGAAAGCCACTCCAAGATCGTAGCCGCCTCCCTCCATTAGTTTTATAAGTGTTGTTAAATTGCTTTTACTCGGCGCTGGTTGCCTACCTGGGAAAAACCCATCTGGCTGACTGTTTAATGTAACTGTCACACAGTTTAACTCCTTGGTTAGTAAAGGTATTATTGAATAAGCGGCTCCGTTACCTATATCTACGACAAGCTTGAATTCTCTATCTCTAATTCTTTTATAATCGATTAATCTAATAATATCTTGAATATGATACTTCTCCGGGTTGTTAACGGTGTAGATTTTCCCCACACTATCCCATGAAACTTTTTTGAATTCACCTCCGCCATATATTTTCTCAATCTCCTCCTCTTCTTCGCGCTTGTAGCCTTGACCTGTATTAGACCAGAATTTCACCCCTATGTATTCAGGCGGGTTATGGGAAGCTGTTATTATCACACCCGCTTTACATTTGAATTTCTTTGTGAGATATGCTAGGGTTGGTGTTGTGACCACCCCAAGCTTATACACATCGCAACCGCAACTTGCTAAACCCGCTATGAAAGCTGACTCTATTATATTCGCACATACCCTAGTATCTTTGCCTACAAGTACTTTTCCATTTTTAATATAGGTTCCTAAGGAGAGCCCGAGTTTTAGAGCTGTATCGGCTGTGAACGTCTTGTTGAAAACACCTCTCACGCCCGTGGTTCCGAAAAGTTTACCCGCCACCTAATCGCCTTCACAAAGTTTTTAGAAAAATAAAAAATTGGTGGAGTTATTTTTACTCCCATTCCGCTCCGCAGTTATTACAGATATATTTTTTAGCATAGATTGGTGTGTGCGAAGTGTATCCTAGTATTTTAGTCTTATTAGATTGCTGTGTAATGTTTGTGCTACCGCATTTTCGACATTTTAACTGGGTTGACATATAATCATCCCATTACATATTTTTTAACGGTTTAAAAATGCAGTTGTTTTAACTTTAGTGAAAATATAGTTTAATGTATATAAATACCTTTTTATAAAAAATAAAAAAACGCTAATATAAGCAAAAAATCTATAAGCTGGTATATTAATTAATTGCTAAATTTTTTCACTGTCAAACGGGGATTTTATGAAAAAAGTTAGTGACATAATGATTAAAAACTTTAACGAGGTCACTGTCGGTGACACTGTCTCCGCAGCTTACAATAAAATGAAACAGTCTAACATAGATACCACTATTGTTCTAGATAAGAAAGGCAGCTGTGTCGGCGTTATCACAATATGGGATCTTGTGAAGGCTAAATCTCTCGGCTATCCTTTTGATGAAACCCCTGTTGAGGAAATAATGTCTTTTCCAGTGGTGACAATATCAGCGGACAGTCCTGTAGAGGAGAGTATGAGTTTAATGTTGAATAATAGGGTTAAAAATATAATTGTAGTTGATAGAGGGCAGAGGGTTATTGGTTTAATATCCGCTAAAGTGATTGTTGAATGTGAGGAATGCTCTGTAAAAAATAAAACTTATCATACGATAGATAGATGTTATAAAATAGCTATTATCGGTGGGACAGGTAAACAAGGCCGCGGGCTGGCTTTAAGATGGGGTAAAACCGGTCATCATATTATGGTGGGTTCAAGAAACCTGGAGAGCGCGGAGAAGATAGCTGAACAGATTAGAACTAATCTTATCTCTATAGGGGTTAAACCGAAAGTGGAGGCTGGATTAAACCAGCAAATAGTTAGACAAGCTGAAATAATTGTTTTAACAATTCCTTATCAGTCAATAGAAGATCTTATTTTATCGATCAAAGACGGATTACATGAAGGTCAGATAATTCTAAGCCCTATTGTCCCTTTGAAAATAAGGGATACAGGTGAAATAGGCATAGACCGCCATAGAATATCTGCTGCTGAAAAAGTGTATTTGATGACAAAAGCCCTAGGTCCTGAAACAGTAGCGGCTTTCCACACCATTCCAGCTGCTAATTTATCGAGAATAGAGTTTCCGCTCAGCTTCGACGTTGTTGTTGCTGGCAATGATGAAAAATCTAAGAAAACAATAATGCGCCTTATATCTCAAATACCTAATCTCCGACCATTAGACGGAGGATCTCTGAAAAACGCTGAAACCTTAGAATACTTGACGTCTCTTGCAATAAACATCGGACGGAAATATAAGAAGCCTACTATAGGTTTAAAATTTATCTAAATATTCTTCAAATTTTACTCGATAAGTATTCCCGGCTTCAACGGTTCAGATACTTTACTTTTCGGATGCTCAGTTCTCTCAGAGTAAACTATGTTTATCTCTTCAACAGCTAACTCTTTTTTAATAAACCATATTGAGTCTTCTAAAAATTTCGCTTCGATATCCTGATCCACTTTCGCTTTGACAATATTAGTTTTCTGTAATTTTTTCAAGTAATTTAAAACTTCTTTACCGAGTTTTTTAAATTTCTCCTGTTTCATAACGCGTTCAAATATTTTATCTAAGCTTTTCTGCGCTTCACTGTAAATCTCATATTTCCATTTAGGCGCTATGAATATGCTTATTTTAGCAGGTTTACTTATTTTATTCACTTTCATTATCTCTCTAATATCTGCTAGCATGTTTTGGAGAAAACCCTCCCAAACATCGTATTCTGTATTTATTTTACTCTCATCGAATTCAGGCCATTTTGCAAGGGATATGAATCCTTCTTTACCCCAACAAGACCAAAGCTCCTCTGAGAAATGCGGTAGTACAGGTGCTACAAGTTTAACCATCACTTCGGCAGCTTTTCTAAACATTTTTGACGGTTTAACTCTTCTTCTAAGATACCATTTCAAGTCGTTTTGTAAGTTAAAGAACCCCTCCTGGATGGCGGATCTATTCTCCATTCGCTCATAATGTTCTGTAACTTTTTTAACAGCTAAATTAATACGACTCTCCAGCCACTTATCAACCTGACCGTAATTTTCATCCAGCTCACCGTCAATATTTCTTAACATGCTGAATGTTGACAGTATTCTGCTCCGCAATCCTATCACGTCGCTTGTACGCCAGTCAGCGTCAGCTAACCCCTCTGAAGCGTAAGCTAGTTCAAGTCTTGTAGCATCTGCTCCAAACCTGTCAACAGCCTCGTTTATAGAGATGAATATTCCTTTAGATTTAGACATTTTCTGGCCTTCTATGTTAATCATTCCGTTAACTCCTAGTATCCTAGGCCAGTGTTTTCTCGGGAAAATCGCTCCATGATGGAAAAGAAAGAATGTGAAATGGTTGTAAACAAGTTCCTTAGCTGAATTCCGTAAGTCAACCGGATACCAGTATTCAAATTCTTTTTTCACGTCTTCTATTAGTTTTCGATCTATCTTCAAAGTGTCAGCGAGTTTAGATGAATCACCATTCCCTAAAAACACATAGTCAAAGAACTCTTTACTCATATGCTCTGCTCTAAGCCAGCCAGCGTTAACATATTTCGCTATTATATAAAACGCCATGTAAATAGTAGAGTCTGATAAGGTTTCAACAATCCAGTCCCTGTCCCAGGGCAGTCTAGTTCCTAAACCTGTTCTTCTAGCACATGCTTTATCTGTTAACCAATCAATAGTGTATTCGAAAGCTGTTTTAGCCTCTTCCGGTAATACTAGAGCGTTATCTAAGACTTCATGAGCAATCCTCTTCCACTCGGGATTTGAATAGGTTAAAAACCATTGGTCTTCTAAAATTTTTACTATACACTGTGTATTACAGCGGCAAACCACTCTGTCCGCGGTCTCCCACATCATATCCGCTACGCCGCTTGCAACAAGATCGCCTGTTAACTTCTCTTTGATCTCCCTTACAGGTATACCTTTATACTTACCAGTGTTCTCGCGGAGGACTCCTTGATGAAATTCCTTTTTATAAACTAGTTTCGTAGCCTCTTCAGCTTTAGGGTCTTTTTGATCCTTAATCTTCATTTTTGTAACGATTTCTATAGCAGGATGCTCTCCGAAACCGGGTGTTTCAATTAGTGAAATAGGTTTAATATCTTCTAATATTTTAGGGTTTAACCCAAACTTTTCAAGGATTCCAGGATTATTCTTCAAGTCGAGTAGCCCAAGCCAATCATAAGGTGCATGGCTAGGTACACTCATAACAATACCGGATGCGTTATTAGGGTCAACAAAATACGCTGGTAGGATTGGTACCCGGGCATTAGAAATCGGTACAATACAGTATTGGCCTAGCAGTCTCTTTCCTTTAAATTCTTCAATGACTTTAACATTCTTTTTCTGCTCCACAAATTTTACAACAGCATCTTTGCTCATCACCCATCTTTCACCGTTAACCTCGGCTTTAACATAATCAGCATCCGGGTTAACCCAAACATTTACAACTCCGAAAATGGTTTCAGGTCTTAGTGTAGCCATTACAAGCCAGGAATCCTCAAATCTAAACTTTAATAAAACATAGTCAATCGGCGACACACCTTCCCCTGTTAGCCTATCGTGATCACCAGTAGGGCTTTTACATGAAGGGCACCATACAACTGGGTGTGTCCCCTTCTGAACATAGTTTTTATCTCTCAGTGTATAATACTGCCATTCTATGAATTTATTATACTCTTTAGTTATTGTTGTAAACTGTCTCCGCCAATCTATTGAAAAACCGATCCTGTTAAACGCTCTTATCCCTTCAACCCTGTAATATTCAACTATGTACTCCGGGTCTCTGAATTTTTTCACATCTTCAGGTGCAACTCCACTAGCCAGTAATATGCTTATTTGTTTATCATCGTTTTTTCGAACCCTCTCAGCCACACCAGCTATAGGCTCGCCGGTAGCGTGAAAGGCGAACGGGAACAAAACATTATAGCCCTGCATCCGTTTAAAACGAGCGTAAACATCTACACGGAGACATGTATATGCGTGACCTAAGTGGAGTGGACCGTTTAAGTAAGCGTAAGGGAATGTAACAAAAACTTTAGGTTTATCCGCGGGATCCGCCTCGAAAATTTTAGCCTCCCGCCATCTCTTCTGCCATTTTTCCTCTATAGCCGACCATGTTCGATCCATTTTAAACACTCCGTTTCTAGCTAGCAAGTAAGAGAATCATATATTAGTTGTAATCAACTATATAATATTTAAGGCAAGCTCTCTCCGACATTTCTATTCGTTAAAAATACTTATTTTAAATTAAAGCGTTATTAATCTACAAATTTTTCAGCAATAAATCTGCACCTGTATCTTTGTTTATCACATGTTCCTATGCTATCAATCGCCTCTAAGAATCTAACACCCACAAGCTTCAACCACTTCTTATCTTCATCTTCTATTCTCTCATCAGCCCAGCATATCACATATTTTTTAGTACTTCCTGAAAAACCCGCGTCGGATAAGAGTTCTATAATGGAACCCATTAATGGAAAGAAATTCTCTATGCTGCCGGTGATATTAGAACCTTTAACATCGTCGACGTTTATTCTATCCGCTCTACAAACACATACAGGTTTTTCACTCCCTTCATGGAATATTTGAAAGTATATTTTTCTCCAGTTTTTACCAGTCATTTAAAGCACCTGATATTTTTTCAAAATACTGTCGCTAACATTAATAAAACGATGTGTATATTAAAAATATGTTTTCAACTATATAACCTGTAAGCCGCCTGTTTTAACAGAGTTGAAACCATCTGGTGATTGTATGAATCTGATGGAGTTAATGTATAATAGGAGAAGTATTAGAAGATATAAGCCGGATGTGTTAAATGAGGATGTCCTCTATGAAATTATTAGAGCCGCTGTTTCAGCACCCTCCGCTGGTAACGTTCAACCATGGGAATTTATAATAGTTAAAGATAAAGATGTTAAAGCAGCCCTCGCTAAAGCTGCTTACGGACAGGTGTTTATAGCTGAAGCCCCGGTTGTTATAGTCGTCTGCGCGAATCTGGCGGAAGCCTCCAGAGCGTATGGGGAACGTGGTAGTGGTCTTTACTGTATTCAAGACACAGCGGCTGCTATTGAAAACATGCTTTTATACGCTTCCTTCAAAGGCATTGGATCATGCTGGGTTGGAGCGTTCTCTGAAAAAGCCGCTGGAAAAATACTGTTTCTACCTGACCATGTAAGACCGGTTGCGATAATACCTCTAGGTTACCCTGCTGAAAGCCCTAGAAAACCTTTAAGAAAACCTTTAAGTGAAATTATACACTTTGACAGATTTGTGCAAAAAGATTAGTAGATATTCATAAAGGTGTGTTAGAAATGGATGACTTAACCGATTACCTGTTAAACCAGCCTGCTTTAAAAAACTTTGATTTCATAGAATGTAGGCAAGAGCGCGCTCAAACAATCGCTGTAAACATCACTGAGGACGGTCTTAAAGACCTTGTTTTTAACGAAGATAATGGTTTAAGTGTACGGCTTCTGAAAAACGGTTTATGGTTTTTCACATTTATCACTAACCCTACAAGAACCTCTCTTGAAAATATTTTAGAAAAAGATTTTTTTAAAATAGAACCTGCTTATATAAAAAGGCTTGAACTATACGATACTAAAGGATATGTTGATAATGTAGAGGTGAAAGCCTCTCAAACCATTCTAAATGTTAACATAGATGATGTTGCAGATATACCTTTATCCGTTTATAGAGAGCTGAACTCTCTGAGGAATGGGGAGTACTCTTTTATCAGATCGTTTAATATATTATTTAACTCTACTTATAAACAAACGATTTATTCGAATAATCAAGGCTCTAAAATAATTCAATCATACCCATTTAACAGGCTGAATATAAATTTGACAGGTTTAAAGAACGGTAAGCAGGGCAGAGCGTCTGAAACCGTTGGCGGTGTAAGAGGCTTGGAGGCTTTTAAAGACGGGGGGAAATGGTCCTCATCTGCTCTACTATCCCGCTCAATCAACCGCGTAAAAAACATTCTTAACGGCAGCCAGCCTCCTAAGGGAATTCAGCCGGTGGTGATGGATCCCTCTATGACAGGGACCCTCATCCATGAAGCGTTTGGACATTTATGTGAAGCAGACTTGGTTATGGCCGGCGGTGTAATCACACCGCAGCAGATCGGTAAGAAAATCGCTCACGAGAATGTGACGATTACCGATGAGCCTTTAAACATCGACGGCGGGTGGGTTCCATACGATCAGGAAGGTGTTAGAGGGGATAAATCCATACTCGTCGAGAAAGGTATACTGAAAAATTTTATGGTAAACCGCGAATACGCTAAGATATTCAATCAGCCGCCGAAAGGTAACGCCCGCGCTGCTAGTTACCGTTATCCTCCTATTATTAGAATGAGGAACACTTATCTTAAAAGCGGTGACCACTCCTTTGAAGAGATGATAGAGGATATTGAAACAGGGGTTTATGTTGAAAAATTCATAGGCGGTCAAGCATCTCTTTTAGGAACCTTCCAGTTTGCAGCACAAGTAGGCTGGCTTATAGAAGGAGGGGAGCTAAAAAACCCGTTACGGGATGTTTCAATATCAGGTTCCACATTTGAAACATTAATGAGTATGGATGCTGTTGGAAAAAATTTTGAAACAGATATAGGAACATGCGGGAAAGGTCAATTAGTTATTGTAGGAGACGGTGGGCCGGCTGTGAGAGTTCCCCGGTTAATAGTGGGAGGGGTTTAATTGATTGATAAAATTCTATCCAAGGCTTGTAAACTGGGGGTTGAAACTGAAATATACCATTCTAAAATACGTTCCACTTCATCCAGCTTCGAGAATAGTAAAATACAGTTTTTAGAGGACATCTTTGATGAGGGTGTGGGAATAAGAGTTAAATACGATGGTAAACTTGGTTTTTCATCGACATGTAATATTAATACCGCAAACTTGGAGAACTTATTTGAGAAAGCTATTAAACTAGCTAAAGTTAATAATGCGAATCCTTTTATAGAATTCCAAAAGACAGCTACGCGTGACCGCGGGGGTTTTAAATCTGATAAAATAGCGAAGATTCCCTCTTCTAGGATTCTAGAAGAGTCTTCAGATCTACTTAACCAGACTCTTGAAAAATCAAGGAAAGCTGGTATTCAACCTATGCTCTCCGGGGGTGTAAGTAAGTCTTTAATCGAAATCTGTGTGTATAACACTAATGGCGTCGAATCCAGGTATGAAAAGACAATTCTAAGCAAGACAATTTACGGTAAATCTAATAACCCTCCTTCATTAGAGTGTCAAGTAACTGACCTCACACTTTTAACCGAAGGTGAAACTACCGGTAAGATATCCGATGAATTTACCAATAAATTAATGCTTTCACTACACCCTAGGAAGCGAAGTAAAATAAATAGTAAATTGATTTTAAGCCCTCCTGCTTTAGGTGAATTATTATATTTCACTATTGGACAAGCAGTCACCGGAGAAAGCATGCTTCGCAGGAGAAGTTTTCTATTTGATAAAATAGGTCAGCAGGTAGCCTCAGACAACCTGTCGATAATTGATTGGGGTGATTCAAACAACTTTGTAAGCGGCCGCCCATTTGACTGCGAAGGTACCCCTACACGTAAAAATGTGATCGTCGACCACGGTGTTTTGAAGCAAGCTGTCTATGATATCGAGTGGGGGAACAGGAGCGGGGAAAAAAGTACAGGTAACGCTCATAGATCTTATTATACCCCCCCATTTATAGGATTAAATACAATTCACATTCCACCGACTGCAGGTGATAACTTATTGAATGAATTAGGCCACGGCTATTATATTGATACTATCACTGGAGCTCACACTTCTAATAGTGTGACAGGGGACTTCGGCGTCGTCGTGGTAGGAGGGTATGAAGTTAAAAACGGGGAAATATTATATCCTATATACGGGCCTCTAATAGCCTCTTCATGTCAAACACTGTTAAATTCTATAGTAAACGTAGGCGGTAAAGAAGAGCAAGTTTTAATAAACGGTACCGCTATAAGATTCAGCCCGGTTATGATAGAATTCTGAAAAATAGTTTTAGTTTTCATCTTTTATTTTATAAGCTTCAATGAAACCTTGCAGTGAAGATGGTTGTTTAAGTTTTAAAACTATTGTTAAAGCCTCTTCAGCACTGGCAGCTCTATAGATTATGTTCAACTTATCCAGTTTAAGAAGCATGTTGCAATTAGTACATCTCTTAGTTTTCTGAGGAGCCTTAAAATAAAACGGTATCTTACAGTTCACGCATCTAGTTACCAGATAAATATTCCCCTTACCCATATTAACCACACTGAACTTAATAAACCGTTACTTAGTAGCTATTATCTGATTATAATATCAGATAATATTCTATAACGCTGGTTATCTCATCAAAATATTAAAGTTAATCATTGTAATCTCTCATTGTTTTGTATCTTGGTAGAAAATTTTTTCATTAAACATTAAATTATTAATTAAAATATGTTAATATTTTAGTTTGATTAATTATCTTATAATTAATGGTGTAGGCGGGTTGAATGTCTGGTAAAGATGATAAACCGGTTGAAGCATTAGCTAAGTTGAAAGCCTTCTTAGAGGATCAAATTGATGACTTAGAGGCTAAATTAGCTGAGTATAAAGACTTCGTTAAAGCTATAGACTTATTCCTTGTTAAGACCAGTCTTAAAACAGCTGATGAACTTACTAAGCCTGTTAAGGTTAGCGGTGCTAGAGAGATCAAGGATAATGCTGGAAATATTTTAGGCGAGCTTGAAGTTACTGAGAATAAAATAATATTCACACCTGCCAGCGATGTGAAGATAAGCGTTAAGTCACCATCACTTCAATCATTTTTCATACCGAAAGTGTTAGAGAAATACAAGAATGAGGATGAAAATATTATTAAACAGAAAAGTGCGGTTCTGAAATCGGTTTTCCGCTACTTGATCGAAGAAAAAGATTCAACGGTTAAAAGGATTCTTATTGAAAATTACCGGGATCAGAGTCGGCTGAAAGAAATTGAGAGAGCTTTAAGATGGACTGTGATTAAAGCGTTAACTTAAGATTTTCTTTTATCTATCGATATATACCGTCCACCGTTAGGTCCATAATATAGCCCTTTATAATCTGCTAACGGTCTATACAAGACTGGTTTAAGCGGCGGGTCAGGGTACTTCTGCTCTATCACATGTGAGCACCAGCCTACACTCCTAGAAAGGGCGAAAATAGGTGGGTAAAGATCGTAGTTGATCCCTATAATGTTGTAAAGAACAGCGCTGTAAAGGTCAACGTTTGGATATATGTCAATCCCCTTCCTCTTTTTAAACTCTTTTTTCGTATATTTTTCAATCAGCTTTATCATTTTATAATACTTATTGTCACCGCTCTCGCCGATTAATGAACGGATACATTTATCAAGTATTCTAACCCGCGGGTCTGTTGTTTTATACACGGCATGCCCCATTCCACTTATCTTCTTATTGTTTTCTAACCGGTTGACCACCCATTCACTAACTTTTTCCGGTGTGCCTATTTCTATAAGATTTCTCATGACTTGGTAGCAGGCGCCTCCGTGAAGATCTCCAGATAACGCTCCAATCGCCGCCACTATTGATGAATATACATGAGCGTTAGTTGAAGCCACTATTCTAGCTGCAAAAGTTGAAGCGTTAAATGAATGCTCCGCATGCGCTATCATAGATATGTTGAAGCATCTCTCCACTTTGGGGGGGACTCTTTCACCGAAGAGCATGTAAAGAAAATTATCAGTGTGAGATAACGCTTTATTAGGCTTAACAGGGCTCATATTTTTCCGTATTCTATCCCATGCAGCTACTATTGTTGGGATTTTAGCTATGATTCTTATTGATTGTCTATAATGCGCTGCTTTAGACTGGTCATAAATATCCGGGTCATAGTGTGCGAGTATGCTAATCGTTGATTGGAGTACATCCATAGGGGGGGACTCTCTAGGTATATCCTCCATGAATTCTAGAATCTCTTGAGGTATAAATCTCTCAGAGGCTAAGGATAAGCTGAACTTCTCTAATTCTTCTTTTACAGGTAACTTCCCGTGCATTATGAGATACGCTGTCTCCTCATAGTTTGAATGATTTGTAAGCGTGTTAACTAAATAACCTCTATAGAAAAGTTTACCCGCCTCTTCGTCGATCATACTTATACCAGTATTAGCTACATAAACACCTCTTAAACCAGTATCCTTACTATTTAACTGATTAACCAATTCTTGAACCTCTTTTAAAAACATTATTCCGGCATTTTTAAAATTTTAAATTTTATATTATTTAGGCTACGGGATATAAATAAGATTAAAACCGTTATAAAATAAAATTAATGGCTTATAAATTTTCTGTTTAAAAATATCGCTTAACCGTTAAGTTATAAATTAATTATGTTATTAATAATTTAAACCATTCAAGTCCCCCCTGTTAAAGAAGGTAGTTCACGTTTAAATATAAGAGATTAAATATAAACTCTGTAGATAGGGTGAGATTAAAACCCCTTCTACATGTTCACCCTTTTCGCTTAAAATCTTAGAAAGTCGCCTTTACCCCTGGAAGGTGCTCTGATGGGGAGAAAACGTCAAGCAGAAGATATTATTCGCGCTTATAATAATCTGTTGTCAAAATCAGGTTTAAACATTAGAACTATTTTATACTCTCTTAGTCTTTTAGCCCGACTAATAGAAGCTTCTAATCCAGATGTTTTAGATGATGCTGTGATATGGGCTGCAGCCTATATCGCATCTCATAAACCTAATAACCGTATATATGCGAAGAACTTTGACAGCTTCTGTGCGGACACTAATATTGATAGAAGGAGGTTGGAGGACGCTTTACAAGAATACGTTGATAAACTGGAGTTAATCATTTTCCCCGATAACGATAATAATATTTTCTATTTAGATAGGGATGATATAGTATATAATGTGGTTAGATCTGCAGCGCGTGCAGCTCTTAGAAAAACTGTTCTTGAACAATTTCTAGGGTTAAAGCCACTAGATTTAGAGGGCTTGGCTGAGGAGCTTACAAAGTATTTGATTGAAAATCTTAAACTTCTCCCACCAGAGTTTGATAAATCATGTTCAAAACTTATTACCAGCCTGTTTAAAGAAGAATCTTAATTTTTGAAATTCTATAATATTAAGTTAAATTTTATCGCTGGTACGTGTAGGGTTCCTCCACAACCATTTGACCTGCAACAACTTGATCTATGCTGTGGATAGCGGCGCCGTAGCTTTCCAGCCTCTCCTTTATAAGCTTATAATTTAGATTCGACCCTAATATGGTTACTTTAACGCTCTCAGTGTCGGCGTCAACTTCGACTAGTGAAATGTTCACACCGCAAACCCCATCTATTTTTGAAATAATACTTGCTAATTCAACTAGATGTGGATTGTGAGGTTTCAAAACGTCTAAGACAATTCTCTTAATACCTTTACTGCCTGTTTCAGCAATCTCGCCGTTTTTGCACTCAACCATTTTTTAACACTCCGTGAATACACATTTAAAATTAATATTTAAGTTTTATTATCTTCTTTGAATGCTTGAACCTCTTTTTTAAATAATAAATCTGTTTATAATATTAATTATCTCTGACAGATCTTTTACAACATAGTCTACTTTACCCTCATTCTTTAGGTATGTAGCGTCATATAATCCTTCAACGCCTATAGTTAAAGCCCCTAATCTCTTAGCCGCTTGAAAATCATAAACCGTGTCACCTACAACAACACTCTGCTCTGGCTCCACACCAAGCTTCCTAGTAACTGTTAATAAGTGTTCATCATCAGGTTTAATCGCGCTCGTATCATCCCTGCTTACAATAATGTTAAAAAATTTTTTTATACCAGTTTTATTTAGCACAATCTCTGTAACCTGCCTGTTATTAATTGTGAATAAACCTATTTTAACCCCTAATCTTTTTACCTCGCTGAGGGTTTCCTTAGCGTTAGGTGTTAAAAATGTTTCATTAGCCGCTTTCAACTCGAACTGGGAGACAATTTTATTGATATCTTCTTTTATCCTGTTAACTTCACTTTCACTGGTTTTTCTAGATTTTAAGTAGCGGATTGCCTGCTCTAAGGCTGTGAATATAGGTTGATTTAACATATACTCTTCGGGAACACCTAGCCTTGTTAAGTAATTTTTAACCTGTTCCCTGGCATTTTTATAATCTATTTTAAAATGTACGAGTGTCCCATCTAAGTCGAATATAACCGCCTTAATCAAATCATTCGCCTCTGTTTTCAACCTATTTCAACTATTTCAGACGCTCCTACATAATCGAAGAATATTTGCGGCATGAAGCTTGAAAATCTGATCTTGCCGCGTAAAACATCGAATCTTATTCTGGTTGCAGCAGGATCAGCTTTAAAACTGTAAGCTAATTGCAGCTCCCCTCCTTTCTCTAAATTTTTTATATCCCAGTATCTTCTTTTAAAATCTAAGGCCCCCTCTAATATCATATCTGAAACTATTAATCGCTGGAGTTCCTGTTCAGCCTCGTTTTTAACACATATTTTCACAGTGTTCTCTTTTGTGGATGTGGGTGGTGACTCTAAAATCCTGGTGATCTCTATTCTAGGATACGCGATTATGGGTCCCAATTTAATCTTTGTTTTACCCGCTCCATACTTTATTTCATCAAACTTATAGCTTAGATCCGCGTATATATTCAGCTCCCCTGTATTATCCGCTTTTATCGATAGTTTACTTGTTTTCTGAGTTTTAATAAACGGTGAGTGGAAGTCAAACTCTGCAGCCCTACTAAGCTGCATAATCTGAAAGTTATTTCCAGCCTCCCAGTCTAAACGGAAAAATGAGCCTTCAGGCCTCGTGTTTTTAACCCAGTAGAATATATCTATCCTTGTATTAACAGGTATTGATTTCGTGTTAAACATGATTTTCGGGAAAACACTTGCTAAACTATTCACCACCCTATTTTTTGTGTTAATCAATGTGCTTTTACATTTCGGGCAGTACACGGCGTAATCCTCATATAATCTATCGTTTTGTAAAATATTTCCCGCCTCTCTTATCACATTTAACTTATCCGGGCTAGTGATTATAGGCTCCTGGTTTTCAGAACTCCACAGGCAATGAAAGCACTCGAAAAAATACCTGTTATTAGCATATTTAATTTTTAAATCACCACCACAGTAATGACACTTATAACAATCTTTACACTCTGTAAAATTTTCTCTAGCTTCTTTAATACTATAAACTCTACCGCATCTGAAGCACTTATACAATACAGGTTCAGGATTAGTGCAGTTATAGCATATTATTTCCTGGCAGAGTGGGCAAAAATAAGCTTCGTACGCTGTTGTATAATTTTTACATATTGAACACTGATATTTTATAGTCAACTCCCGCACCTGTTACTGGGTGATTCTCTTCATAAGCTCATAGTAGGATTCAATATATGATTCATGCCTCTCTTTTTCACCGAAGCTGAGTTTTCTAAGTATATGCGCCGGGTTACCTATTAGAACACTCATAGGTGGTATGATGGAGCCACTAGCTACTACAGATCCTGATAATATAAAAACACCTTCATTTAACTGGACGCCTTTTTCAACTATAGAGCCGTTACATATTTTAAAATAGTCTCCTAAGTAGCTGGCTTGGATGACACATTTTTTTTCAATAACACCATAGTTGCCGATTAATATCTCTGAGTGTGATAGAACACCATCAGAGTACTCTTCACCGGGGTAAATAAGTGTGTCATCTTCTATTATATTATAGTTGCCGATAACTATGTGGGCTAAATCCCCTCTCACAGTTACATTAGCTCCTATATAGCACTTATCTCCTATATTCACATCCCCGATTATTCTCGCAGTGCTACTGATAATAGTATCCTTACCTATTTTAGGAGTGATACCCTTATATGAAATGATCTGCTCCATAGGAATCACTTCAAAACGATATATCACTTTATATTATTTAAATCCGAGTAATTGTGTTTAATCGCAGCTTCATAAATATGTTTGAAGGAAATGGTGAGCATGTAGAATTCTCTAAACTAGTTTAGCGATTTTTTTAGCAGCGCGCTCCATTTCTAGAAATATCAAGCCTAGTTTAACATCCTTCGTTGCGCTTAATGTTAATACAGCGTTCGCACCGGCGCCCATAACGATTATGTAACCGTCCTTGCCTTTCACATATACTTGTTCAAGCTCGCCTTTATCCAGTTCAGCTGCAGCTCTCTCCCCCAGCGATAGCATTGCAGCCGTCATCGCAGCTATCATTGTTTCATCCACTTTTGACGGCAGTATAGATGCTATAGGTAAACCTTCCACGCTAACTATTGCAGCAGCCTGTATCTGTGGAACAGCCGCTTCTAAATCTCTAAGAACGCTATCTAGTGTTTCAGCTTTCTGTGTCATTTAGAGGCGCACCTGTAAATTCTGTTTACTAGCTTTTTTCAAGTTCCCCTAGAGCAGCTTTCAAATCCTCGGTGGATGTTTCCTTCTTATCTAGGCTTAATTTACTCGCTGGTTTTTCAGCTAGGAACTCATCTAATACTTCCTTTAACTGTTCGCTTGTTTTTTTAATTAAAAGGCGGACCATACCTATATTTACATCCTTATCTGTGATCACGCTTAAAACTCCTTTACCGCAGCTTGCCGCGAATATTTTCCCGTCGCTAAACTCTGAGCTTAACAGATCTAAGTCTCCGATCTCTAGATTTTTCCCCTGCTCCTCGCTTGCACTGAACACAGCGCTTGCGATAGCTCCTATCCCATCTATGTCGACTGGATAATATGAAAACTTAGATACATGAGCTATTGTAAGGCCTGTTCTATCAACTAGAATGACTTTTTTTATGCCAGATTCGCTTTTAATAATCTTACTTAGTATCTCATCGAAGGTTTTAATGTTGATCAAGCTGATCCCTCATGACTATAATTATTTTAACATTATAGTATTTTTAAATTTATATAAATCTACTATTTTAGAACTATTAGAATATAATCCTCCTCAGGTGCTACGTGAACCTCGCCTTTAGAAGTGTTTATAGTTAGGAATTTAAGTTCCCCCTCCTCTAATTCTTTCACCGTTGATCTAGCTTTACCGACAAGTGATGTTACAAGAGCCGCTGTTTTCTCAGTTTTATCCCGGTCTATTGTTGTGCTTATTGGGAGACCCTCTGTTGTTGTTATAATTACCCCTCTTACCCCCTCGAACTTTTGTAAATTTTTAAGTATCGGTTGAATGTCTTTTTCCCCTATCATGTAAACGCCTCTTTAAATATTTATTTAATGATTTTTCCACTTTAATATTAAGGCTGATTAGTAATATATATGGTTTTTATTTATTATAAATATGACAGTTTTCTCGCTTATTTATTAATTTTGTAGTTGAAATACATTTCTAACAATGCTTAAATAATAAATACTGTTTAATATAAATATAATCGATTCGGTAACGTTGCCTGTGAGGATGAAGTTATGGATCCTAAAGTTATAGAGGAAAAACTTGCCACCATGATGGATGAGATACCTGAAATAGAAGGTTTAATCGCCTTTGAAAATAATGGGAAAGTTATTTGCGGCCAGACTTTAACAGAACTGGATAAGAAAAAGCTTACGGCGCTTTCGATAGAGCTTTTAAAAAAATCTTCTGAAATAGCCTCAGCCTCGGATAAGGGCTCCGCCTCCACTATAAGCTTAACCACTGAGAAAGGTTACTTGGTTATTGAAACGAAAAGCGGATTCAGTATTTTAGCATTGCTTGGTAAGGAGGCATCATCTAGTTTAAGCTTAGTTATAAGAGCGCTGAAAACTATTTTCTAATACTGTTAACGCTGTTCTCTATTTTTTTAAAAAATTTATTTAAGTCGCAACTTCATCTTAATGTATTTTTGGTTAAAGCCTGAATTGTGTGGAGGCATCCTTTTAAAGCTAGCCAGCGGTTTTTTGACGACGCTGCTATTAAAAGATCGCCCTCAGATAGTTCAAAATTATTTTTTAACAGTAAACATGTTTTTTCATCAACTTCAGCTAAATTATTGTAGACGCCCGGGACCGTTAGTTTACCCTGATTATATAATATGAATATTGCGCTTGAAGCCCCCCCTCTTATCGCCTCATCTCTCAGCTGGATTAATTTCGTGTTTTCAATTTGAAAGTTCACCATTTGGAAAATATAATGGTTTAAACTTGTATCAAGTATCGTTTGCGGTGAAAAAAGATATTTTTTAATATTTAATTCTCTGAGTTTTTGATTCAACTCTTTTTCTCCTTTACTGGTTAAAGATGCGCCTAACGGTCCCGCGCTTATTAAACCTTCATTTAAAAGTTTTTTGAGCATGCTGCGGGTTTTCCCCTCTGAAATTCCAAGAGCGTCTTTTAATGTGTATCTGCCTATTCGCCCTGATTCTTTTATTATAATTAATTCCATAACGTCAAGTATATCCAAAAAAGTCACCTTTAATTCTTACTTTATAATTATCTGAAATTTTATGATAATAAAGTTTTATTTAAGTTAAAAAAATAAGTATTTTATAATTTATGTTATGCATAATGACCGGCTTTAAGCCCAGCTCTCAAACACCCATTTGACAGTGTCCCCGAATAGAAGATAGAGGTCGCCTGCGCCAATCATCGAATACTCCCCATTATAATAGAGAGCCCAGTACATGGTACCTGCTGCTTCAACACCATTTATTCCTGTTACAAAAGGGCCGAATGAATACATAGTGTAGTTTACTTCGGCAACTAGTATGGTAGCTTGAAGCGCGGTTATATTTTTTGGTGCAAGTGTATTATTATGCCATTCAACAGTTCCGTTTGCATAGTCTATTCCAATGTTTATCCGGATGGTTTCCCCAACTAAATTATTGTATGAATTTTTATACTGCTCTGATTGAAAATAAAAGTAGGTTGTTGTGGAAGCTAAGCCTAAAGATAGAATTAATAACAAAGCGGTTAAAAAATTGGTTTGTTGTTTATTCATTTTCAGGTCACCTCTAATATTGCTTTTTTTATTACAGGCTTAATAGTGACGACTAGTAATGATGTTGAGATCTCTGTTATAGGCCCTGGAGCTATCATATACCCGCCTCCGGCAGGAAGGAATAAACCGATTATACTAGTAATTAAAGCGGTGTTGAATTCAAAGCCTAAAATCATGTAAAGTATTGTTGACGTGAACACGTCATTTATAAATAATATCACTATGAGTATTGAGAAAAGTTGGGTGCGGTCTGCTAACTTATTTCTTAGTGTACTTATTAAGATACTTATGGCTACTAAGAATAGTGATGTAACTATTGTCCACAATCCGAATCCTAGAATTAGATCCGAGCCGATTATTGATATTAAACCAACGCTTGCGCCGGCTATCCCGCCGAGAATTAACGCAGTAACTATGCTTATAGCGGCTGGTATATTTATGACCTGTATTGGGCCCAATATCAAATGTTTGAATAGTCTGAGAGCTATTGCTAGTGCTGATAGGAGGGCGGTTATAGTTAACTCTAACGTTTTATTTATTTTTAAATCCTCTATTTTTAGTGCGCTTGTTTTTTCAATTGTCATGTCGTCACTAGTAGGAAAATTTTCCTACTACACGTAAATAATGGTAAATAGTATTTAAACCTATCGGTTACTTGATTAAAAAGCTAAAAGTTTAAATTCGTTAACCTTCATCCACTTCAGAAGTATTAACTAACTCCGGTGATATCCCCTCTTTCTTCATTTTCCATCTAAGCTGCATTTTTAATTTTTTTAAATCATAATCAAGCCCGAAGTAATCTGCAAATGTAGTGCTGGTTCTAAGAATTTTTGAACGGCCGTCAGGCGTGCCTTCTACAAATCCCTTCTCTTCAAGTTGATGTATATACTTGTAGGCGTGGCTTCCCCTTATTTTAATCACTTCATTCTGTCTTACAGGCTGTTTTAAAGCTATAAGAGAGAGTGTTTTTAAAGCGCCGAGTGTTAAAAGCCCTGGTGGTGCTAGCTTAGAGACAATATCTGGGAATACGGCTCTAAGTTGAAGAACGTATTTATTATTTGAAGTTAAAGTGATCTCAAGCGCACTCTCCCTATTCTGGTACTCTAATCTAAGCTCTTCGATTATTCTCGCTATCTCTTTCTCGTCTTCAAAATTAACCGCTCTGCAAATATCAGTTAGACTCAAAGGTCTTCCCGCTACAAATAACGCTGCTTCAACCTTTGATTTAAGTTTCAGTTCTGGCATTTCTCTCACCGAGTATTATCTCATCCTCATTTCTTAATAGTTCTATGAATATTTCACTGAACTCCTCCTCCTGCCAGACGTCAATGTAACCTCTAAATCCGAGTATCAGAATACAGAAAAACGTTTTCACGATCTCCATTTTCTCCCTACTAGGTAATATATCTGAAAATTTAACAACCCTGTCAGTAGCGGCTTTTTTCTTAATTAATTCATAAATATTTTTTAGAGTCTTCTCAATCTGTGTTTTATCAGGGTCTATAGCGTATATAAGTGGTTGAATATTTTCTAAAATGTTTTTTTTCAACAAAGTTCTCCGCTTACCTGAAGCCTCCTCTTTCAATACTTTCTCTAAAGCTACTAAAAGTTCTCCTATTGATATTCCTCTAGCAGTCTGTCGGAATGGTGGGATTATCGGTGGTAACAGTTTAAACTCCTCGTCTATCGGGGTTTGCTCTAAATCTTGCTCTTCATCTTTTTTTAATAGGGTTTCAGTCTTCCACCGGTATAGTAATGAAGCTGAGAAAAGCGCTAAACCTGATACTCTGAAGTTCACCATATCTTGAAGTAACATTTTTTCTAAGAAGCCTTTAACTAAGTAATCTATTTCAATATTCCAAAGATTTATTTTTTTAAGTTTTAAAGTGTCTGTTAATATTATCCAGGGGGGTTGAAGCCAGAAGGGTTCACTGTCATTGTCGTTCTGCATATTTTACTCCCTCCTCTAATTTCACTGACACTATTTTAGAAATATTGTTACTTTTAGTGACGCCGAACAGGTTCTCAGCTCTAGCCATCATAATATCCCTTAATGTTATTACAATAAATTGTGAGTATTTTGAGAACTCTTTTATTAGGTCAGCCACTTTTACAACATTAGCATTATCTAAAGCGGAATCTATCTCGTCGAATATGTAGAATGGAGCTGGTTGATATTGCTGTATTGCGAAAATTAATGCTAATGCGGTTAGCGATTTCTCCCCGCCTGACATAGACTCCAGATAGCCTATCTCTCTTCCAGCTGGTTTAGCTTTTATTCTAACCCCTCCGAGCAGCGGGTGTAGTTTGTCTTCTAATTCTAGATGCGCTTCACCGTTTGGTGAAAGTTGGGAGAATATTCTGTTAAAGTTTTCATCAACCGCCCTGTAGGTGTTCATGAAGACTTTCGTCTTCTCGCTTTCCAACTCATCCATGAATTTAAGTATAGTATCTCTCTCAACGATTAACTTCATTCTTCTACTGTTAAGCTCTTCGAATCTTTTCTCCACGCCCTCGTATTCCTGTATCGCCTTCTGGTTTACAGGTTCTAAGAGGTTTTTCTCCTGTTTCAGTTCTGAGATTTTAACCTTTATGTTTTCAACATCCAAGTTATCTGCTAGCCTTATTTCATCAGTGGGATAGTTTTTAGCCCGGGTTTTTAAATCATTCATCTGTGATGTGTATGTCTCTTGGTTCGCGGTCATTCTCGCAATTCCAAGGTTTAAAGAGTTTCTCTCCTTATCTAGATTTACTAATTTTTCATCTATTAGCGTTAGTTTTTTAATCAGTTCTTTTTTCTCTTCTTGTAATAATTCAACTTCTTTACTAACATTAGTTTTTTCCTCGTCTAATGTTTTTAATCTCTTTTCTAGTTCAGATAAAGTCTCTTTTCTCTCTCGGATGGTTTTTTCAAGTCCCGGTATTTTATCCTCTAAGTTTAAGATTGATTGTTTTAATTCGTTTATTTTAGGTTCTATTTGAGCGTGTACCTCTGTTTCTAACTTTGTGATTTGATTATCTATTTCTCGTAGAGTTGAAATTTTTCTATTTCTCTCCTCATCTAATGATTTAAGCCTTCTGTTAACTTTTGAAACCTCGCTTCTCTCAAGTATTTGGCTGATCTCCTCGTACTCGTTTTTAAGATTATTAATCTCCCTGTTTAATAATTCAAGTCTTCTCCCATAATCTTGTTTAACACTATTTTTATCAGCGAGTTGTTTTTCAACTTCTTCTATCTGTTTTTGAAACTCTTGAATTGAAGCATCTAACTCGCTGAGTCTTATGTTGAGACTTGTGCTCTGGCCTAGTAATAGATTATATTCTTTATCTAATTCTCTGAGTTTAATGTTAATTCGATTACTTTTTTCGATTTCTCTATCTCTCTGCTCCTTTAAATCGTTAAGTTTAGTGTTTAACTCGTGGATCTCCTTCTCTATAACGGGTATTCTCCGCTCCTCTTCTAAAGTGAATTTGACAGGTGTTTGGTAGTATCCGCCTACCATTAGCCCTGATGGAGTGATCAGGTCACCGTCTAATGTGACTTTCTGGATTTTATCCTCTTCAACAGCCCTAGCCTCTTGTAAATTATTAAAAATGTATGATCTCCCGAACACGTATTCGAAAGCTGTTTTAAACTCATCCTTGAATTTTACCACGTCTAAAGCGTGTATGGCTTTTATTTTTTCATTATTAATTCTCACAGTGTTGGGTTTTATTTTATTTAAAGGTAGGAATGAAGCCCGCCCTATGCGTTTATTTTTTAAATATGAAATACATTTCGCTGCTGTTTCATCATCTTTCACAATTATGTAGTCTAATCTTCCTCCGGCTGCTACTTCTATAGCTTTAACATATTCAGAGCTAACCGCGCCCAGCTCCGCTATTGTTCCGAATATCCCGTTTACCATGTTTTTCTTCAATTCCAGTATTGCTTCAACAGCCCTGTTTCTCAGCGGTTCTCTACTAGCTGTCTCTCTAACAGCGTTCACTCGTGTTCGAATCTCTATAAGCATTTCTTTTCTGGCTTGAATCTCTGAGCTGAGATTTTTACTCTCCTCATTTAACTGGGTTATTTTATTCTCCATTTTCTCTTTCTCTAAGTTTAAAACGCTGTTCTCTTTTTGAAGTGCAGCTAGTTTTTCATCAAACTCTTTTTTCCTACTTGCGAGGCTATCCGGGCCTTCCCTATTTTTCAACAACATTTCATTATAATATTTTAATTTATCATTGAGGGCGTTGATTTCACCGTCTATTTTCTCGTTTTCTAAAAGTAGTTTTTTCAATTCATCCTCTTTCAAGCTTAGTTTACTTCTTATATCCCTAAACTTGTTAGTATAATCTTCGAAGCTGGCATCAATATTAGCTATATAATTGGTGATCTGGTTTATTTCATTGTTTAAATTGAAAATTTCATTATCTAATGTTTTTTTAAGTTCACGGTTTTCCTGTAATTTGTTATATGATTCTTCACGGGTTATCTCATAGTTTGATAATTCTTGTTTCATTCTTTCATATTCTTTTTTAGCTGAGTTGAAAGCCTCATCGTTATAGATTAATTCCTGGGTTATTCTAGCCTGCTCGGATTTATTTTCAGTAATAGACTGATGTATTATATTCAGCTGATTCTCTTGTATGCTTCTTATCTCTTCTTCAATCTCGTTAATTCTTTTCTGAGCACGGCTTCTCTCATCGCTGTAATCTTTCTGTTTTTTCTCAACTTCTTCTAATTGTATCTTTTTTTCTTCCAGTCTTTTTTTAGAATCCTCTATTTTCTTGTTTAACTCTCTTATCTCGTAGAAAATTATACTGGCTTCTAGTTTCTCTATTTCACTGTTTATGCTCAGCCATTTTTCAGCATCCTGCTTATCTTTTAATAATTTATCTTTCGTGTTTTTAATTTCATCTAAAAGAATATTAATTTGGTTAAGATTATTCTCAGCTTTTTCAAGCTCTTCTTTAGCCTTCTCCTTTTTTTCATCGTATGCTGCTATACCCGCTATTTTCTCTATTAGTAAACGTCTTTCAAGAGGTGTCATTGAAACCATTTGCG
The DNA here is from genome assembly GCA_038826135.1 of Candidatus Odinarchaeota archaeon. Lineage (GTDB taxonomy): Archaea > Asgardarchaeota > Odinarchaeia > Odinarchaeales > Odinarchaeaceae > Odinarchaeum. Next base: position 2,478 of record JAWBON010000014.1, on the reverse strand, counting down.
CTAATTGCCCTTGGAAAACTATATTATACCCATCCGGTGTTATGCCAGCTAAATTAAGTATGTCTATAATCTGCCCTCTTGTCACGCGTTGACCGTTTAACTGGTAGGTTCCATTACCGTCAACATCGATGCTTCTAGTTATAACTACGTTTTTCGATTCAACCTGTATACCTTGGTCTGAGTTGTCTAGGTGAAGGGTTACTGTGGCTGCTTTAGCCGCGCTCTGATTTTTTTTATCAATGTAGATTAAATCCGAGAATGCACCCGCCCTCAATGTTTTAGCGCTTAAATGACCTAATACAAAGCATAAAGCGTCAAGAATATTGCTATTGTGAATTATAATATTATTCGCGATAAAATTATGGTGTTCCGCTATACACAGGTCGTATACCCAGCGCTCCCTCGAAGGTGAAACTTCAAGATAGGTGACTTCATCTAGATATATGTCTGAATTTATTAGTTTTTCACTGTCGTTTACTGTGAGCGTTAACTGGTTTAATTTATTAAAAAAACCCCTTGAATCAGCTGATTTTCCCGCCACCCGTAAAGGGCAATCATAGAGTGAAATAACATCCGTAACTATTATGAAGGCGCCCGTTTTCAAATCCTCAGCGCTTATAGTTTCAATATAACCGTTTTTATATGTAAAGAAAGGATGGTACGGTGTAGCGGTTATACTTTTCCCTGACCGTGTTTTAATTTTTATAAGCTTTGCCGGGGATCTTCGTTTAATATAAGCGGCGACTGGTTTTTTTATGATTCTTAAATCGTTTAAATCCAAGCATAAAATTTCTTGCCCGTCACCATAACTCATGTATCCGTCTTTTAATTTAATTTTGTAACCCGCATTAAGTTTACTGTTTACAAGTTTTGATATTTTAACAATCTCTCCGCTCGCTAAATATATTCGAGTCTCCCCTGTAACACACTTGCCGCTTCCGTTAGGTCCTACAATCGCGGTGAAGCCTTTTTCAAAATTTAAAGATACTTTCTCGCCGCCGAATGATTTAAACCCTTTCATTTCCAGCTTCTTTATGTAAACCATTACTATACACCGGTTATTTAACGATTTTAAACTTTGTTTTTTTAAATAAAGCGATTTAAATCTTATTTAGTTAATAATCTTGTTTTTAAGATTTTTAAATTATACTATTACCATCCTAAATAACTTTCACTTTTCATCTTTTTAGTAGTAAAGTTTAATAATATTTAAACAGTTAATATACTGCCTTAATTATTACTATAATTTAATAGGCGTTTCAACCAATAATAAAATGATGGAGGTTAATGTGAATTGGTAAACTGGCAAGGGCGTTCTACTCGGAAGGCTTCAGGAGCTAAATTAAAATCTTTCAGAGGTAAGAGAAGATATGAGATGGGTAGAACTCCGGCTTCGACAACACTGGGCGCTGAGCCTTTGAGAAAGATGATTCGTGTTCGCGGCGGCTCTGAGAAAGTGAAGCTTATAAAAGATATTTATGTAAACGTGACAGATCCTCAGACTAAAAAAACATTCAAACTTAAAATTTTAGATGTTGTATCTAATAATGCTTCTTTAGATTTGCACAGGAAGCGTATAATAACTAGAGGTGCAATTGTAAAAACAGAGAAGGGTAATGTGAGAATAACAAGCAGACCAGGTCAGCACGGAACCCTTAACGGTGTGATTGTAGCTGCGTAATCAGTGAAAATTGTTTTAAATTATAGAGAGTCGGTCGCCGATTTTGAAAAAAACGTAATGATGAACAGGTAAAGTTGCTGTTCTTTAGGTTTTTAATTTAAGCTTTATATTTTTTATATTCATTTCTCTGCCGCCTATAATATCAGTTTTCATTGATTGACAGTTTGGACATTGAAATTGCGGTAGTAGTGTAGAATAGTGGGTTTTAGATACTCGCTTATTTAATCTCCCCTCATAACCGCACTCAGCGCATTTCAACGCGCCATGTAATGTTTTTATTATAATTTTAGCCCCTTCAACAACTGTGTCTTTTGAGAGTGTTTTCAAAGCGAAACGCAGCTGGGAGTAATTTAATAATGTGAATTCGCCTATTTCCAGGTTTATTTCAAGTATTTTTTCAAACGAATACTTTTTCACAGCATCCATTACTGTATTTATTATCGCTTGCGCTGTTGAAAACTCATGCAATGTAATCAACCTTATAAAACTTATGAATATATGCTTATACCAATTAAGTTTTAAAGGTGTTGAGATGAAGCGGAAAGACTTCGTTATTATCTGGCCTCAGTACTTTGATAAGTCTGTTTCTAGGGGGATGGGTAGAAGAGTTTCTTTAAAACACGCTGTTGAATCCCCCTCTCTTAATGATTTGATCAAGGCGGCTGGTGCTCTTAAGTACTCTTTTGAAGTTGACAGGGATGCGCGGTATCCGGCGTGCTGGTGGAGCGAATCTGGTAGACTTTTAATTAAGAGAGTTGAATCCAAGTCTACGATTATAAAAAAGATCGCTAAACTGC
>JAWBON010000013.1:22199-26048 GCA_038826135.1 Candidatus Odinarchaeota archaeon | reverse complement strand
CATTATAGGCTTACCGCTACCGATATTAGCGCTTCAAATACTTTGGATTAATCTCGTAACCGATGGGTTGCCTGCATTAGCCCTAGGGGTGGAACCTGCTGAGGGTGATCTTATGATGCGGAAGCCGCGTGATCCAGGTGAGAATATATTATCGAAGGAGACTCTTATAAACGCTTTAATATACGGTGCTATAATGTGCGCGGGGGCGCTGGCGCTTTACGTATTCGAACTCATATCATTAGATTACTGGGGTTTTCTCTCAACTAACCCTACACCCGAACAGATAGATGTTTTCTTAACAAGGCCTAGAACAATAGTTTTCACAACTGTTATGCTCTTCCAAATGGTGAGTGTTTTCACATTTAGATCTGAAAAAACTTCTATTTTCAAAATGAAATTCCTAAGTAATAAGTATTTAGTAGTCGCCGTAGCGATCTCAGTGATCATGCAGCTTATTGTAGTTTATATTCCATTTTTACAATTTCCGTTTAAAACAACATCTATTCTTTTAATCGACTGGGTGTTAATTATTTTAGTTACACTAAGTCTTTTAGTTTACTCAGAGATCCGTAAATGGTTTAGTAGAAGATAGTCAGCCGATTATGTATGCAACCATAAAATATTGATTTTCTATATATTATCATAGTTTTCTCTAAAATATGATATCAATATTTAAATAAGCCTACTTAGTGTTATTCTCTGATTACTATGTTGAAAAGCCTATACAAAAATATCTCACTTAAAAAATTAGTTCATGTAGATAAGAAAATATTTGAGCACATTTTTACAAAACTATCTGAAACCAGTATGAAAAAAATATCCCCTGAATATCACCCAGATATAGGCGTATTCGCCTCCGGTAAAGAAATCTTTGAAAAAACTAATATTATAATATTAAACCTCAATATTTATAACATATTTTCAAAAAACTATACACTAGATTACTCTCAGATTAAAACTCTGCTAAATATATTCAAAATATTCGAAAAAATTGATAAAAACAATTTAGATAAACTAGCTTTCATCATATGCAAAAACCCCCACGTCCTAGCCGAGTATTTTAAAAAAGAGAAAATCCATCTAGAAAAAAATGTCAACGTTTTACACATCCAACCTACAAGCCTTTATTTTTCCCTTTTCCAAAAAGAAATCGACTACTATACTCTAAACTATACCAGTCGGAGTGGGGGAAATTTTACTAAAAACAACCTGCTCAATGAATTAACAGATATTAATATTGAATTCAACCAGTCTAATAACTATCTCACCCCACATGTTATTAAAGAAAAACTATACGAAGCCTTTATTATAGGCGGGCCTTTACTAAAAACATACGTTGATGACGATAAGGATGATCTCCAAAACATTCTGATACAGTTGGAGACCCCTCCGATGATAGAGAAGCAAACACTAATAAAATGTTTAAACACACGCCTCGCAAAAATAGGGGTAAGCTTAAAACGTTTTTTAAAATTCAGAAAGGTCCATCTTCAACCGTTCAACCAGCTGCATAGGATTCTAGTGAAAGCCTACACCGATATTGTAGGTGAACACCCCTACATTGAATGGGCGGCATCCCCTTCCGCCGTTGAAATATTTCACAAATTTTTTAATATCACAAACCAGCTTATATTCGGCCCAGGCTCAATAACCGGTCAAATATCTGAAGAGGATTACGATAATCAGCTTTCAATATTCCTAAAAATTTTCAAAGAATTTTCAAATATTAGAGGTGGTGATTAAATGAAAAAGAACAGTTTAGTTAGCAATCCCGCGTTTAAAATAGTTTTAACAGCCATAAATATGGGTTTATACGCAGTAGTAGGTTTACTAACATATTTCGGAATAACTGTTGGCGGAATAAAATTCTGGCCTGCAGTGATTGTACCAGCAACTTTCAGCGTGTTATTCGGCCCCTATATCGGCGGAGTAGGGGCTGCAGGCGGTATATTCATAGCAGATCTGTTAACACACGGCGACGCGCTGCTCAGTCTAACCGCTGGTGTAACAGCGAATTTCACTGCATTCTTCATTCTAGGTTACTTAACTTACAATAAGTATACTGTTAAACGATACTTGATCTCAGCTACTGGAAGCCTTCTAATAGGCAGCGCGATAATAGGACTAGCCCTATTCCTATGGACCCAAGTTTTTACACTGCCAGGTCAAGCCTTCGCGCCTTGGACATGGGTGGCGGCTTTAACATATTTCGGCTGGACGTTTCTAAGCGAGATACCATTCTTACTCTTAGTGGTGCCTCCTATAATCAAAACTGTACGACATTCTTTACCGAGTATTTTCTCAACCGAGAGTTAATCTAGGGATAGTTATGTTCAAAGTAACTTTAACCTATCCTTTAAGAATAGGTTCAGTGGAGTTTCAACCGAACTTTAACGGTACAGGCATAACTGTAAACAATATCCCCGTAACCCCCGCTCACATCATTCACAGTCGTGATAGAGTTGATATAGGCGCGGATAATAGCATCGTATATTTAGTAGAACACCATATAGCAGCTTTAACGTTAACAGGTATAACCGACGTACATATCAAATCTTACCGTGAAAGCTGGAATTTTTATCGACCTGAAGATAGAGCCGCATACTCCACAAACTCAAAACCGAACATGATTCTAGGAGACCCTGAAGGGGTTATTGGAGGTCAACTAGTGCGTTCATTGATTAACACGCCGAAAACAACGCTTAAACAACAACACCACTTTATACATCCTAAAAAACATGTAGAATTAGAGCATGAAGAATACGGTTATATCCGAGTTAAACCGCTTGAAAACAATAATATCGCAGTTATAAAATTAGATTTTAACAAGATGACACTTAACTCCCAGTTTAAATTGGGTCCTCCGAATATAGAAGAAGCCTTACTGAATAAAATATCCACAGCTGTAACACCGTTTCTATCCAACAGTCAAGAGACAATATACCATGTTCTCGGTGATGTAATCGGCGATTTAATAGGTATAGGCGGAATTATAGGTGTTGAAATTGAAGCTCATCTTAATAGATCTTATCACGCGCTCACTATTGGGTTAGTTAAAAAGATCATCTCAATGTTGAAATAGTAAGTTTTTTAAGCAACCCGATAGATTAACGTTTTGAAGATTCAGAGGGAAAAACAATGGCTGTAAGATTAGCTTTCATCTTGATAAGAGCTCAAGGTGGATTAGAATCCGACGTCCTTGACCAGCTTAAAACATTTAAACAAGTAACTCAAAGCTATATGATATACGGAGAGTGGGATATCATCACTATTGTAGAATATGAGAAACTCCCTGAACTTAACACATTAGTATTACAGATCAGAGCCCTCCCAGGGGTTCAGCAAACATCAACCTTAGTTGTCTCATAAATTAGGGGAAGGGCCTCGATTTGAAAAATAGTTTTAAAATATTCGTGCCCGCGAGGATATCCGGTTTCTTCAAAATATTATATACTAGGAAAGATTCCGGGATTAATTTCCACGGTGCGCTTGGAGCCGGTCCTAATCTTCAAGTAGGCGGTTTCACCTCAATTAAAATATTAGATGATCACGCTAAAAAAATAAGTATTTTCATAAACGGTAGGAATGAAGAAAACGCTGTGACGAGTTTAAACGTGGTTAAAAAACTTTTACCAGTTGACTTCGATAAATCTATAGAGGTGTATCATAATATTGATGTACCTATAGGTTGCGGTTACGGTGCTAGCGGTATAGGTGCACTAGGCTTAGCAGCAGCCTTAAACATAGCTTTAGAGCTTAAACTAACCTATAATCAAGTCGGGGCTATCGCCCACGAGGCTGAAATAACTTCTAAAACAGGGTTGGGCACGGTTGGACCGCAGTTAATAG
>JAWBON010000013.1:0-22189 GCA_038826135.1 Candidatus Odinarchaeota archaeon | reverse complement strand
CAATCACAAGGAGGGGTGGGCCTCCTGGTAGAAATCTTATTGATAAAATTTTCACCCCTCCAGGGTATATAATTATATCCGCTAGTTTCGGCCCTATTCCTACAAAGACAATACTTAGTAGAGAAATCATATTTGAAGATATTAATCTGCATGGAGGCAAATGCATCAGGAAACTATTATTCTCCCCTTCAATTGATAATTTTCTAAAACTTTCACGTGACTTTGTTGAAAAAACAGGTCTCCTCACATCAAGAGTTTCAGAGGTCTTAGAAAAATTGGATAAAATAAATGTGGCTTCAAGCATGTGTATGATCGGTGAAACGGTTTTCACGATTGTGAAGGAGAGTGTAAAATCCTCTGTTATTAGTGTAATGGAGAAATTTTTTGAGAAAAATAGAATTATTTCCACACCTATTAATAACACTGGGCTACTTGTTTACTGGTAGGGGTCTATATGATAAAAACATTCCGTGGTAAAACTCCTCAAATAGCTGATGAAACATATCTGGATGAAGGCGCTTTAATAATAGGTAATGTTAAGATAGGTCGTTTTTCAAGCGTATGGCCGAACGCTGTTCTAAGAGGGGATGAGGGTGAGATAATTATCGGCGAGTACACTAATATCCAGGATAACTCTGTGATTCATTCAGATGTTCAAGGGAGAGTTGAAATAGGAGATTATGTGACTGTCGGACACGGTGCGATAATCCACGGTTGTAAGATTAAAGATTACGTGATCGTGGGGATGGGGGCCGTGGTATTGAATAACGCGGTGATAGGTGAAAACTGTATAATCGGAGCTGGAGCTGTGATATTAGAGAAAACTATTATACCGGATAATAGTCTCGTTGTAGGTGTCCCGGCTATTGTTAAGGGTGTTTTATCGAAAGATAAGCTGGCTGCGATTAAGGAAAACGCGTTAATCTACTGGAATTTAGCAGAAGCCTATTTATCTGAAAAAAAATCTATATAGTTTTAATATTTTATAAGCAGAAATATTTAGCTATATAAATTATAAACAAAAAGTATATAGATACTTAAGTCACCCTATAACTAAAGGTGAAAACATTTGCTTTCAACCAGTCACATATCAAAAGATATAATTGGAAGTAAAAGCACAATCCTGAAAAATAAGAAGATTGCACTCTGCATTACAGGCAGCGTCGCAGCTATTCAATGCCCTATAATAGCTAGAGAGCTGATGCGTAACGGTGCTGAAGTATTCGCTGTAATGAGTCCGAGTGCTTTAAATCTTATAGGCGCGGATTTAATGCAATGGGCGACAGGTAACCGTGTTGTCACTAAACTCAGCGGCTTACTTGAACATGTTGAATTAGCAGGGGCCCATCTCGGTCATGTGGATCTGGTTTTAGTGGCCCCATGTACAGCTAACACCATAAGTAAAATCGCATCTGGAATAGATGACACACCTGTAACCACAGTAGTTAGCACAGCGTTCGGTGCAGGTATCCCTATAGCCATAGTGCCCGCTATGCATGAAAGCATGTATAATCATCCGGTAGTGCAAGAAAACATTGAAAAACTTAAAAAACTTGGTGTGATCTTCATCAGCCCGAGACTAGAAGAAGGGAAAGCTAAGATAGCGACGATTGAAAGCATAATAGCTAGAACTATCAATATTTTAACTAAGAGGAATGATTATGAGGGTCTTAGAGTTTTAGTAACAGCCGGTGGAACTAGAGAATACATAGATCCGATTCGCTTCATCGGTAATGCTAGTTCAGGTAGAACAGGTGTGGAAATAGCGTTAGAAGCGGAGGCTAGAGGCGCTGATGTAACCCTTGTATACGGCGTAGGCACTGTTGAACCGCCTGAACATATTAGAACTATAAGGGTGGAAACAGGTGAAGAGATGCTTAACGCAATATTAAACGAGATTAAAACAAGAAAATATGATATAATAATTCATCCGGCGGCGGTGTCAGACTACGGCCCTATGAACACTGAAAAATTTAAAATACCTACAGGTAAAAGCGAGCTGCTAGTGTCGCTTAAACCATTACCTAAAATCATTAATGAAATAAGAAAAATGGGTAAAGATGTTTTTTTAGTGGGTTTTAAAGCTGAAACAGCTGTCTCAGAAGAAGAGCTTGTTAAAAGAGCTTACAGTAAACTTCAAGAATCCGCTTTAGATTTAATAGCCGCAAACGATGTTTCAAAGGAAGGTAGGGGTTTTAAATCACTGACTAACGAGTTATTCGTTATCGACAGACAGATGAAAGTTCACCATATACCGTTAAACCATAAAAGAGAAGTAGCCTCTAAGCTGATGGATATTATACTAGATTATTTCAAAAGACGATAGTATACCCTGCGGGAGGCTGCAGCACCCGTAATATTTTTTCACAGAAATACCCATTTCAGCAGCGTATTTACTCATCTTAGAGGACGGGTTTACAAATCTATTTACCCCTGAAAGCAGCGCTGCCTTCTCAATCTCTGTTTTTAATCCTTTTTTAGGTCTCATACAGCCTAAACTTAACTCGCTTTTAGGAAATAGAATTCTTAGAATTGATAAAAACCTTTCTATAGAGTAAATAGAAGGTGGTTTCACATTCTGGAGGGGTGTTCCTATAGTAGGTGTGAAAATGATGACGACTATTATATCAGGGTTAAACTCTTCTATAATCTTTAGAGCCTCAAATTCTCTTTTTATTAACCCCATATTTAATCCAAGACATATATGCGGAACAATTTTCATCATCGATTTCTTTAAAGATTTAAAAGTATGGGAGTAATCTGCTGCAGACTTATTTAGGTGTAAAATTTTTTTAATAACCGTGTTATCCCCTATAACTTCGAAGGAGACGATGTCGGCGCCTGTCCTTTCCAGTTTATTTATAACCTCATCTTTTATCAACCCTGTGTGAATATTTAAAACTAGGGAGGTCTCCTTCTTTACTTTGCGTATATCTTCTAAAAACTCTTCAAGCGGCACAGCTCCCTCCAGGTCACACCCTCCGCTTATTAAAGCTCCTAAAGCACCCGCTGACTCCATTTTCTTAGCGAACTCGACTAGAGAATGATATTCAGATATAGGTTTCATATACTCCAAGTATCTCCTATTACAATGATCACATTTAAGCTGGCAAGATTGATTTGTTAACGACACTGCGGGAAATCTTAGACCAGGATAAAAAAATTTAATCTCATTATTGAAATTTGTTTTAAAATAATTTCTAGCAGCTTCACTGAGCTCCTCGTTTGTTAACTTGTTTTGGAAAAAAATTTTCTCAGCAGCGCATACATTGATTCTCTTATTTCCCCCAGTAATTTGTGAAAAAAGATCATGCTCCATTCACAAATCCTCTAAGCAGTTTAATGTTACTGTTATAAAATCAGCTGGCGCTGCGCCTATAAGTTTCAACTCGCTGTCTTTGAAAAAATCTTCTATTATATATTTAACTTTATCACCAGTAGCCTTAACCCCGGTTAATAAAGCTTCAAGTCTCTCGATAGACTCCTCTGGATGTAGAAAGAAGTCGCCTATATACCTTATACTTTTTATACATCCGTCTTCAACCTCTAATCTGCATTTAACTAGTTTACCGCCTTTAACTTTAAGCTCCGAAGTCTTCAATTTTACTACCTTCTAAAAACCCATTCTTCATTATTAAACTGGGTTTCATCATACTCTCTAGTAAGCTTTTGCTCTATACGTGTTAAGCCATTAAACTTGTAGTTAAATTTTAAGCTCTCGGAAAAACCTTTAATAAGCAGCTCTGAGATTTTAGAGTAATCTGGTTTGCTGCCGATTTCAGCCGTTATAGATGTGACTCTCTCCTCCACGGATTTTATAAGTTTATCAGATATTTTCTCTTTAGAAACTTTTAGAAAAGTGAACATTTCGTCTATATTTAAATCTAATAATATCGTGCCATGCTGCAGAATAACGCCTTTCCTTCTAGTCTGAGCGTTTCCCGAGATTTTTCGTCCGCCTACGATAATATCGTTTACTGGTTTAAACTGTGCTTTTAATCCTAGCACGCCAAGAGCGTTAACAATTCCACCGCATATAAGCTCGTAAGATCTAATTATGTCTTTAGGTATATTCTCATATTTTTCAGGGAGAATTACACTATATGTGATCTCACCGTTATAGGAGTGGTATACTGCGCCGCCGCCTGTCATCCTTCTAACTATGTCAACCCCTTTTTCTCTACACGCTTCTATATTAACCTCTTCCACTATGCTTTGAAAATATCCGATTGAAACAGCTGACGGCCTCCATCTGTATAATCGCAGTGTAGGAGGGCTTCTGCCAGCTGAAACCTCATCTAATATAGCAGCGTCTATAGCCATGTTTAAAGACGCCTTATTTACTGCAAGCGGAATAACTCTCCAACTCATTAAACAGTTCACCTAACTCTGTTTTAATTTTTTGAATGTCTTTTTTAACAAGATCCATGGAAGGGTAATTATAAACAGGGCCTGAAACCCTCTCATTATAATAGGGTCTATTACAGCCAGGGCATCCCGATGTTAAGAACGGCTTCCCTGATTGAATTATTTTATTAAGCTGATTTAACGGTAGGTTTATATCTTTTATTAAACCGTTTCGGTCAAACGTCAACTCTTCGCGACTCAAATTTTCATTGAAAATAAGATATCTGGCGAGTTGAACCCGTCTGTATGATTCTTTTAAAGGAGGCTTTGCATCTTCTAAGAACGTGCCTTTTAACGGTGTTAAAGCGAATAAGCCTACGTTAACACCCAGCTGTCTCATGTTGAAAATGAATTCAACAGCCTCTTTTTCAGTCTCACCTAAACCTATAATTAAATGAGTTGTGACATTAAATCTCCCGAATATTTCAACAGCCTTGTTTAAAGCGTTTAAATGAGTTTTAAAATCGTAGGGGCCGCCTACTCCAACTCCCTTAAACGTTTTAAACAATTTTTCGCTCGCCGCATCCATTGGGAAGCAGATTCTTTCAACACCCTCTTCGTGAAGGAGTCTGATCTGCTTACTGTTTAACGGTTTTATTGAAAGCGAAACAGGTAGTTTCGAAACGTTTTTCACATATCTGACTATTTTCACAATGTCTCGAAAAACACTCTTATAATTCATTGCTTGAATACATATTCTTTTTAAAAAGTTAAATTTTACGTCGCTGTAGTCTTCAAATAGTTTTTCCAGCTCAAACTCAGGCCAGCTTACTCTTGATAAACTATTATTATTAGTTGAACTTGAGCGGGCCTGCGTGCAGAAAGAACAGTTTGCTAAGCATTTATTTTTAAAATAAGTCATAAGATATATCGTAGTAGGTTCGACTGAAAGCCAGCCTTGAAGTTTTTTAAGTTTTATCGCGCTGCCAATCGAAGCTCTAACCTTCATTATTATACACCTAAAAACAACTTTTCTTTATTAACTCTACTATCTTTATATTACGCTAATCAATTAGAAATAAATACTATACTGTACTTGTATTTTCACCGTTGTTATAGGCTATACTTGTCTTTAAAGCCTTCATTCTATATTTTGTAGCCGCTATAAAATAATCCGCCGCTCTACTTGTATCATTTAACCATTTTTTATATATTTTCCCCAAAGACTCGTAGCATCGAGCTGTTTCTTCTAGTTTTCTAGCTTTATCATATTCCACTATACTTTTAAGATAATATTTTATTGCAAGTTTAAACAAGTTTAAAGCAGTTTTAACATCTGTTTTAAAAAGTGTTTTGCCAAGTTTTTCATATATTGAGGCGGCTTCATAATATTTTTTTAAAGTAATATATTTCCGGGCCTCGGAGATATAGGTATAAAATTCGCCCAAAAAACCACCTTTAATTAACTCTTTCCAACACCCCGCCGTTTCTGGCCATTAATATCTATATGTTAACCGTATTTAATTAGTTATCCGATTTGTCAGAGTTGAGAATTAGATAGTATCTTAGAAATCGGTATGTTTCAACCACCCCATGACTGGATTTATGTAGTGGTAATACAAAAAATTTAATAACCACCTGAAGAATATCATCTATAAATAAAATTAGCAGGAGGCATAATATGAAAATCTTTCAAGTAACACAGAGCGGGTTAAATGAAATAGAGCGGAAGCCAGACAGCGGCTCCACTGCAATAATAGTTGATGAAAAAGAAAGTAAGCTTTGGATATGGAGGGGAGCGGGGGCCTCACCTAGTGATCTGTATAGGGCAAGCACTGCGGCGATCACAATAAAAAGACAGTTTAAATTGTTTAACACTAAACCAGTGATTATTGAAGAAGGAAACGAGCCCAGTGACTTCAAGTTTAAGAGCTAAGTGTAAAAGTTGGTTTAAACGTATAAGCTATAACCTTTACTCTTATTTATATACACAAACTATTTTATATGAATTAATTATTTTAATGAGTGGAATACTAACACGAATTATTAATGGAGGAAAGTGAACTATAATGGTCTCAAACCCGGAAGGTGTTATTAAAGAAGGTAGCATAGCCCAGTTTATGAGGAAGAGAACCCAGCTAGTAGGTTTCTCAATAGAAAGACATAAACACACCCAGTATGTGGCTGAGTTTCTAGATAACTCTTTAGACGCTATTGAAACAGCTCAATGGCAGTTCAACGCGTTTAAAAATATGAAATCTGAACAGCCCAATATAAATTACCGGATTCAACCGGGGGATAGTTCTCTGGAAAAAGCGAAACCTGAAGCTATTCTATCAAGATTAAACAAGATAATTGAACCTTTAAAAGATGTAATAAACCAGGAGCCTGTTGCAATAATTATAATGCAAAGAGTTCAGAAACCTGAAATACTACCAGACGACATTCAAGGTTCAGATATAGAGATGTATTGTTTCGAAGCATTTGATAACGGCGTTGGAATGAAGCCGGTTGACGTTGAAAAATTCGGGATATACCTGGCTTCAAGTAAATCCGAGAAGCTTAAACAGACCCGGGGAAGTCAAGGCTTCGGAGCCCCCAGCGCTTTCAGTGACGCTCAGAATACAACAGGTAAACCGATAACAGTGGTGAGCAAACACGTTAAAGAGAAGAAAGGTATCCTCCAAGTGTTCTATACAACAGGTGAAAATAAGAAAAAATACACAGTCCCCTCTACACCAGTGGGGCTTCCGTTCAATCACGGAACCTATGTTCAATTATGGTTTCTCAACGTTAAATATGTTAAGGGATATGCTGACGAATATATTAGGCAATCAGCATTACTTAACAGTCATGTAAATTTAATATTCATAGACCCTAACAGCGAAATCTGGGTGTATCCTAGGAAAGTCTCCCAATTCCCTGCTGAACCGGTTTACACGGAACCTCACCCTGAGTCCACTAGTATCGGCGACTTTCAAGAAGCAGTCAGAAATACAAGCGCATCAAAGATCACTGATTTTCTCACAAAATCTTTCTGTCGAATAGGTGAAAAAAGAGCTGAAGAAATAATTAAAATAGCTAATAAATCGCTTAAATCCAAGATCGCACCGTCCACAAATGTTAAATCTTTAACAGACGAGCAGATAAACGCTTTATACAAAGCATTCATCAGTATAAAATATCCTTCACCGCCTGTAAACACAGTTGTACCAGTAGGCAGCGAAGTCTTAGCTGACGTTATAAAAAAGAGTTTAAATGTCGAATTCGTTGAAGCCGTCACCCGCCAGCCTACAAGCAGTAAGGGTCTGGCCTTTGTAGTGGAGGCTGCTATAGCCTATGATCCGAATAAACCTGATTTAAGCGAGTATAATAATTCTGTTCTCTACAGGTTTACGAATAGAACTCCTAAGCTTAGAGATAACTCTGACTGTGCGATATGGAAGGCTGCAAGCAGTGTGAACTGGAAAAATTATAAATTAGACCGTTACGATAACGGTCTCCCTAAAGGACCTGTAAAACTGTTTGTAAACGTCAGCGGCCCGTTCGTTCACGTAATGTTTAAAGCTCAAAGCAAACAGGCTTTAGCTGCAGACGACATCTTGGTTAAGGAAATCAAATTAGCCTTAGAAGAGTTGGGTCGAAAATTAAAAGCACATATAATTCGACACGAAATTGAAACTAGGAAGAAGGAGCGCTCGGAGAAGCTGCTTCAATATGCTAAACTATTCACCAAGTCTTTAACCTCTATTATCGAGACAGATACGGGCTTGGCGATGAAACCGAGGTTTGAAGAATTATATAATATTATACAGGAAATGATTGTAAGCGATAAATCACCTAAAGTTCAAGCCCCCACCGTCAAGGTTAAGGAGAAACTAACACAGTTAACATTGAAAACATAGTTATTATTGCAATATGGTTTAATAGGGGATTTTAAATTGGCTAAAAATCCAGCTGTTAAAGATAAATATAATTTCGAGAAGCTAAATTTACTGAAACGAGAGTTAAAAGAAAAAAAGCGGGGTAGTTTTAATCCACCCAGTGGAGCTGTAATAGTTGAGGAACTCTCCGCTGAAGAAATTCATAAAAAAATCCACAGTGCAGCTCGTGAACTGCTCCACCAGATAAAAAATAGAACGCCGCCGGTAATATCTATACCTCAACGAAGCGGTGACAATATTATATATGATGAGGAAAATGATCTACTTCTTCTAGGTAAAAAGAAGAGTATCCGTGCGCTTTTAAGCTTGGCAACCTCTCTTGACGTTACAAGAACTATGAGAGTGTTGGAAATCGTTCACACATTAGTTGAAAAAGACATTCACGCAACTAAAAGAGAGATATTCTATAATGACGTTAACCTTTTCGTAGACCAGGTTAACAGTGATAAGATAATAGATGATATACCACCTTTACTTAATACAACCCGCGACTCAACACATATTGTTGCAAGCGCTAAGGGTATGGCTATTGGAAGACTGATTATTCAAGACAGCGGTGACAGGATTGATTTAACCAAGCTGGGAAGCGGCGGCTGGTCTATAACTCCCTTCTTAGACAAGATTAAAATCTTGGATAGTGATGCGGAATTTATACTAGTTGTTGAGAAAGACGCTGCGTTAATACGGCTTAGCGAGGCTAAATGGTGGAATAAATACCCGTGTATTATATTAACTGGGAAGGGCTCAGCGGATATAGCGACTAGAAGCTTTTTGCGAAAACTTGTTAAAACATTAAAGATCCCGGCCTTCGCATTAATGGATTCTGATCCATACGGATACTATATTTACAGTGTTTATTTACGTGGTAGTAAGCGTTTAAGCTATGAGTCACCGTTTTTAGCCACACCAGAATTAAAACTTCTAGGCGTATTAAGCAGGGATCTTGATAGCTATAAGATACCTAAAGAATGCTGGTTGAAGATGAGCGACACTGATATAAAACGGGCTAAAGAACTTTTAAAAGAGCCTTTCGTTCAGAAAAACAAGGATTGGGTGGCTGACCTGAAACTTATGATAGAACTTAAACGTAAAGCTGAAATTCAAGCTCTCAGCAGCCATGGATTCGAGTTTTTAACTAACACTTATTTGCCCCAGAAGCTTTCAAGCGGAGACTGGATCTGAGCTCCTAGGCCATTCAACAACGTTTAATTTATATCCGCAGTAAGGGCACACACCTTTTTTAAGCTTATTTTCTCTTAGAAATATACTGTAGCGTTCAATAACCATGTTCCCGCATCTTGGACAATAAGTGTTCTCGTTTTTATGACCTGGAATATTCCCTGAATAAACATGCTTCAACCCCTCGCTCTCAGCGATACTTATCGATTCATCTATTAATCTTACAGGTGTTGCTGAGATATCTGTTATCTTATAATTCGGGTGGAATGCTAAAAGATGCAGTGGTGTTTCTTCACCTATTTTTTCAACTATCCACCTGCATAGTTTTTTAAAATCATCTTTATATTCGCCTATTTCCGGTATAACAAGATTCGTGATTTCAATGAATATCTTTTTTTCTTTACAAGCTTCAAGGGTTTTATAAATAGGTTCTACGTCGAAAACTTGGCAGTGTTTACGGTAAAAATCAGTGTTACCTGAACCCTTAAAATCAACTGTAACCGCGTTCAAATAGGGTGATATAGTGTCAACAGCTTCTGGTGTCATATACCCGTTGGTTACAAACATATTATACAGATTCTCTTGGTGAGCGATCTTCGCTGTCTCATATGCTAGTTCAAAAAATATAGTAGGCTCAGTATAAGTGTAAGACATTCCCTGGCAGCCTGATGATTTAGCCATCTCTACAAGCTGCTCTGGGGGGATGTTCTCCCCAACTATGTTCCTGCTCTGGCTTATAACCCAGTTACAGCAGAAATCGCATCTGAAATTACAGCCTGGTGTAGCTATGGAGAACGCCATCGTCCCGGGAGCGAAATGGAATAATGGTTTTTTCTGAATAGGATCAGGGTTAGCTGACACAACTTTATCGTAAACTAATGTGTAAAGTTTACCGTTTAAATTCTCCCTAACCCTGCAGAAACCTAGCTGACCCGGGGATATCTTACAATATCTTGAACATAAATAACAGTTTACTATGCTGTTTTCCACCCGGTAAAGCATAGCCTCTTTCAAAGTTAGGCACTCCATTAAATAATTACTGATAATATTAACGTTAACAGATTCTTTAATTTACAGGTGGGATTATTAATTAGAAACCCATTTCACGCAGTTTAAGCAAAAGTTCTTTAACATCTTTATTTATTTTTTCAGGTGTTTTCACAACAACTTTAACAAGTTCATCCCCAACTCCCCCGCCTTCTAGGTGCGGTATTCCCTTAGACTTTATCCTGAATAATGTTCCACTCTGGGTTCCCGGCGGGATATTTAATTCAATCCTCTTATCTTCTAATGTGGGAACTTGTATTTTTCCGCCTAGTGCGGCGGTGGTGAATGGTATAGGTATCTCACATATGATGTTATCTCCAACTCTTTCGAAAACAGGGTCTTTTTTCACAGTTATAATTACATATAAGTCTCCGGGCGGTCCCCCGCGTTCACTAGGTTCCCCTTTGCCTCTTATAATAAGACTGTATCCGTCGTCAACTCCCTTCGGTACATTAACTTTTATTTTAGTCTCTAATATTGTAACTCCGGTTCCCTTACATCTCCTGCATGGTTCTTTTATAAAGCTCCCGGTTCCCTTACAGTCCGGGCATGTTAATATTTGTATGAACTGGGTGTTGCCTGTAAACCGTATATTCTGTATTTGACCTGAACCCCTGCATGTTTTACATTTAAGTATACTAGACTCTGAGGCGGCTCCTGTTCCATTACAAGCCGTACAATTAGCTCTCCGGGGAACTGTTATCTCTTTCTCAGTGCCAAAGGCTGCTTCTCTGAGTGTTATCTCAAGATTGTATTGGATATCATCTCCCTTAGCGTAGTTTACTCTACTACCCCGTCTTCCACCGAACAGCATATCGAAAATACTGTCTCCGAATCCGAAGTCTCGGAATATGCTCTCGAAATCCACGTCTCTGAAAATATCTTCTCGAGTGTATCTGCCGTCTATCCCAGCATGTCCGTACGCATCATATGCACGTCTCTTCTCAGGGTCTGATAAAACCGCGTAAGCTTCTGATATTTCTTTAAATTTTTCTTCCGCGTCGGGGGATTTATTCCTGTCAGGATGGTATTTTAAAGCAAGCTGTCTGTAAGCTTTCTTGATCTCATCGATGGTAGCGTTTCTATCAACGTTGAGTACTTCGTAGTAATCTCTTTTCATCGCTAGAAGATCACCTTTAAAACTCATCTTTACTGTTTCTCTTTTTCGTCAACTACTTTGTAGTCTGCGTCAACCACTTTACTGTCTTTTTTATCTTTATCGCGCGCTCCCTGTTGCTGTGCGTATTGTTGAGCTGCTTGCTGATAGACTTTTGTGCTTACCTCCTGGAGTAGATTGGTTAACTCTTCTATTTTAGATTTAACAACCGGTATATTCCTATCTTTAACCGCTTTCTCAAGTTCTTTTGATATGTTTTCAACGTTCTGACGTTCTTTCTCAGGTATTTTCTCCCCTAGGTCTTTAAGTGTCTTATTTGTAGTGTATAGTATGTTATCCGCTTTGTTAAGCAACTCCGCCTCTTCTTTTTTCACTCTATCCTGTTCAGCGTATTTCTCAGCCTCTTTTACCATTCTCTCCCTCTGCTCATCAGTAAGCTTAGTTGAAGCTGTTATTGTTATTTTCTGCTCGTTGCCAGTAGCTAAGTCTTTAGCTGAAACATGAAGTATTCCGTTAGCGTCTATGTCGAATGTAACCTCTATTTGCGGTACTCCTCGCGGAGCTGGGGGTATACCTACAAGATTAAACATTCCAAGGGAAATGTTATCGCTAGCCATAGGTCTCTCACCCTGTAAAACATGGATTGTCACTGCTGTTTGAAAATCGGATGCGGTTGAGAATATTTGGCTTTTTCTTGTGGGTATTGTTGTATTACGCTCGATTATTCTAGTCATGAGCCCTCCAACTGTTTCAACGCCTAAAGATAGAGGCGTGACATCCAGTAAAAGGAGGTCTGTGATCTCTCCAGCTATCACTCCTGCTTGAATAGCAGCGCCCATAGCCACGCACTCCATGGGATCCACACCTGTTTCAACGGGTTTACCCATCACCTCTTCAACGAATCTTTTAACGATTGGCATTCTTGTCGGGCCGCCTACTAGAATTATTTTCTCAATATCTTTTTCAGTTATTTTAGCGTCTGCAAGCGCCTGTCTTATTGGACCTCTACACCGTTCTATTATAGGTGTTATAAGCTGTTCTAGTTTCGATCTTGTTATCGTCATCTGAAGATTTTTAGGGCCTTTCTGATCGCTTGTTATAAAGGGTAAATTAATATCTGTTGAAAGCATTGTTGAAAGCTCGATTTTAGCTTTTTCAGCTGCTTCTCTAATCCTTTGCATAGCTGTTTTATCAGTTCTAAGATCTATTCCGGTCTCCTTCTTGAACTCTCCTACTATGTAATCGACTAAAACGTTATCCATGTCGGTTCCACCCAGCTGCGTGTCGCCGCTGGTAGATTTTACCTCGAACACACCTCCCCCGAACTCCATTATAGTGACATCTAATGTTCCGCCGCCTAGGTCGAAAACCATTATTTTCATCTCTTTACCAGATTTATCTAACCCGTATGCTAAAGCGGCGGCTGTTGGCTCGTTTATGATTCTCACAACATCTAGACCAGCGATTAGCCCCGCGTCTTTTGTAGCCTGCCTTTGATTATCGTTGAAATAAGCTGGTACTGTTATAACCGCTTTCTCTACTTTCTCTCCTAGATATGTTTCCGCGTCTCTCTTTATTTTCTGCAGGATGAATGCTGAAATCTGCTGAGGTGTGAACTCTTTATCGTATATTTTAACTTTGTAGTCTGTCCCCATCTTCCTTTTTATACCGTATACGGTTCCCTCAGGATTAGTCACCGCTTGTCTTCTAGCAGGTTCACCCACTAATAATGTACCATCCTTAGTAAAAGCAACATATGATGGGAAAGCTTTACCGCCCAGGGTTGTTCCCTCAGCACTCGGTATTATCTTAGGTTTACCACCTTCTAAAACAGCTGCAGCGGAATTGCTGGTTCCTAAATCAATCCCTATTATTTTACCCATCCTCTTTCACCTCCTTTACTGCATTTACATTTTTACACACGGTAACCATACTAGGCCGTATCACATAATTATTCAAGCGGTAACCTTTACGTAACTCGCATACTATATAATTGTCAGGGTACTCGTTGCTCTCTTGAAATTGAACAGCTTCATGAAGCGCTGGATCGAAGATTTTACCTTCAGCTTCAATCTCTGAAACCCCCTCCTCGATTAAAATATTTTTTAACTTGGAGCTAATCATTTTAACCCCCTCTATAAACTTGTTCATATCACAATTCTGATTGCAGCTTGCTATAGCCAGCTCAAGCTCTTCCATCGGTGTGAGGATTTTTTTAATCAGTTTACAAGTGTATTGGAGACGGCTGTTCTCAATATCTTTTAAAACTCTTTTCTTCATGTTCTCAAATTCAGCTTGAAGATATTTCAGTTTAGTTAAATAATCCTCAGAATTCTTCTTCTCCTTTTCAAGCATTAACTTAGTCTCCTTTAGAGATTCCTCTAGCTTCTTAATTTTACTCTCGCTTTTTTCATTATCCTCAGGCATGAAACCACCCTGCAAAACCAGTATAAAAATAATATTAAGCAAATTTTATCCTGCACGTGTTAAACAGCGGGTGAGCCTCGCAGATTTTTAAATAACACACATAAATATAAATTTTATCAAGATGTGTAATTATCCGGGATATTACTTAGAACATATTAAAATTTCAATTAAGCTAAAACTTTTATAATTTAATTTTTAAATATTGTTTTAGTGGTTAACGTGAATAGTAATATTAACGTTTATCCTATAATAATAGAATTTATAGGTGTCGGTGAAGTTTCAGGGGAGCTTATAAGAACTAAGGCTCCTAGAACAGCTGAAGCGATATTTTACAATCTACCTATAAAGGATAAAGTTAGCCTCTACGGGGAAGAAATATATTTTAAGGCTGGAATCAACTTGGGGAAGGAGAAACCTGTTAAAACGGTTAGTAGCGGTGACATCGCATACTGGCCTATGGGTGATGCTCTATGCCTCTTCTTCGGGAAAACACAACCTTATTCTGAAGTTAATCTATGCGGTCGTTTAATACCTCCATTCGATCTATTGAAGGATGTTAAAAAAGGCACAGGGGTTATTGTTAAAAGACGCGTTGACTAAGAGAATTTAAACGTTGACGGTATTCTCTTAAGATTCACTATCACGGTTGCATGCCATCCCCTTCTTGTAGCGTCAGCGAATTCTACTTGTTCAGGTTCCCCGTCGCTTTTTATAAGAGCGTAAGGGCCTTTCACCTCTTTCAAAGTTTTACAATAGTAGACGGCTGGTACAGGTTTACCGCCTGTAAATCCTATGACAGGAATCATACAGAAATATATGTGATTTTCCCCTTCTTTATAATGGAAAATCTGGGTTGGTGAGGGTAATAAAACACTTATTGCTAATCTAACAAGATCCTCTAAACCGGAGACTTCGAAAAATAAAGGCTGTATCTCCTCCACCATACCACCACCCCTAATTATTATTCATTATATATTCATTACTATATATTTAACCGCTACTTATTTTAGCAGTATACTGTGTATAATTTAAAACTGTCTGTGATCTGCGCCTGTTTTACTTCCAGACCTCTGCTTTACACTTATCGCAGCATATTTTTCTCTTAAGCTTCCCGTTAAACCAGTAAATTTTAGCTACCAGTTTTTCCCCGCATACACCGCATTTAGTATCCGGCAGAAGCTCATTTTTTATAAGAATCATTTCATCCTCCGGTAGAGTGTCTTTTTTAATAGCGTATTTAAAAGTCAAAAAACCACCTTACATTGGGATTATAAATACTCCACTGTCATTTTAATAAGTCCATTATATTGTTATACTTTAACTATTATTTAAATCCGCAGTTAATCCTTAACTTCCTTATTGATATTTTACTATAAGCCGAGTGCTAGAAATAAAAAGTGTACTCCAAAACCGAATAATATGCTGATAAGTATTGTTAAAGTCAGGGTCTTCTGTAATTTCAAGTTTCCCTTCGCAGGTAAGTCGCTTAATAATGAAAGGGTGAAGAATGCGCCTAAAATTATTAGAATTATTGCTGAAACCAGATATATCATTTAAACCGCCTATTATCGCTCACCGATATTAAATGGATTTCTAAGTTAACGACCTATTTGAATGTTAAGGTCTCTGATAAGCTCTCTATACCTGTTTCTAACAGTCACCTCTGTCACTGCAACCACTCTAGAAACCTCTGACTGGGTTCTCCTCTCCCCTTCAAGCATGGAGGCTATGTAAAGCGCTGCTGCAGCCAGTCCTGTAGGATCTTTTCCACTAGTTAAACCTTTCTCTCTAGCCTGCTCTAATATTTTAATAGCGGTTCTCTGGGTTTTAGCTGAAAGACCGAGTTCGTTTCCGAATCTTGGTATGAAGTCGGTTGCTTTAGCTCTTGGAACTTTTATTCTCAGCTTGGATAATATTGTTCTAACACAGTAGCCTAATTCTTTTCTATCGAAACGGGAGTATTGTTCTATTTCATCTAAAGGTCTGGGTAAGTTGTGGAGCCGGCATGCAAGATATAGTGAAGCTGCTATCATAGCATCTATAGAGCGACCTCTAGTTAAACCGTTTTCAATCACTTTTCTATAGAGTACAGCAGCTGTCTCCATAATATCCCGGGAAATCCCCATCTGGCTTGCAAGCCTCTGCATCTCTGACATGGCGTGAGCTAGATTTCTCCTCTTAGAGGAGTGTATTATACTTCTGAAATTCCATTTCCTTAACCTGTACATTAATCTCCTTTTCTTAGCTGATAATTTTTTACCGAAGCTATCCGTATTCTGTTTACCTATCATGGTGCTTAAACCTTTATCAGGCATTCTAAATGTTGTAGGTGCTCCTACCCGGCTTCTCTGATTCTTCTCTTCAGCTGTGAAAGCTCTCCACTCCGGCCCTGAGTCAACCATGTGTTCATGGATCACTAAACCACAATTACTACAGATACTCTCCCCTCTAGTGTAATCGCGAATAAGTTCCGTGCTACCACACTCGGGGCAGATTAACCCTAATTGGTTTTTATCTTTTTTCTCTAAAACTTTAGACATATAAATCCCCATAAATGTTAATAAACAGGTGTTTAGTATATACTTTAGACAGAGTTAGCATCAACACATACTGTAAAAGTTGATAGAGAACTCTATATCTAAAATATATACTAGGCGCCCGCCTACATTCTTATATATAAATATTGCGGTTAATCCTTTTAAATTTATCGGTCTTCTTAAATAAAAAACAATATAATAACATAAATAAGAAAGTCAAACTATACTTATACGGCGGTGTTATGAACAGTAAAAAAGAACACCTGTGGGCTGAAAAATACAGGCCTAAAACAGTTGAAGACATAACAGGTAACAAGGCAAAGGCTAAAGAAGTGCTTACCTGGGTTGAAGACTGGATTAACGGTAAACAGGATAAGAAAGCACTTCTATTATACGGTCCTCCGGGAACAGGTAAAACAGCGACCGTTCACGCTGTGGCCAGACAACTATCTATCGATCTGCTGGAAGTAAACGCTTCTGATAAGCGAAACGCTGAGAGTATAAGAAATATAGTGGGTGCCGCTTCACTCCAAGCCAGTCTTTTTTCGTCAAAGATTAGAATAATATTAATAGACGAGGTTGACGGTATATCTGGAACCGAGGATAGAGGCGGAATCAATGAGCTTCTTAAAATCTTGAAGTCTACAATTAACCCTATAATAATGACGGCTAATGACCCTTGGTCTCCTAATTTAAGGCCGATAAGAGATTTATGCTTAATGGTACAGTATAGGCGGGTTACTCCCAACAGTATAATAAACATTCTTAAACAAGTCTGCAGCTCAGAGGGGATTGAATACGAGGAGACGGCTTTAAAAAAGATAGCTGAAGCTAGTGGAGGGGATATTAGATCCGCGATCAATGATTTACAGTTCTTTGCTGAGGGTGTGAAGCATATCCGCGAGCGGGATATAATCTTCTCAGGCAGCAGAGATAGAACTATTCAGGTGTTTGAAGCACTTAAACAGCTTTTCGAAGCTAAAGAGGTTAATTCAGCTAAAGCATCATATGACACTGTTGACATGGATTATGATATGTTCTTCAAATGGGTGGTTGAGAACGCTTTCCTCCACGCTAAAACACCTGAAGAGCTTAAAAACGTCTACGACTATCTTTCAAAAGCGGATATAATTCTCTCCAAAATTGTAAGAACTAATAATTGGAGTATTCTAAAATACTTTATTTTACTGATGACCGCTGGTGTGGCTTTATCAGTTACAGACAAGTACGGTTATAAAAAGTATCAATTTCCATCTTGGATAAATCGTTTAAGCGCGTCGAAAAAAGAGAGAGAGTTAGTAACAAATATATGCGTGAAAGTGAAGTCTAAATGTCATATAAGTGTTAAAAAAGCTCACTCAACGTTCTTACCTATTCTTAAAGTAATTTTTCAAAACAACCAGGTTGAAGCAGCTAAACTAGCCATGTATTTTGGATTTGGAGAGGATGAGATAAACTGGTTGTCTGGTGAAAAAGCTAAACAAATTATAAAATCGGTAAGTGGAAAACCAGCATAACTTTTATTTCAACGCTTGTTGTTTCAGCTCTATCTACGAGGAAAAACTTTAATATTGAACATTAGTTATGCATCAATTACCACTGAGTGTAAGACTGATAAGCCATGAATACATTAAACAGAATATATTTAACAGAGGTTTTCAGAAGTATCTCTCACAGCTCTATCGCTATTTTCCTCCCTATATTTCTTTTAAAAACAGGGCTTAACGTAGCTGAACTTAGCGCATTTTACATTGTAATGTTTGCTTTTAACATACTCAGCTCTGTGCTGAGTCTCTTATTCTTCATGAATAAAGGGAATATTTTAATGGCTCTCTCACTGTTAGTAAGAGGCCTCTTCTATTATTCACTCTACTCATATTTAAACTGGCATATCCTGGCATTAACATTCGGTCTAGCTATAGGATTATACTGGTCTGTTATGGATCTGGCTATAATATATATTCCAAAAGAGAATAGAGGCTTTAAAATTGGAATATTATACGGTTTAATGAACACAGCCTCCATGATCGGTCCTATAATAGGCGGTTTCATCATCTCATATATAGGATACAGTGAACTCTTCTTCACAGCGATTCTCCTGCTAATACCCGCATTATTATCCGCTCTTTTAATAGGCCGTTTTAACTGGGATTTTAAACAGGTTGACTTCAGCTTTTTAAAAAAATATTTCAATAACAAGCTGGGTTTAATAATAATCTTATTCACGTTAATCTACGGTGTGATAAGCGTTCCAAGCTGGATATATCAGCCTATTCTATTAAACCGGTTCGCAGGCACCGAGTTTAACATGGGCATTATACAGACTATAGTTAACCTGCTTGTATCTATAAGCTACATAGCCGCTGGCCGTTTCTTCGACCTTAACAGGGCTCGAATTATACTGATCTCAGCTTTATTCATAGAAGGAGCTTCCATGATTATTATGGGTATATCCACATCTATTGAAATATTCACTTTAGGCTCTTGGGCTTCATCTTTCGGTATCGCTCTTACAGCAGCGCCATTCTTTGGATTATTATCTAGAACAATGAGTAAAGATAAATACAACTCGCTAATATTTTTTACAAGTATAGCCCTAGGTGGGAGCAGACTTATCACAATAGCAGTGTTAGAACCCCTTCTTATATTAGGTGATCTAACACTAATATTCATAATACTAGGGGTAATTATATGGATAGGATTCGCCACCGCGTTCCTTCTACCTAAAGACTTATTTAATAATAAGAATCAGGTTCAAGGCGAATAGTTTTGTTGAAGAAGATCCAGGTGTTTAATAGCTGTCTCCGAGGACAGCTCCCCTGAAGCTAGCTTAGATCTTAATACTTCAAGAAGATACTCTGGAAAGAATGTGTGGATAACTATATCTGATTTAAGTAGAACCCACATATCCCCTTCAACCTCAATCTGATAGGTTTCAACAATATTCTGCTCCCCCAACCTTCTGACAGAAGCCTCACAGCCAAGTCTCTCCTGCCCAGTGCAGGCGTTAATCTCTGATAAAAGGCGAGGTTTCTCCCTGAGCAGCTTTATTATCTCATAATACTCAGGGTTCAGCAGAATCTCAGCTAAATCCCTGCTTTCATCGATCATAGTATTATAAGCTGTGAAGAAATCTTTAACCGTCTTCAAATATTTTCTAGCAATCTCAGTGTTAGGTTCACCTTTAAGAGTGAGTTTAATCGTTTTCTCGGAAGGAGCGCGGGTGATGAAGAAATCTCTAATTAGAAACATGAACTGCTCAGGATACCCTGGAACCCAGCCCTGCGTCACATGCCCTAACCTTATTAAAGGTGAAACTAACAAGTCGGGGTTCACACGGCTTACATTACCATTCTCCTGAATATAGGAGGCGAGCATACTACTAGTAGCCGGTCCTTTAATCAATCGTTCATGAGCCAGCTTATGGATTTCATCCTTATATATTAGAGCAAGCCTCTGCTCGTCACTTAACACTATGGCTTTTGAAAGTCTACTAAACGCTTCAGCTAAAAGCTCGGTGAAATTCGGCGCATCCACTTTTTCAAGCAGCTCGGTTGAAACATCTAACAAACTCTCTTCATATGATTTCGCATCCTCATCTTTCGAGAGAAGCAGAGCAATAAAATACTGTGGTTTCTGGCTTATCCCTGTAAAATAGCTTGCAACATTCATTTTCTCTTCTTCAAGAGTTAAAGCGAGGAATCCCGCCTGCGCCTCCCCTACAGCATGACTTGTAAATATTCTCATAAGATTATAGTCAGCTATCTCAATTGTTTCAGGATACTTCGCGTGTAACACTACGCCTTGCACGTCATCCCATTTCCCAACTATTATACCCTCAGGCATCTATTTCACCTTGCAAATTTTTTTAAATATCATCACGTTATCTTATCCCCCCTTTTTTGAAGAATACGACTCTTTCAACGCTTCCAACATGGTTTCACGCTCCTCCTCTGACAGCTCCTTCATCTCACGGATTATCTGCTGAATCTCTTTATCCGTTAACCCCTCCAGCTTACTCAACTCCTCAACGTAATATTTCAGTTCAGGCTCCAAAGCTTCCTCAACGATTTCAACACGTTTTTCAGGCTCAGCCGTCTCCTCTACAACATGCTCCTCAACCCGTTCTTCAACAGGCTCCAACGGCGTCTCCTCAATCGGCTGCGGCTCCTCCACAGGTGTAATAACTTTCCCTTCCAATGGGGTAGGCGCTTCAGGTAACTCTATACTGAGAGCGGGGGTCAGGCTTGCAGCTTTAACCCTCTCTAAGATAGATGCTCTATCTCTTACACCAGTGGGTTTAGGCACTCTACCCCCTCTAACAGTTTTCATCATCCTTCTGATCTTCCTAACCATTTTAGGATATTTGAAATAATAATTCCAAGCTGTGAATCCACCGGCAGCTATCAAGCCCGCAAATGCAACATATGCTATAAACAACCAGCCTAGGATTCTTCCACCCCAAGGCAGGTAGATATACCACTCCTGCCAGACGTTAATGTTTACAGTAGTCTGAGCGGTTAACGTGTAAAATGTATGATTCACACGAATGAGTATAGTATGCTCCCCCACCTGAGGTTCAGGAACCACAGCGGTTGCAATATAACGGTTACTAATAGCCTGTGTCTGATGCCAAACCCCCGCGGAATCCCAGCTGAACCGGTATTCAACTATAGCATCCGTTATCGGCTGCCCTGTAACTGGATCCGATAATTCTATTTCTATCAGCAAGCTGGAGCCTGAGAGAATATACGCCTCCTGCCCTACAGGGTGCTTCACAGAGACTAAAGCTCGGCCTTGAACACCAAACCTGTCTGTTTTCAAACACCCCGCTTCATACCCGTTAGACCAGTGAAATTCTACAAGATAAGAGCCCACCAGCATACCGCTGGGAGCTGTTAAATTATCTGAAACAGCTAAACCCCCTATCACTGAAACATTCAAACCCACACCCGGCCAGTTGTTTCCACGCGGATCCTTCACAGTAATCGAAGCGTTACCGGGAACGGCTGGTGGAATACTGTTTTCATCAGATATTGAAACTGCAAACCTTATCAAGTCACCTGTCTTGAAAAAGCTTTCATTAACCCAGCCCACTCCGGGTTTATACACTTGAAGATAAATTTCTCTAAGATAGTTAGGTGAAGCAGCTTCCACAGAATAAAGCCCGTACAAGCCTATAGCGGAAACATTCACAAACAATATTTTAGCAGTGCTATTCGTATACAAAATATAGTTTGTTTCATTAACACTATGGTCGTATCCTCCCGGATCAGTTATTTTCCCAATATCCCAGTCTAATGGAAAAGTCAAGTTAAAATAATAATTACTATAAAACGTGGGATTGCTACCTTTAGGCTCATTGTTAAAGCTGAGATCGGTGTAAAATCTCACACGCCAGCTGACGGCGCTACCGTTCTCAACATTGTAAGTCACGTAACTTGTATTAAATGTTTTTATCACGGTGACTGTGATATTATTCTTAAAAACTACCGGTTTAGAACTATTGTAACTATATGTGTAAATAGCCTGCTCAAATATAGTTCCTGTGTACGGGCCGAAAACTCCAGAGAAAGAGCATGATGCTACTC
>JAWBON010000012.1:0-26772 GCA_038826135.1 Candidatus Odinarchaeota archaeon | reverse complement strand
GAAAAAAAGACTATCCGGACTTTTAGGATTCATATTCATAATATTATCTTTGTTGTCCGCTTTTATGTTAGGCTACCCTTACAGCGCTTTTCTAGTGGAAATTGGTGGAAGCTATTTTATATTAGAGGAAAACACTTTTTTTGTAATGGGTGGTTTAGCCCTATATTTAGTAGCTTTAGTTTTTGCAGTGTTAGCTTTTTACGTAGACCGTAAACCATTTAATATAGAGCATCCTGTGAGAAGAAGACACCGTTCACTGCCTATGTTTTTCACATGGCTTTTAGCATGGAATCTTATAGACTTATTTATAATAGGTAACTTCGCCAGAACAAGCCTTGAGTATGTGTCATTATGGATTGCGAGTATAAATGATTTTGTAGTCAGGTACGTGCTTGTGCTAGGTACGATTATAATGGTTATGCTTATACTTATGACATTTATGTATAATAGAATCATACCGGATAAAAGTATTTTAGACCCTCAAACACTTAGAAAAAAATTAATTTATGTGGGTATAGCTTGGGCTGTAATAGTAATAGTGTTTAGTTTAGGTGTTTTCATAAATATTATATAATATATATTTTTCAGGCGGTTAATTGTGGTTTAGATGGGCTTATTTAAAAAATATGTTTATACAATTCACCGTAACGACGCGGCTCCGATGCTTCCTATAATAGATGTTGCTAAAACGTACGGGCTTCCTTTTACATGTGTCCCAGTTCCGTTAAGAGTTGATAAGGTTATCAACGGAGAGTTGACGACTTTTATACTTCCGCGTAGATTATTTCATAGAAAAATATTAGATAAGACTTATTTTATCAATACTTTACAACTCGTATTAGAAGTGGTGGGTCTGCTCATAGACTGGAGTAAAAACATTGTGAAAACCAGGTTTAACAAAGAACTGCCTAGGGAGCGTTTAACCTCATGGCTGGATAAAACACTGAACGCCCGGATAA
The DNA here is from genome assembly GCA_038826135.1 of Candidatus Odinarchaeota archaeon. GTDB lineage: Archaea > Asgardarchaeota > Odinarchaeia > Odinarchaeales > Odinarchaeaceae > Odinarchaeum. The sequence goes on along the minus strand of JAWBON010000012.1, from coordinate 25,813 downwards.
TAGTTCCAACTCTATCGGAAGATGTGGAGGATTTCTTAAAACACTATTTTGAAAATGTTTTACCATTATACTTTGAAGGGGCCGCTGTTAAGGATTCGTTAAAACAGTATCTAGAGTATATTATTAAGAGGTGTAGGGATAGAATCTCAGGTAATAAGATAACGGTTCAAGTTGAACAGGTGTGCGTTGACTACCCTATACTGGAAGAGGATGTGCTTGAAGAAGAATATCTTAATCCCGATATAAAAGGTAACACGATACCTGTGGATGTTATCTCTAAAAATAAAATTAAGACTATGAGTTTCAGACCGTTTCTAATATACCAGGATTTGCTTGAAACCGCCAAATACACTTTGAAAAGAGCTGGTGAGTTTGATATAATATCACCTCAGGATTTAATAGAAAAAAAGATTATATCAATTATGGAAGATGATGTGAGTTTGTCTGATAATATTGAGTTGGCTGATCTTAAAGATAAAATCTCATTATAATCTGGTTAAACTTAAACGGTGAGCATGTGAATGTTAAGTGTTGCTTTTCAAGGTGAAAGAGGAGCCTACAGCGAGGAAGCTGCGCTAGAATATTTTGGCAAGAAAATATCTCTTAAACCATGTTATAGTTTCCAAGAAGTTTTTGAAAACGTTATAAATACAAGTGTTGACTACGGTGTGGTGCCTGTGGAGAACTCTTACGCTGGGAGTATAGTTGACACCTATGATCTACTTTTAAATTATACTGTAAACATAGTTGGTGAAAAAATTCTTAGAATAAAACATAATTTAATCGCTAATAAAGGTGTTACCCTCTCAAATATCGAAGACGTTTACGCTCATCCTCAAGCTATAGCGCAATGCGACTTATTTCTTAAAAAAATAAATAAGAGAATTATCCCCTTTTACGACACTGCGGGTAGTGTTAAATATATTAAGGAGAAAAATTTAAAAAGCGCAGCAGCTATAGCCAGCCGTTATGCAGCTGAAATTTATAACATGAATATATTGGCTGAATCTATTGAAAGCGTTTCTAACAATTACACTCGCTTCTTCATAATATCGCTTAAAAGTTCCATTAAGGGTGTGAAGAATAAGACTACAATAGTTTTCTCGATAAAGAATATCCCTGGCTCCCTATATAATTGTTTAAAGCCTTTAGCTGAAGCTGGTATAAACTTGACTAAGATCGAGTCAAGACCGGACAGGAAAAAACCTTGGGAGTATATTTTCTACCTTGATTTTGAAGGGGTGAAGGAGGAGCCTGTGATCGCAGAGACTTTAAATCAGCTTCAGGCTAAAACATCTTTTCTAAAGATTTTAGGTTCCTATCCTGCCGACACCGAGTTGAAATATTAAACTGTCTGGAAATTTTAATTCAAAACGGTTAATATGATGACTAAGATGGTGTGTCTTATCACAGGTGGAACAAGTGGTTTAGGAAAGGCTACAGCCATCGGCTTAGCTAAACTATTCGATAATATTATAATTTTAGGGCGTAATCAAAATCGATGTGAAGATACGGTTTCAGATATACTGCGCAGAACAGGTAATCACTCAGTTGAATATAGAGTGGTTGAATTATCCTCTCAAAAAAGTATTAGACGCTTTGCATCAGAGTTTAAAGAAGAGAATCGGGCGATTAATTTGCTGATAAATAATGCAGGTGTTATGCTTCAAAACAGGGTTTTAACAGTTGACGGCTATGAGGCAACCTTCGCTGTCAACTATCTTGCACCGTTTCTTTTAACAAACCTGTTAATAGATAATTTAAGAATAAACCCTCCTTCTCGTATAGTAAACGTGGCTTCAGCTTTCCACAGCGATAAAATCGATTTCAATAATTTGCAAGGTGAGAAAAAATTTACACCTTTCAACGCTTATAAGCTTTCCAAACTTGCATTAATAATTTTCACATTCGAGTTATCTAAAAGACTTAGCGGTTCAGGCATAACGGTAAACTGTTTTCATCCAGGTTTTCTTAAAACAGGTATCAGCAGAGGGCTTAAAGGAGTCTACAGGTTCGGGTTTAAAGCCGCTTCTCTTCTATTCGGTAAACCTCCTGAAAAAGCTGCGGATGATTTAATATATTTAGCCACATCACCTGATTTAGAGGATGTTACTGGAAAATACTTTAAAGGCCGAATTGAAGCTAAACCTGCTAGTATCGCCTATGATGAAAGTATAGCTAGCAGACTATGGGATTTAAGCTTAAGATTAACCGGGTTATCTTAAAAACTTATCAGTAAGTTTAATATAAATCTGTTTTTTAATCATAAAACATACTGGTTGATGAATATGGGCTTCAATAGTTTCTATATAAATAAGATTATCAGCAATGTCGTAGATGAGGATGTTCATAAACATCTTGTAAAATATAGTAAAGGAGAGTTTCCAGGGCCTGATCTGCTTATTAAAAAGAAAGGCAGTAAGTTCACAATAGCCGCGGATTATGAATATGCCAGTTTTCTTGAGTTTTTATTCATCTCTGAAATAGGTTGCGAATTATTTAATTTGAAAGGTAAAATTTACACGGTTAAAGATATTAGCAGCGAGCTTAAAGAGCTGGGTGTATCATCTATGAAAACCTCCCCACCACTATACTATGCTGATATATCCGGCTCATTTAACAGAGGGGTGTTGCTTAAAATTCTAGAATGTGAAGCTGTCACAGCTATTCTACTTAATATTAAGCCTGAGGGTGGATTATACTCTAATATTAAAACCGGATCTCGAATCCCTAAACCTAAAATAGAAAGATCTGAAACACCCCCATCATTTATAATCATGCGGTTGGATACCGGTGAACTCAGGGATTCGTCTTTCAACATATTAACTGTCTTAGTACCGGATTTATCTACAGATAAACATGCTTGCGAATCAATAAAGGTTGAATCATCTTTTACAATAAATGAGTTGGTTTTCCCTCCCGATAGGGATAAAATACCCCGCTCCCAGTTAAGATACTCTGTTAAAAGAAAAGGGTATTTAACAAGGCGGATAACAGCGGATAACTCTATCATGGAACGGGTATATCCTTTCTAAAATCTTGAAAAAACTAGCTTCTATGATTTATATAGAATATCTACTTTAGTCAAGTACATAATGCTTATATTCTAAATTAATCTTCGATAAATAAGAGTACTCGCATTATTAATTTAACAGCGCTCTATTAATTTGAGCTGTTTTACGCTGTAAATAAGTTTCAAGAATGTTTTAAAAATTGTCTGAGATGGTAGGATATGTTAAATAATAAACAGTATAAAACACCAGGTTTTCAAACAGGTACAACCACTTTAGGATTAGTTTACAGTGACGGTGTTGTTCTCGCAAGTGAAAGTCGAGTATCTGAAGGATACTATGTGGCGAGTAAGACAGGTAAAAAAGTTTTAATGATAGATGAGCATATCGGTATGACGATAGCAGGTTCCGTTGCTGACGCTCAATCTATGGTGGATCAGGCTAAAGCTCTTGTAAAACTATATTTTTACGATAAGGGTAGAAGGATGCCTGTTAAAGCAGCAGCTAAACTTATATCTAATATTCTCTTCGGTCAGCGGCCATTATACTTGATGACCGCTCTTCTAATCGGCGGTGTGGATGAGGAGGGGCCTCACCTATACAGCTTGGATGCAGCTGGCTCTCTTATACCTGATAAGTTCACTTCAACCGGCTCAGGTTCAGTTATAGCTTACGGTGTTTTAGAGGATTCTTATAAAGACGGGCTGAGTGAGAAAGAGGCGGTTGAACTATCTGTAAGAGCTATTTCCGCCGCTAAGAAACGAGATGTATTCTCAGGTAATAAGATAAGTGTGGCTGTAATAGATAAAAAAGGGTTCAGACTCTTATCAGAAGAGGATATTGAAGCGGTTGAAAACAGGTTTTCTAGTAATACTCGTAAAACCGGTTGAATTTTAACACTTTTACTGGTAGGGATACCAGCGAGTCTGCCTGCTTACAGAGGTGGATAACTCAATTTTTATTTATGTTTATTGTAATCTTCCCCTCCAGTTTCTCATCAACCTGTTTCAAACTAGATATTAAAGCGATCACGGTGTTCCTTATTATCTTAGCTGGAAACGGTTTTAGAGAAAGTCTTGTACCGTTCACAGTCACTTCTATGTTTGAAAATTCAGCCGAGATTACAGGGCAATCGCTTAAATCATTTTCACCTTCATATATTTTTCTAGCCATTTCAAAACAATTATTATAACCGCATTTTAAACAATCTATTTTAGGGAGAAGATTGTAGAAATTGTAAATTGTTTTAAACCCCACTATGTAATCATCTATTCTCTTCATTAACTCATTAAAATCAATGCTATCAATATCCTTGTAAGAATAGTACCCTAGTATTGGCGGGGTTATATTATTAAAGTATTCTTGAAGCTGCTCTCTGCTAGAGTAGCAGATAATCTTAGCTACACGATTATCTTTTTTAACAGTTTCAGAGAACCCCTCTAATATTATAACGTCAACCGCTGTGTTAATCTTTTTTTCAATCTCATCGACTGAAGACACCCTGTTCTCCGATACCATGTATGTGAAAACACCGCTTGCTGAAAAAAGTATAACAGGGTCGGCTCCTGCTTTCTGAAAACGGTAGCTATCCGTTCCCTCCCTATCTAATTCAACCATGTGAGTTGTATGCTTGGCGGCAGCAACCTTAATTTTACGATTAGCCAAATTATATATTATCTTTTCAGCCAGACCTGTTTTACCTGTATCCTTTTTTCCTAGTATACATATGATCGGGTTCATTTTAACCGCCGTCCACGTTTATAACATACGTTATAAATAATATTGAATATACACTTTAAAGCGTAGTTTCCATCTTTATATAAATGTTAAACTAAAAATATGAGTGTTTAATGGATGTGGAACTGTATGAGTTTGATAACTGCGGCAGATGCTTTAAACGCGGCTGTTGCTGAAACAGAGCCTGTTAAACGCTCAGAGAAATTTTTTGAAGCCTGTGTTTTACTATTTAAGTCTGGTTGTTTCAACGACGCGCTTAAATATTTACCTGAAATACAGGTCCCGGAATTATTTATTAAAATCGCCACCGATGATTATTTTAATATGAAGCTTTCAGAGATGGGTATGGTCAATAAATTGCAAGAAGTTCTTAAACAAGCTCAGGTGAAGCTTGATTCTTTAAGTGAGGGGAACTCTAAGATAAATCTGGCTTTAAAGATCGCGGTCTCGTATTTCAGAATAGGGTTAATCCAGGAGACGCATAAAATAATCAAGTATGTTTTAGATGCTCTTAAAAGATATACTGAAGGTGATAGAGATGAATTACTCTGCTCACTGGTTGATGTTCAATCAAAGATCGGTGACTTTAAAGAATCTCGGGAGACAGTTTCTGAGATAAAAAATCCTTTTTTTAAATCTCTGGCATTATTATATATTGTCAAAGCATTCAGTTTTAAGGAGCAGACAGATGAAGCTATACTTGTAGCTAATGAAATTGAGGATCCTATTCAACGCTCTAACGCTTTCACATATATCGCTGTAGCTCTTATAAAGAAGAGAAATATTCATGAAGCTAAACTTATCGCAGCGCTTATAACAGTACCCGCTTGGAGGGAGAGGGTAGAGCACTGGATAAAAGTGTATAAGTGAGTTTGAATAAACCTCGTTGTATCAAATTTGGAAACCTGTGTGTTGTGAAGTAAAATTTATTATATTCTGTTAGGAAATAATAATATGGTGTTAAACTTGCCTCAGAGTATTCGTATTCTTCAAAAAAACCTTAAAACCGCTAGGTCGAAACTGGAAGAGGCTTTTAAAAACATTGTTGAAAAAGAGAGGATGGCTAATTTTTACAAGTATTATGCAAATTATTACTGGGTTAAATCCTCTGATATTCAGGTTCAGATATGGCTGAAAGAGTTTGAAGAGCTTCAACATCAGAAATCGCTTCTTAACGATAAAATCAGTCTTGTAAATAAGATTAAGAGGGTTGAAAACGATATAATCCACATATTAGCTAATTTAAAGAAATGTGATGATGAAGCTGTTCAGAAAAATTGGCAGGTTAGAACACGGTATAAAACCATTCACGATTACATTCGTGAAGTTTATAAGAATACGGCTGATTTAAGACGCATTATCAAAAAAATTAGCGGTTAGTCTGTTATTGGTATCATGCATAGAAATATCAGGTCTTCTTTACCCGTGTTCTTATAATAATGCTCCTCGTTCGGTGGTATATAAATAACTGTGTTTTCTTCAACCTTGTAGGTTTTATGACTGTTTTTTAATATGCCTTTTCCCTGTAATATGAAGATCTCATGCTCCCAGTTATGGCTGTGGAGGCCAATCTCACCGCCTGGTTTAACTGTGAAGCGTCTCATCGCGAAATTCTCAGCGCCACCGTTCACTCTATTTATAAGGATTTGGATATAAGTGTCTTTGACACCTTCTTGATTAACTAATTGTGCTTTAACATCCTTAACTTTTCTAATATACATTTAATCTCACCTTGAATATATTTTTATATTGTGTTTGTGATATTAGCTTAAAACTGTAATCGTATGAGCGGGGTTGTTTTTTGCCACTTACACCGTTACATTACCCTATAGCGTTTATAACCTATTATATTTCTAAGAGAAATCTCAGTTTACCTGTGCTCATCGTATCCTCTATGATATCAGATATTGAGATACCTTTTATATTTTTTATAACTAACGGTTTAATCGACCGCTTAATTCTTCACAGTTTAATAGGCTCTATATTTTTAGGTGTTCCTTTAAGTATCCTCCTATTCTACCCTCTTTATAAAATTTTTTTTAAAAAGCTTTTAGTTGATCCGTCATTTCCTGTTAAATCTTATAAGATTTTAACCATTTCCGCAGTTATAGGAGTATTATCTCATGTTTTTTTAGATGCTATGCAACACCCTTATAACCCGTTGTTTTGGCCTATCTACGCCGGGTCTTTTAACAGTATTATTATATTTAATAATCTGGTGCTAGCGTCTAACTTCTTATATATTGTTTTCACAGTTATGACTGTGTTAGTATTCGCCTACTGTTTACTGAATAGAAAGGGGGTTATTAATCAGCTCTTCATAGGTTGATTTTATCTACTTCGCAAGCTTAAAATAAGGTATTTTTTGGTTTTTCTAGGTGTGTCCGGGGCGTCTATTATAATGGCTCCTTCAAACCCGTTTTTCTTGAATAATCCGGTTACAAAATCAAATTCCCTCATACTCTGCGGATAGAATTGTACTCCAACCACACCATCCTTTTGAATAACTCTTTTAATTTCTTTAATAACCATTGTATATTTACTTATTACCTGCTCTAGTGTTGAACCCCAAATCCATTGAAGAGAGGAGATGGAGGTGACCGCGTTGAAAACCCGATCTCTGAAAGGTATGTTTTTAAAATCAGCGTTTACAATATCGATGTTTTTATTGTTAGCGTAGTTTAACATTTCAATCGATAAGTCAACGCCTACGGCTCTGCCCGCTTTCTCTTTGAAGTGTACACTGGCAATGCCTGTTCCGCAGCCTAACTCGAGTAGAAGCTGGTTTACTCCAAGTTTGATTAGTTCGCTTAATCGTTCAGCCATTTTTATCTGTGCTTTAATTATTGATTTATTATGTTCGTATGCTCCGGCTTTCTCTTTATTAAAAAAATATTTAGCTTCAACACCTAGTTTATCTGGCATATATGAAAGTATGTTGAAGATGATATTTAATAGTATTTTAGCGGAATAAAATGTTAACAGTATCTTCTGTAAGTACACGCGTGGAAAAAGATTTAAATAATATAGTTATCATTATAGGTAAGGCTTTACTTCACAGTCTTGTGTTTAGAAGTGGTTGCTGTGAGCGATATAAAATTATTTAATAAATGGGATTATGATAATCTTCAAGTGAATGATTTAGGTCTTCAACGTTACATATCCTTGAAGCCTGTTGTGCTACCCCATACTGGTGGTAGACACGAGCATAGAAGATTCGGTAAATCAGAGGTTCCTATAGTTGAACGATTTGTGAACAGGCTTACCTCTGTTGGTTTAGCTAAGGGGAAAGGTGGAAAGCATATTAAAATGTGTGTGGCTACAGGTAAGAAGCAGACCGCGATCACCATTGTTAAAAACGCTTTTGAAATAATCAATTTGAAAACGGGGAAGAATCCCATTCAAGTTTTAATAGACGCTGTTATTAATTCTGCTCCTCGTGAGGATACCACGCGGATAAGTTATGGTGGTGTGGTATACCATCAATCTGTTGACATGTCCCCTCAGAGACGTGTTGACATCGCTTTACGGTTTCTAGCTCAAGGTGCTTTAAAAGCTAGTAAAAAGAACTCCTCCACTATTGAAGAATGTGTGGCTGATGAGCTGATAGCCGCGGCTGAGAATAATCCTAAAAGCTACGCTGTGAGCCGAAAGGAAGAGCGTGAAAGAGTTGCAGCTGCAGCCAGATAAGATTTTTTCATCTTATTTCGCTTAACTTATATTTTTTGATAATTCTAGAAGGCGGGCTGCTAAACCCTCTTTTTCAACATACACCTTTAAACTTTCGAATCTTACCATTTTAGCTCTATAAGCGTCTACAATTATAGCTAGCTTTGTTACAAGATTGCATAAATGGTTCAGGATTATATCGTTGATATCTCTTTGTTTGTTATTTATTATCTGCCATACCCTGTCTATGTGGTTTTGAAGCTCGTCGACTCTGAATTCTTCCTCGTCTCCTATCCCCAACATTGAACTTATCTGTTTGAGCTCTAAGTCTATGCTCAATTATTACACCACAATTTTCGTAGTACTACTATATAATATAGTAAATTAAAGGTGTATATAAACTTCACATTTACTGTTATCAATCTCCCTCATATATGCTTTAATCTGATCATCTGTTACTTTTTCAAGAAGATTTAAAAATATTTTAATAGTGTCTATATTATAATACGCTTCCTTAAACACCAATTTAAAGCGTTCATGACCTTGTCCATCCATTAGGATATCGCCGCTCTGTAATCCTTTAAGTAAGTTAAACAGATAACTAAGCTGCTTCTCCCCCATCTCCAAAACCCCTCTAATTTATGGTTTTTAAATGGTTTATCAACTCGCTGACGATTTTGTTTTTTAAAATATTTGTTATAAGCTCCTCTTTTGTTATTGCCCCTGCAAAATACGCTTCGAAGGCTATTGACATGTTGATTATGATCTCTATTATATACTTTGTTTCAAAGGATTGAAGCCTGTTCAAGTACTTCCATATATTATTTAACTCCTCATATACTAGTAGTGTCCCCTCCGGCGACTGTTTTGTTATAAACTCGTTTGTCCTTTGCGCGATATTCATGATTTTTTCCTTTATATCATGTGCTACAAGTAAAGTTTTCATTTTTATCCCCTCTTCTTGCAGATATAGCCTTTATTTATTCCCTTTTAAACTCTACTGTCGTGTTAAAAAATTATTATAAAATAAGTTTTAGGTTAGCTATAAATCTTTTCTAGGGTTTTTAAAAACGTTTTTTAATCTTAATCAATTTTTTATCGTTTTATTTGGTAAAAACATTATTTTAATCTCTTTATTTATCATATATTACGTTGTCTATCACAAACTTTATATCGAACAAGTGCACAATTTTTATAATAAATACTGTGTTTTTTTTCAGGGGTTACTATGATTCAACTCGAAGACCAGTCTCTTATTGAAAACAAAATTAAGGAGTATCTTAATAAAAAGTATGTTTGGAGTGAATTTTTAGAACCCCCGTTAATATTTAACGATGAACAGGTTCAATTTGCTAGGCAAATATTCCGAGGATACTTATCAGACATAATCCCTGAACCTATAAAAGAGGATCTTGAATACTTACTACTCTATAAATTATCCGACCCTCCTTTAAGAGCGAAATTATTAAAAGAGTGGGCTGATAAGAAAAACTCTGATTTAGAAGACGCGTCAAAAATAACATTTGAATTTGAAGACGGCTCTTGTTATCGAGCTGTTTATGATCTTATAATTTACGATAAGATGACCAGTGGGCTGTTTCTTCCAACAATTTTAGATAACTTGAAAAAATTAGAAAAATATAATTATATTTTAGATTTACGGGATGCCTGCCATTATATTAGACTCCACTCTCTTTTAACTCACACCGTAGAACTTGATACGACTGATATTAAAATAATAGAGCTACTTAGCAAGGACCCGTTGATTTCAAATATCGATGCTGCCAACAGGCTTGGTCTGTCAAGAAACACTTTTTCAAATCGTCTGATATCGCTTCAGAAAAGGGGGTGCGTATTTTTTAACGGACGGATTAACCTTGAAAAACTCGGTTTAAAAATTTTAACAGTTATGACTGATCAGGTTATTCCAAAACTCCCCTATATGAGAATAGTTCAAGAACTCCGCGGTGGCTCCACTATTTATCTTTATTCCTTTAATATTCCTGATGAATTCTTAGTACATTTTATAGAACTACTAAAACCCTATATAAGAAACGCTGAGTACTGGATTGACGAAGGGCCTGGCCGGCATTCTCTTTCCTTAAGAAACTCTTATGATACGGTAAATAAAAAATGGGCTTTTAACTGGGAGAACTGGGCTTTATGGGTGAGGAAAGTTTTAGATGAATCATGGCATACATTATACGTTTCAGGTGATGTAGAGGAGGCTAGTGCTCGTGAAGGTTTTAACTTAAACAGTGTAGGTTACGACTTAGTTGATTTAGAATTACTAAACCAATTAAGTTATGATTTCAAGCAGCCTATTCGCGACATATCTTTAAAGCTTGGTATATCCGCTACTAGTGTTTTCGAGAGAAAAACTCGATTAATATCAGCAGGGGTTGTTAAACCTACACTATTTGTAGAGAATATCGGTCTGGACGAGCATGTTTTTATAAAAATTAAAGGTTCGGAGAAAATTATAAATTCTGTTGAATCAGGATTACTAGATTTACCTAGTGTATATATCTTCAGAGCTAGGAGTTTAAGCGGGGAGAAGGCTCTTAACGCTTACCTATTTCTCCCTAAAGGTAGTCTTGTAATGGTTGACTACACGCTTAAAAACTATCTTGAAGATATTGGTGAGGACGTGGATTTCAAACTCTTCTACAGGCTGAAGCAAAATTATCTTTCTCAAGGATTACCCTTCACATTTGAGAATAGCTATTTATATAAAGAAGAGTTTAAAAAATGGGTTTTACCTCAAAAAACCATTATTAAAATTTTGAAAGAAAGGGTGTAGAACCCTTAGCGTAATCTGAACATGCACTTATTTTGACTTATATAAACATGTACTGGTCTACTGTATTTTTCCTCCAAATACTGTGCTATCTCTCTCAGGCGCTTGGTTACGTTAAATCTTCTTGTGTTTGGTATATAGGCTTCAACCCAGTCGCTGGTGTACTCTCTTATGACTATCCCGCTTGAAATAAGCCCTTTTATCTCGGTGAGGTCACTGTACAAGCTCATAAATTATCCTCCTTTATCTTGGCCATCCGATCGGGATCATTATTTTCCCTCCCTCTTTTTTAATCAAAATAAGTATAGATTTTTATTTAAAAATTTAACTATATACTATAACAAATAAGCAAATAGTTAACAAATAATCTGAAAATTAACAAAACTTTCAAAAGTTAACTATGAAATAAAAAGAAAAAAGTATGTGATTTTATAAAACTCTGTCTAAAGCTTTCACAGCATAGTCTAGTTCATCACTCAGCCTTGTTAAATGGTATAATTTACTTGTTAAATGCGTGCTATTTAGAAACAGTTCCAAGTGTTTTTTAACCGCTGCAGCCATGTTACCGAACAGTTCTCGAGCTGCATCTGAATCACCAGTTTCTTCAGCCCCGGCTAAAGCTCTTTGCTCTAAGGCTTCAACAGCTATAACTATTCTCTTTATATGGTTTTCTTTCAAATCGTTCAAATCTATAATTTTCCCCTCACTGTCTTTAAGAACACCGTTGATCTGTTTTTTTACAAAGCTGAGAAACACAGGCAACTCGTAACCGATGAATATCACTTCTAACTTGTTTTTATCTTCGACGAGAACAACCGGTCCCTTAGGAAAATTCACAGAGTTCGGTATGAGAAGACCCTTGCTCCCACCCCAGTCTCTGATCCTGCTTTTAAAACACTGGTTTAATAGCTTGCTCTTCTCCGAGTTAAGAGCCATTCACTCCCTCCCTTAATTTTCACAGCCCCTAACCCCCCTTTATTTAAATTTTAAATAAAATATAGTGATAAGTTTCTTAATAAATTTACGTTTTTAATGAGTTTAACCGGATTTTAAATTGTTTTAATGTAACGGAGATCCTTCTCTCTCCCTTCAACAAATTCCAGTAACCTATTATAATCCTTAAACCTTATCTTACCGTCTACATTCAGATAGAAATCGCTTGTTTGGATTTCCGTCCAACTGCCAAGTCTGCTTAAATCTATTTCATGTCTTCTATTCAGTTCAGTTATCCCTCTTCCAACATTGCATCCATAGAAAATTATCCTGTCAATACCGTCAGTGCCGCTTATTTCTCTTGAGCACGATATAGAAGCAGTTAAAACATCATTACAACTCCAGACTAGTTCTTTTATAATGTAAGCTGGGAAACTAATTTTATAGAATGGGAATGCGCTATTCTTAAATTCCCTGAGAATCTTTTCAGCATCCTTTAAACCGTTTCTAATAAGCAGGATGAATCTTTTTTTATCCAGGACAGCGAGTATGTTCTTTAAAGCATCTTGAACCGTGGATTTTACCCCCATCTGCTCGATATTAAATAAATGGAATATTTCAGATTTTAAAGGGCTTTCAACCCAAAGATAAACACGGTCATCGTCTTTCAACCCTGGTTTTTCAACCTGCTTTAAATCTGTACTCTCACTGGCTTTCTTATCTTTAACTGTGAAAAGCAGCCAGTCATTCTCCCAAAAAATATTTTTAAAATTTAAAAGACGCTGCAATGATAAGTATAAACATATTAAACGTGGCAGTCTCTTATGATCCACGCCTGCTGAGAGTAGTTCTCTTAGTTTCACACCGGTAAAACCAAGCGACTTATATGCGGTTGTAAGCTCTTTTCTACTATACTGCTTTAATAGTTTTAACAGCGGGTTTTTCTCTATTGAAACGTTACTATCCAGCATATAGATGACGCTTCCATATTATTATTTAACATGATACTCGTTAAAATAAATTAATATTCAAAGCGAGTATATAAGTTATTATAAAAAGTCTTCTTCGCTGGAGTGAAATTTGCTAAAAATTTGGAGGTATTATATCAGTGAAACCCAGTTACAGATTTAAGATCCTGTTATTAGGGGATCCTGCTGTAGGTAAAACCTCGCTTATTAATAAATTCGTTCAAGAAAGATTCGAAGTAGACTATAAGGCCACAATCGGCGTGGATATTATGAGTAAAACAGTTTATGTTGATGGGTTTGAAATTAAACTCTCTCTATGGGATATAGCCGGCCAGGATAAATTCAGATTTTTTAGAAATGTTTTCTACAGGGGGGCCTCGGGGGCCATCCTAGTATTTGATCTAACCCGGTTATCCACTTTTACTAATTTAGATAACTGGGTGAAAGAACTTAACGAGTATATTAAAGGTAAAATCCCGCTCATCATTATAGGAAACAAGCTTGACTTAACATCTATGCGGGTGGTTAAAACACTGGATGCTAAGGGATTCGCTGAAAAACTGAGCTCATCATACTTGGAGACAAGCGCTAAAACAGGTTTAGGTGTTAACGAATCTTTCACCACTATTTCGAAAATGATATTTAAAAAGCCTTATTCCACACCTTGAGATATCTTAAAGACGTTCAAAGAGTATAGATAAATTAATATTTTTCAAGTCACAATATTTAATTATATAGTGTTATTGAGGTAATCTATTTTGAAACTTGTAGAGCTTACAAAAAAGATTGTAGACTGCCTTCGAGAGTCAGGTAAACCTTTATCAGCGGTTGAAATAGCCCGGAAAATCAAGTTACCTATCGAGAAAAAGAGAAGAATCTATGATGTTTTAGATGTGTTAACGGTTTTGAATACTATTAAAGTCTCCCGGCGTGGTAATGAGAAATTAGCTCAGTGGTTGGTCTCCGTCGAGAAACCGGTGGTAAAAGAGCTTGTTAACATGGAACCTGGTTTAGAGGAGAAACCTCAATGTATAGTTAACGTGAATCTGGTTTTTCGCTCTACAGATTATAAAAATTTGAAAAATCCCACTTGGCAGGAAATGATGATCAGGGATGTTAAAAGAAACGTTAAAGGTGTACTGGATATTACAGTTAATGATATTAAACTGTTAGACACTAAGAAAATCATAGCTACAAGTCCTTAGCTTAATTAATATACTAAGTTTTATCGTCAGCTAATATATTTGATATGTCTGTTTCCTCTTTACCTCTTCTCTTAATTTTAATCTCAGGGCCTCTGCCCTCAATTCTCCTTTCTAATAGCATAATATCCGTCTTCGAGATTTTAGATTGAAGCCCATACTGGTTAACAATCGTAATTATAATATCCTCAATCTGTGAGGCTACAGCCGGTTTTAACCGGCGAAGTTCATCCAGATAGTTTAACGCTTCCTCTTCGCAAACAATTTTGAAAAATTTACTCTTCTGCTGGCTTAACTTCTCCTCACGTTCTTTCAGCTTATGTTGCTCGTTAACTCTCTGGATCATTTCTTTCATTTTCTTAAGTCTTATCCGCTCTAACTCGTCCATGACTGTTCAACCCCGTTTAAACCATAAGTATTTACTGTAAATATAAACTGTTCGCTCTTGTGGGGTTTAAATTCTAATATTTAAAAATCGCAAGCTAATCACTGTTATTAAAAAACACGGATAGCTGATAATCTTAGAATGATAGAATTTTATTTATTTAATCTTACTGTTTAAAATAGTTCGATTTAAATTGTTTTTATAAAAGTATATTGCTAATTGCATGGTGAATGCTATTCTTAAAATGTTTAAAGAATTTTTAAGGTAAGCTTTTAACTGTAGACTGCTTGGTTTTATTTAAACTGTGGCTATATTCTGTATCTTGTAAACCAAACCGTTCATTCTTTTTAATTCAGCTGCTAGCCTGGCTGTTATAAATTTGTCTCTAACAGGGGCTTCTTCTGGTATGGATGTATATATTGTTCTGCTCTCGGAGTCAACTATTATTACGCACGAGTTTTTATTGGGCTCAGTTACAGGTTTTAACTCCCCTTCGCCAGTCACGCAGTATATTTGTCTCCCCATAATAATCACTTTTTTTGTAGCTTTACTACATATAATTGAGCGAAAGCGATATTTATACTTTTCCACTCCTTTACAATATAAAAATATATAAATGCACTGTATTCATATAAGGCTGGTAATGACTATGAAATTTATTTTAACAGGTGTACCGGGAGCAGGTAAATCCACAATCTGCAATCGAATCGCTGAAAAAATGAGCGGTGTGAGCATAGTTAACTATGGGGATATGATATTTGAAGTAGCTAAAGAATTATATCCGAAGATTATCTGTACAAGAGAGGATACTCGGAAACTACCACGGAAAAATTATAAAGAAATACAGATAGAGGCGGCTAATAAAATCAGCCTATTAGAAGAGAACCTTATAATAGACACTCACATGTCGCTTAAAACACCGTTCGGTTTTTACCCAGGCCTAATCCCTGAAACACTTCATATAATTCAGCCGGACGGAATTATACTTGTAGAATTTAATCCCCGTGATGTGATAGCTAGACGCGAAAAAGACAGGTTAGCGGGTAAGAGAACCACGCGTGATATGGAGAGTGAGGAGGAAATATTTATTCACCAGCAAGTGAACCGAATGTACGCTATCAGCTACTCCGCTATAAATCAATGCTATGTTAAAATAATTGATTTAACATGGCCTCAGAAATATGAATTCCAGCACACAGATTACGCGGTGGATAAAATAATAGAAATGCTAAATTTTAAATTATAATCTAATTAGTACTAACCTTCTTCAAAAGTATATCCGGGCCCACAAATTCTTTAGCATATCCCGTCTCGAGAGTACTCTTTAATTTATCCCAGTAAACCTCATTCCTCACACACCCCGGATCAGGCGCCCTCAGATCTTTGAAATAGTTAAATGATCTAGCCCTGCAACCACCACAATAATATCTAAACTCGCAGCTGCCGCAGTTATCTGATAATATGTCTTTATCTCTGCACTCCTGCAACACACGGCTATTAACCCAGATGTCTTCAAAATCGTCTCTGTAAATGTTTCCAACTAAAACCTCTTTTTCATGTGGGAAGAATACGCATGGGTATAAGTCTCCGTTAGGCTCTATAGCCATATAGAAGCGGCCGGCTCCGCAACCTCCTATGAACGAGGCTAAGTTTTTCAACTTCCCTGAAAAGGATGGATTGTAAAAATGCGTTGGCACTACAACCTGATTGCACTCCTCTCCGCTTAAGGATACTCCCATAGCCTGCTCTGTCTGCTGTATTGCAACTCGTGCAAACTGTGGGGCTGTTGACAGACAGTTAACTTTAACTTCTTTACTAGCTAGTGAACTCCATAATGTTGTTAGAAGCTCCTCCCTCTCCTGTGGAGTGAGATCCTGGTCTATTATGTCAACACCACGACCTGTTGGAACAAAATTGTAAACCATAAACCAGTTGGCGCCAAGACCGTCAACATATTTTATTAAAGCCGGGATCTCTTTATAGTTGTAGTGGGTAACTGTTGTGGCGACTTCTACAAAAAGACCTTCAGCTACACAGTTTTTAATACCTTCAACAGTCTTATTGAAAGCTCCTTTAACACCTCTAAACTCGTCATGTGTTTTCGGATCTAAACCATCTAAGCTTATCTGAGCGAACTCTAAGCCTGCTTTTTTAAATTTTTTAACAACTTCACGGTCCGCGAAAGTTAACGCGTTAGTAGCACATGCAATATACATTCCACGGTTATGAGCGTGGCTTATCAGTTTCAAAATATCTTTTCTTATAGTAGGCTCACCACCGGAGAAAGCCAGTATTATTACACCCGCATCTGCCAGCTTATCTATAACTTTTATAGCCTGCTCCGTGGTTAATTCATCAGGATCCGCTACACCCGCGTTCTCATAACAGTGTTTACATTTAAGATTGCATCTCCTAGTCACGTTCCAAACCACTTGGAACGGAGCTCCTGGAATAAACGGTTTACGAACACCGAAATAAGCTATCCCTTTTATAACGTTAGCTAATCCCCTTCTCCAATAAATATCTGAAAATTTCTCTTTAAGCTCGCTAGCACCAACCCCGAAGGATGAGCCTCCGAGTTTAAGTATGGGTGCAAGAATCTTTGCCGATATTTTACACCAGGGACAGGCTTTATCCCGTTGCCCTGTGTAGATTTGTAAAGCCACATCCAGTCTATTATCTTTATCGAATCTACAATATTTAGAAATACCTTTAAGTATCCTTCTAATTAAAACGTTATCTGTAACTCCTTTAAAAACCTCGATCATCGATCCTGTGTCAGCTGAGGTTTTAGCTGTCTGACTATCGGTTTTAGCCATTCCATAACACCATTAAATAAAAAATTATGATTTTAACAGTTGATAAATCCCTTATAAGTTTAATTATAAAAAGATTATCTTACATTTTAACATATAAAACGTATATAATAACATGTAGGCTAAGCTAAGCTTGAAATTATAAATTGTATGCTAAATACCTGAAATATTTAAATTATTAATAAGCTTCTAAAGCTGTGGTGAGATAATGGTTAAAGTTACATTAATACCAGGGGATGGGATAGGACCTGAAATAACAGAGGCTACGTTAAAATGTGTTGAAGCGACAGGTGCTAATATTAAATGGGATAAAGTTTTAGCTGGAGCTACAGCTTTAGAAAAATACGGCACACCTCTTCCAAAAGAGACAGTTGAATCTTTTAGAAAAACACGGGTTCTACTTAAAGGCCCTATCACAACTAGTTTCGGAACAGGTTTCAGATCCGTAACTGTAGCTTTAAGGCAAACCTTCGATCTTTACGCTAATGTTAGACCTGCAAAATCTGTAGAGGGTGTTGAATCAAAATATAAAAATATAGACTTAGTTATCATAAGAGAGAATACCGAGGGATCCTATTCCGGCATAGAGTTCCAGCAAAATTCACTACAATTAAAAGAATTAATACAGCTTCTTAAGAGAACTCATAATATCACACTTGATGAGAGCACAGCTGTATCTTTGAAAACCATATCCGTTAAAGCCTCTCAGAGAATTGTAAAATTCGCTTTCGATTATGCTCTTCAAAATAACAGGCGTAAAGTTACATGCGTTCATAAATCTAACATACACAAGTTTACTGATGGCCTCTTCCTAGAAGAGGCGAGGAAAATAGCTCAATCCTATCCTAATATAGTTTACGATGAAAAAGTTGTTGATAACATGGCTATGCAGCTGGTTATGAAACCTGAAGAATATGATGTGCTAGTAACACCCAACTTATACGGTGATATACTATCAGATTTAGCGGCAGGATTAGTAGGCGGCTTAGGTCTTTTATCCGGAGCGAATATAGGATCCGAATATGCAATGTTCGAGCCAGTTCACGGTTCAGCTCCAAAATACGCTGGAATGAATAAAGTTAACCCTACAGCGATGATAAACAGCGCTATTATGATGCTGAAGCATCTTAAAATGTTAAGAGAAGCAGACTTGTTGGAAAAAGCCACCTTAAAAGTTATTAATGAGGGTGTGAAAGTAACATACGACCTATATAGTAAACCCGACGGTTCACCTGCCGGAACAATGGAGATGGCGGATGAAATAATCCGTCAAATAGAATTGATGAAAAATAAAGGTGAGTGAATAATTGGAGATCGAAATCCCTTACGGCTCAGTTTCTCAAAAAATATCTGTAAAAGACGAGAATATTTTAAAAATAGTCTACCCTAACAGTGTTAGAAAACGTGATGAAAACAAGATTCTTAAAGAAGCGTTTAATAACCCTGTTGAAAGCCCTAAACTAGTAGAATTCCTAGACAATAATAAACGCTTTATAATCGTGGTTAATGACTGTCAGCGCTCCACACCCACATCTAAAATATTAAACTATCTTGAACCGCAATTAGAAGGCAGAGACTTCATTTTTCTTGTAGCTACAGGAGACCACAGAGCGCCTACATTGGAGGAGATAAAGAAAATTTTAGGCGATAAACTTTATCCTAAATATCACAGTAAAGTAACTTACCATGAAAGTAAGAAATCTGAACTACACTATTTCGGCCAAAGTAAAAGGGGAACTGAAATATACCTTAACAAGTTACTATTCGATTATGGGGCGATTATAGCAATAAACTCTCTGGAGCCACATTACTTCGCAGGCTACACCGGCGGTAGAAAAAGCCTTGTACCCGGGGTTGCCGGATATCAGACAATCACTCAGAATCATTCACTATCCCTCTACAGAGAAGCTCAACTGACTAAACTTAAAGGCAACCCTGTTCACGAAGACTTCGAAGATATAGCTAGAATAGTATTAGAAAAAATTAGAATATTCGCGATCAACGTGGTCATTGACGGGGATGGAGATATCTACGCTTGCTCTACAGGTCACATACTAAAATCATTTTATAAACTTGTAGAGCCGGCTGAAGAAGTTTACTGCGCAAAAATACCTAGTAAAGCAGATATAGTCGTTACCGTAGCACGCCCCCCTCTTGACATAAACCTTTATCAAGCTCAGAAAGCAATAGAATCAGCTAAAATAGCTGTTAAAGATAAAGGTGTAATAATCTTAGTAGCCCCATGCCTTGAAGGGATAGGGCCGCCAGATTTTTACAATCTTATGAAAGAGTCAAATTCACCGGAAGAAATATTCGCTAAAATAAAAAGCAACTACAAGCTAGGATATCATAAAACTGCTAAACTTATAGAAACAGCCATGTTCTCAAATATGTTCATAGTCTCACAGATGAACCCTGATATTTTTAAAGGAACCTTTATAAAACCTTTCCGAACTATCGGAGAAGCCTTACAAGAAGCTTTTAAAATAACCGGCCCCTCAGCAAAAATACTGTTTCTAATGGACGGAGGGACAGTCGCCCCGATAATTAAATAGAAAAGATAAAAAATTATTATTTTTCAGTGAGATTAAATGACTAAAAGTTTAGAGAATAAGAAAGCCGTCATCTGTTTTCTTAAAAAGAATCCGCACGACCATAAAATATATAAACTAAAAATAGATGAGTTAAAAACCCTCGTCAACTCTTTAAATATTCAAATAATAGATACTATAACTCAAATTAGGTTAAAACCAGCATCTAATTATTATTTTGGAAAAGGGAAAATCTTATCACTTAAAGAGTATATTAAACGGAATGGTATTGAACTAGTCGTATTTTATAATCGCTTGTCAAGTAAACAGCGTTTAAATTTAAACCGGCTATTAACATGCCCGGTTATAGATCGAAACGATATTGTTTTCGAACTGTTTAAAAGAGGAGCATCTGATAAACTATCCCTACTACAGATCGAATACGCTGAAACATCAAGAATGCTACCATACTATAAACTACTCGTCAGAGAGAAATTCATGGACGACCGGCCGTTTATCGGTTCAAGCGGCGAATACGGGTACCATAACACGCTTAAAGCGTATACACGGAAAATTTGCAAGATTAAAGCAGAAATGGAAGCCTATTTCCAAGATAAAATATGTCAGATCGAAAAAAGAAAGGCTTTAAACAAACTGTCTGTTTGCATCTCCGGATATTACAACGCTGGTAAAACAACCCTTTTTAACCTATTAACAGGTGAAAACAAGGAGACAAGCAATACGCCCTTCACAACGTTAACAAGCAAATACCAAGCATCTAAATCTGATAAGGAAATACTTTTCATAGATACAATAGGATTCGTAGCTGATATGGATTTAAACATACTCAAATCTTTCTCACTCAACATGCTTGATATTATGAACGCTGATCTAATTCTCTTCACAGTCAGTGTGGAGGATGAAATAGAAACTATCAGGTTTAAAATTCAACAAGGCTTCGAAATATATCGTGAGCTTCAAATCGATTTTAATAAGATTCTATTAGTCTTCACAAAAATAGATCGATTAGATAATACTAAGCAGGAATACTATAGAGAAGAGTTAGCTAACTTGTATCCGGCGGATAAAACACTGTTCACCTCAGCTATAAAACAAGCTGGTGTAAACGAGCTTATAGAAAAAATCAAGTTACACTTAAAAAACATTAATCCAACAGTTAAAGTAGCATAAATTTATTAAATATAGTGCAGGAAATTATCTTGCGATGACTTATTTAAGAATCTATTTTGTAATTCCACGGTGCATTTTTAAAAAATATTTTAGGCATTCCATCCTTTCTTGAAATTTGAATGTATCCTTCTCTTCTTAAAACTCTCAGAATCATCATAATTGTTTCCGTCTGGAGTCTAAGCTTGGCTTTCAATGTTTTTAAATCAGCTTCTTTAAGTTCCTCTAATAATCCTAATAACTTGAACTTCGGGTCTTTAATTAATAGTTTTTTTATCAGCATATTTCTATCCGAAAGAGCTGATGTCAACCTCTTATTTTTCTCTTCTAATCTGTTTTTAAAATTGTTTAATTCAACCTCTATACTGCTATTTAAAACTTCAATGTTTCTTGTAACAGTTTTTATACTCTCTTTAAGAAGGCTGCTTATCAAATCTTCTAATATTTTATCTGCAAATTTTTTAGTAAATTTCACCGGGTACTCCTGGTCTTTAACTACAGGTGATTTTTCACTTAGACTGCTGGCTGTCTGCTCGTTAAAATACTCGGGTAAACGTTTTATAAACTCTTCTTTAACATCATAGAAAACACCGCTTAACTGTAAAACCAGTCTTCTAATTCTCTCGTCACTATCCATTCTCAACCACTCTACTATTAATTATAGAATAGGTTTTCAAATCATACTGTTCGAAGGTGTTTAAAAAATTATTGAGTTTATAGATAGGTATGATCGGGACTCTCTCATGGAATTGTATGTTTTCATCATACCATGTGATTACTAAAGGTATAAGCGATTTTACTGGGAGGTGGCTGTAGTCTTCTAGGAATTTCTCAGAGTTGACTAGGCGCCTTGTTCTTGAATCCTGTTTTTCAACATATTTTACAAGCAGGCTTCGCTTACCTTGTCTTGCAGACCAGTGTTTGACATCCGCTGCTAGAATTAAATTATCTCTGTAGGCTAAGATATCTATTTCGAATCGTTTATCCCCGTCTCTGAAACAGTAATGTATTTTGCACTCGAAATCATTGTACTCGAATATTTTCATGCATAGATATTCGAATTGAACCCAGTTTAAAGCTTCACTTAAATCTTCTATAGGATAATTTTTCTCTATAAGTTGTATTATGATTCTTGTTAACACATCTCTGTCATTAAGGTTAATCGGGTTTTTCTCATCGTCTTCTCTGCCAAGCGCTTTATTTATAAATCTTATAATCTGTTCGTTTACAAGCGACTTGTCTAATACTATTCGACTGTTTTGGGAATACTCTCTGAGATTTTTTGAAATTATCTCCCAAACCAGCTTTAACTGTTCGCGATATTTCATGTTAATCTAACCCGCTCGTGAATAAGTGGATTAATCTATTACTGGTGGTGAAATACCAATTTTACGCTTTTGAAGCTGGCGGGTTTTAATACGTTTAATGCTCTTCTTTATGTATGTTTAACCGTTTCTCTGCAGCTTCTAAGATGGCTCCTAGCATCATAGAGTATGATATGCCTGCAAACTTTGCCATTTTAGCGAGATGACCATCCCAGCACCATCCTGGATTCGGGTTAACTTCTAAAAGCTTTGGCACTCCGTTTTCATCCATTCTCCAATCAAATCTAGCGTAGTCTCTGCATTCTAATCTCTGAAAGAGTTTAACACACCACTCCACTATTATATTATATGTGTCTGTTGGCAGGTCTGCTACGATTGTTTTAATATTCCAGTAAGGAGTTTCAGGTAACCATTTAGCTTCATAACCGCATATTTTAGGCAATCCTTCAGGTATGGTACTGTAATCTTCCTCTGTTATAGGTAAAACCACATAGTCCGGTGGATTTCCTATTATCCCTACACTTAAGTCTTTCCCTGGCAGAAACTCTTCAACAAGAATATGTTTATCGTATCCGAATCTGTCTCTTATCTCGGATATCGCGGCTATAAACTCCTCCCGGTTATAGGCTACGCTTTTCTGGGTGATTCCGAAGCTTGAGTCACCGAAATTCGGTTTCACGATAACTGGAAAGTCAAAGTTGATTTCAAATGTTTTATCTTCAGGTTTAATAAACACGGCTTCAGGTACAGGTATCCCCATCTCTCTGGCAACGCCTCTTACAAGCGACTTATCATAGCAGATTGCTAAACACTGGGGGCCGGCTCCAGTGTAAGGTATACCCAGTATTTCAAGAATGGCTGGTACGTGGAGTTCTTTACGCGGATTATTAAAATATCCTTCATCACACAGGTTTAAAACTAAGTCTATCTTATCCTTCAACTTCACAAGGTCGCTGATAAGTGTGTCATGATTATTAAGATACGTGTAATTGTATCCTTGCAGCTCTCTGAGAGCGTCTTTCATCTGATCTATAGTATAAATATCATCATCATCGAAGACTGTAGCTGGTTTCACGGGGTCTCTTTTAGTAGGATCCCCTAAGATAACAACTATGTTTTTAACCTCAGCTTTAAGCTTTCTTCTTACAGGGCTCCACTCTTTCTTCACTAAAGCTGTTAAAACTATTCTCTGCTCCATCATTCCAAGATCCTGTTTTCTCTTAGAATCTGTAGCTATCTCCCCTTGAAAAACCAGGTCTGTGAACCCGGCGGCTGTTAGAAACTTAGTTAAATTATCCTTCGTGTAAAGTCTTTCAGCGTAGAATTGGTCTGCTAAAACCCCTTTGTTTACGTGGGCTACAACCTCTCTGCAGATTAAACGCTGCTCGTCAACTGAGAGACTCCTCTCCCTGCAAACATAGTGCTTCTTATCTATCCACTCCCATGAGCGAGGTTGAAAATTCTTCTTCACATATTCGCCGTCAGCTACATCTATAAGTAGTTTACCCCAAGGTTTCAATACTCTGAAAACCTCTCTTAAAACTTTCATATCATCTTCAACAGTTTCAAAATATCCGAAACTGTTCCCTAAGATCATAACAGCGTCGAAGCTGTCCGCAGGATAAGGAAGCTTCCTAGCATCACCCTCCCTGAATTTAACAGTCAGATTCTCTTTTTTCGCTGTGGACCTGGCTTTTTGTATAAGATATGAAGAGCGGTCGAGCCCCTCTACATATTTAAACCCGCGCCGCGCTAATTCAAGCGAGTGTCTCCCGTGTCCGCAGCATAAGTCTAGAATCTTATCTTCAGGTTGAAGTGTAAGCATCTCGGTGAACAAGTCCACTTCCCGGCCTGTAATACCCTGATCATCAACAACATCCGCATCCGTCTTAAGATACAGGGAGGTGAACAGGTTCTTCCACCAGTCGGGTCTGACATATTTCGCTAAATCATCTATCGGGCCTAAAACTCTCACAGGTTTTTTCCCATTTTTTAAAGGTTTAGACGGTTTAACCTCTAATTCTTTTTTCATAGCCTCCACTTCTCAACTTTAAATTTTAAATCCGCTAAAATAGGAAGGTTAAAATTAAAATAAAACTGGCAAAATCTTCTATGATTTATTACTGGAAAGAAATAAGTTAAAATCCTATAGGGGTTAAAAAGAGATTTTATTTCTCTAAACCCATATACTATTTTTCTGAAACTACCTGTTTTCACTTTAAATAAGCTCCATCTTCAATCAGTGGGATAAGCATCATCCAGTTTAACGTTAACTAACATAGATATTAATAAACATATCGCTAGATTTCTCTAGGAGAAAATAAACAATATATTATAGATGTAGACCTTAAACCATGCAACACAGATTAATTTTAAATGTGAAATAATGAGCTCGCTCCGTCCACTCTGCCTACTAAATTTATGGATTAATATCAAAGATAAAGTAAGATGGGGTGAAAAAAATCATTCTCTTCATAGACTATGACGGTACACCTATACCCTAAGCTAAAAGACCTGAAATAGCAGTAGCCCGCGGTGAGTTAAAAAATCTTTAGAGTAATAAATTTCCGATATAATTTAGAATCTGTACAATCTTATATTTGAGACTAAGTATACTAAAGTAAATGCGGGGTCTGCTTCCAGTAGACTTGTTAAAACAGGATAACTGCTCGTATTAACCATTATATAATTAAACTCGGTTGCTAAAAGCTCTGATAAAATTGTATTATTAACAATCGTCTCGTTAAAAATATGAGTGGCATTTGTTCCAACACTTCGAGGGTTTAAAAATGCTCTAGAAGGTAGAATAATACTCGGATAAACCATTATGTGCTCACTATAACCTGTCTGGCTATTTACCCAGATCAGTACCTGATACTCGTCTCTGCTAATAGCAAAATCCCAATATCCTTTACCAACTAACGCTGTTAATCCGATAGATGACTGGAGGATAATGGTGCCTATTATAAAGAATGGAATTGTGTATTTGGAAATATTATATTTGTCATATTTCTTAATTAATTTAACAGCTTCCTGAATTCCAAAACTTGCGACTATGCTGCTAGATATACTCATATACATTATGTATCTTACGGGAGGCCAAGGTATCCCTAAGAAACCTGCTGGTAGAAGAGAGAAAATCAATGCAACAATAAATAGAATAAAAAATAAATTTAAAAGCCCCTCGCCATTTTTTATAGAATATAGCCCTCCTAAAAACGTAAGGGCATATGTTATTATTCCAGCTG
>JAWBON010000011.1:18735-27353 GCA_038826135.1 Candidatus Odinarchaeota archaeon | reverse complement strand
GGGGGGGGGGGGAAAAAAGGGGGGGGGGCAGGATGATCGTTAGCGGGGATGCGGGGCTGCATTTAGGCGCCTATATGAGCGGGGGGGAAATAACAGTTAACGGGTGTGTGGATGACTGGTGTGGAGCTGAAATGAGCGGCGGCCTCATACACGTGTTAGAGAACGCGGAGAGTTTTCTAGGTGCAAATTACATAGGATCCTCTGAAGGCATGAAAGGGGGGGTTATAAAAGTTGACGGGGATGCTAAGAATTTTACCGGTATGCGGTTAACTGGCGGGGAAATAACTGTGAAAGGTTGCTGCGGATGTTTTCTAGGATATTACATGCTTGGCGGTCAAATAACAGTGAAAGGCTCCTGCGGAGCTGAAACAGGGTCTAGGATGAGGGGGGGAGTTATAAACATTCTCGGCTCGGCAGAGATAGGGTTAGGGTTTATAGACGCCGGGCTGGTTCACAGTGTAATAGACGGGGTTGAAACGGCTTTTAAAGTGTTTAAAGGGGATGTAATCGAGGAAGGACGTGGGGAGATTCGAATACTCCAATCATAGAGGGCACTCTCATAGCAATATTAAAAACAACCAGACTCCTAAAACAATCACCGCGTTAAACAGTTGCAGTAAAATCAGTATTCCTGAAAGCCTTCTCTCAGTCATCGGGCCTTTCAATTTGAGAACCAGGTTGAGAAGAGTGTGATTCCCTGAATCCTCTAAAAGCCCTGTGGTCACGTTGTAGACTGGAACTCTATGCCTAGGTGTTTTTTTAATAAAATCTTTAAGCGAGTAAAGAAAATTAATCAGCTGAGGAAACGTGCATAATATAAATATTTTCTCCATATTTGCTAAAACAACCACGGAAATAAGAAACATACCGGCAAAATATGTAAAGGAGTTGCCAACAAACACTCTCGCAGGATATTTATTAAACCAAGCTAAGGCTAAGCATCCACCCAGAAACGGCACAGCCATATATAAGGCTAGCTCGTTACCGGTTACCGCACCTAAAATAATTATAACACTAGTTAAAACAATAACCTGACCAGCCTCTAACAGGTTTATACCAGCGTATATGTTAATAGAGTTAGCCATATAAATCGTGATTAACGGGATTAACAGTAAAGGATATATTAATCCGAGTTCGATAACTCCTATAAAAGGAACTTCAACAGAGGTGGAGCCTGCGTAATTAAGAATTAACGGTATGGAAGCGAATAACGGTATTAGAAGCTTATAACGCCATCTAACATTTAAAACATCATCGACAAACCCTAGTATTAGAGCTAGCACAGCGGACATAATAGCCGTATATATTAAGTCAATATACGATTTCAATAAAAAAGACATTAATATAATAACAATAACGGTGATCATTCCAATAACTAAACCTAAACTTTCAGCGTTCTCCTCCCTAGATTTTGAGTGAAGATTAACACCCTTCAAACCAGCCTTCTTGAATTTGCTGGCTGCTAGGGGTATTGCAATAAAAGATATGAAAGCAGACATTGAAAAAACTAATAGATAAACCCACCAGGAGGATGATAAAACCAAATAAGACCGGCTCCTATCGTAATTAATTGGCGGGCCCGAAGGGAATCGAACCCTTGATTCGACCTAGAGTATTCATCAATACCCCAGTCCATCAAGTTAAGAGCTTCACCCTATTCTATTAGAATAGTCTGACGCTCTACCTGCCTGAGCTACGGGCCCATCAATATGGATTTAATCTCATGATTTAAAAATATTTAGATTTAACTATCGCATAATAGAACCTAATATGGAGGACTTATATGGTTAACAACCAAGGAAGAGCTCGGAGAAAAACTGTTTTAATAGGTGGAACATTCGACATCATACACGGAGGTCACATACATTTAATGCGGAAAGCTAGTAGGTTCGGCGACCTTATAGTCGTAGTGGCGAGAGATGAAAATGTTAAGAGAATTAAAGGGCATCCTCCAATAATACCAGAGGATCAGAGATTAGCAGTGGTTGAAGGTATAAGATATGTTAAAAAAGCGGTTCTCGGCAACAGTGGCACGGATCTTTTAAAGATCGTTGAAGACATTCACCCAGACTATATTATCCTAGGACCAGACCAGAATTTCTCAGAAGAGGAGTTGAAAAATAAACTCCAGAACCTAGGGCTTAAAACTAAAATAATCAGGATTCCGGAATATCTTGACAAATATGATCTCTGCAGAACAAGTAAGATAATAGATAAGATAATCAGAGAGTATAGGAAATGTTAGATCGCTAAGTTTACTGTTAATCTAACTATATCCCCGTCTTTTAAAGAGAGCTTCTCTCTAAGATTATACTCTGAGATTACTTCTAATATGTTATCACCGTAATGGGTTCTTTTCACCAGTATAACCGCACCGCTGACTTTGCCGTTCACAGAGGCTGGGAAACATTTAACGTCACCGAATGTTCTATCATCATCTATGAACGAATGGATTACTTTACCTTGAAGGGAGGCTAGCTCTCTCTTAGCTTTAATATCATCTTCATCCAATAGTTTAATATTCAAAGTCCCTGGGAAGGGTTTAAACCCTAACTGTTTTTCGAATTGTTCAACATACCCTTTTTTAGACATATAATAGGCGCCTTCTCCTAAGCCTGTGAAAACCACACCCTTAATTGTAAACAGAGGTATAGCCTCCCCGAAAATTATTTTCAGCCTGTTATAAACCTCTCTAAGCCGGTTTAACCCTTCACCTGTTAACGTTATAAACTGCCCTCTGCTGGTTATACGCCTAGTGATTAAACCCTGCTTTTCAAGCATTCGAATATATCTGGAGGCACTCTGTTGGCTGAAGCCTATTTTACTGCTGAGTGAAGTTGTTGATATAAGCTCACCGTTTCCCATCTCAGCTATTCTCAATAATAGAAACCATATTTGCGAATTCAACCCGCCACCTCTATTCAGCTAAACTATTATTTTTTTCAAATCCTCCGGTAACTTACTAAACCATAAGTTAATGAACTTCTTATCTTTGATTTTATCACGGAGATCATCCGGCAGCATCTCAGGTACACCGTCTATACTACTGCCTATAGGAAACCAGCGCTTACAGTTTACGCATACGAGAAGGCCGTTTTTAATGTTAAGCCTGTATATTGTCTCGACGAAAAATTCCATTTCCGATTCGATTTTCGCCATTAAAACATTAGGGTCGTAGTCTAAGTTTAAACCTGTAAAAGCGTGCTTCAATTTTTCAATTCTACGGTTTAACAGCTCGTCGCTAGCGATTACGGTAAGCGATATCATCGACTTCGGGCTGATAATTTTTTTCTCAACATCATTTATAAGCATCTTTTTAAGAGCCTCTGTTTCCGAAGTATTGTCCGGTTTATCCCATTCGAAAACTATTAACTTCAAAGGATGAGTCTTACATATAGGGCATGCTAATATGTTTTGAAGCCATAATCTCATATAACAGCCTCGAAAAACATTTATAATTTTTATCAAGAAGCATCTATATTTATTATTCTATGAAGTAAATTATTAAACATGTGATGAAATATTTTAAACTCAGTTTATCTGCGTGGTTGAAATGAATATAAGTGAAACTATTATAAAAATTATAACATGGCTTAAGCGAAGAATAAGCGCTTCTGGTATGAAGGGGTTTACATTAGGCTTATCAGGCGGGGTAGATTCATCTGTTACAGCTGTTTTGTGTAAGAGGACCGGTTACCCTACTTTAGCTCTTATTCTACCATGCCATTCACCAACAGACAGTGTAGATAGCGCTGTTAAATTAGCTGAGCAATTCAATATAGAGTATAAAATAATTGATTTAACCGAGATTTACGATCAATTAATTAAAACATATAGGGGATCCTTCCAGTTAACTAATCTAAACGCTGAAGCTAATATTAAACCAAGGCTGAGAATGACAACCCTTTACTATGTAGCTAACAGTCTATCCTACTTAGTGGTGGGAACGGGAAATTACACGGAGTTAAGAATCGGGTATTTCACTAAATACGGTGATGGAGGGGTGGATCTATTACCATTAGGTGATCTGGTTAAATGCGAGGTAAGAAGGATCGCAGAGCATATTAAGATTCCGAGAAGCATAATTGAGAAACCGCCTTCAGCGGAGTTATATGAGGGGCAAACGGATGAAGAGGATATAGGATTCAAATATGAAGTTTTAGATAAAGTTGTCAGAGGAGACTATAAAGGAATACCGGCGGATGCAGTAAACTCTATAATTTACAGAGTTAAACGGAACATGCATAAAAGACGATTACCACCTGTATGTAAGGTGCATTAACCTATAATTCCGCGAATATATTTATCCAGGATATACTGTATTTTGTTGGGTTTACTAATATACGGCTTAAAATCATATGTTGAGGCGGCAGCTATCTGTTCAGATAATTTATCAAGGTCGCCCATCATTATATAGCCAAGCTTATGTAACACGGTAACAAGTTCAACCTGGTGCTCTTCAACCACCATCCTATTAGGTATAACTATCGCTTTCTTATTAAAGCGTAGTATATCATATATTGTACCAGCACCGCCATGCGATATTATTAGATCAGCCCAAGCGTAATACTTATCTATATTGTTGGTGAACCTGAAAATTTTAGTAAACCGGACCGGCTTATATAGCCCGGTTCCTATCTGACCTATAGCTTCAAAATCCGTTCTCTCCTTTAGAATATCATCCACCCTTCTGAAAAGAGGGTCGAAACTTGAAGTACCGACTGTTATAAACAATTTCATAAAAACACCTAGAAGATTCTACCAGCGTAAATTATTTTCTTAGAATATTTTTTAAGATACGGCCATTGAACTATGAAAAGACTGGTTAAAGGCAAGATGATACGGCCTGAAAGGGATAGCCTGTAAACTCTACACACGCTCTCAATATAAATAACCGGGATTCTTAGTATCCAGCTGATAAAAGTTAAAGGCACGCTTATAGAGGGGCCGTTTGTGATTACCAGTTTAGGCCTCGTCCATATTAAAAGGGCCAGTGAATTTAATATTGAAAATATAAATCTGAAAAAAGCTTTAACACTGTATTCTGATGGTTTTCTAGGCCTTATCAATCTGTAGAAACGCGTTCCCTTAAGCTTTAAACCAGTATAGTGGTCATCATGGTTTAACACGTATATTATATTATTAAAATGCAAACCTTCCAGAATCTTCATCATCTCGAAGCTGTGACCGCCCCCTCCTAGAACAACCATAATTTTCAAAACAAACCGCCTCATGATTTAAATGTGATAGTAATCTGTTCGCATCCATACATTTTTAGTTAAAGCCCGTGTTGTTAAATATATAACGCTTCGAAACTAATAAATTTATTAAAAATACAGGTTAATAGCTAATAATAATTAACTAACGCATAGTGGGGATGAATAGTGCTAGCACTTATTTTATCAGATGTACACGGCAATCACGGCTCTGTTGAAAAGATAGCGGAGAGAGTAACACTAGCAGGTGTTAAATTTCAACTAATTATATTAGCAGGGGATATCACACACTTCGGCGATGTGAAGGCGGCCGCTAATATTTTCAAAATACTTGAGAGAACAGGTAGTGATAGAATTTTTTTTATTCCCGGTAACTGTGATAGCCGTGAACTTGAAAATTTTACAGATGACGGTATTGTTTCAAACATTCACATGAGAGTTTTAAAATATTTAGATTACTGGTTTTTAGGATTAGGCGGCAGCAGCCCAACCCCGTTTAAAACACTTTTCGAACTCTCTGAAGATGAGATTAACTTAATACTTAAAAATTTGAGTTTAAAAACACCGGATTCGTCTAAGCTGATCACCGTTACGCATGATCCGCCTTACGGAACCGCCGTTGACTTTAATAAGAGGGGGCTCCATGTCGGCAGTAGGAAAATTAGAGAGTTCATTCTCAATAGAGAACCCTTGCTTCATATAAGCGGTCACATTCATGAAGCTATGGGGCAAGCTTTTCTAGGTCGAACAATGCTAGTTAACCCTGGCAGCGCTTCACTAGGATATTACACTATTATTGATATTAAAGATGGACGAGTAAACGTTGAATTCAATAATGCTTTTAAATAAGTTTATTCACCGCCTTCCTCTCTCTGAAGAGGGGGGCGCTCCCATAAATCATATCTTTGCTGTTTAAGCTCCTGTTTCTTCCTACTCAAATATTTATATACTGAAGAGTGTGAGGAGCCTTTTATAAGCATTTCAACAGCTTTCCTAGCTATCTTTAACTGTTCCTGTCCTCCGAGAATTCCAACCGTGTCACCGTAAACTGAGATCTTAGTCTCTGAAAGCTCCTCTATTGTCCGTCTAGTCTTACCGTTTTCACCTATAATTCTACCTTTAATTCTAACCTGGGATTTCTCAGAGGGAAAAATATTTTTTAAATCTATTATTTCTAGGAAAACATCGTCTTCAACCAGTTTTAAAGCATTCTTCGGATTAAAACCTCTACCGATAGCTGTTACAATCTGCTTTGTTTTCCAAACTCCAAGCGGATCCGTTTGCTCCGAGGATTCTATTGAAACCGTGTTGTTTGAACTGTCAACTGTAAGCTTAGTGTTAGTAAGCTGTTCTATAAGGCTCTTAGTCTCTCCGTTTTTCCCTATTACAACCCCCACCCTATCCTTCGGTATTCTAATAACCTCAATATTTTTCATCCCACTCCACCTGTAACTTCCTCTAAAAAGTCTTCTTCATCCATAACGCGTACCCCTATTGATTTGAAAAACTTTGATATCACAGCTATATCCCGCTTCAAATAATCCAACGCTAGCGGGTGACATGTTAACACTGACTGAGACATATCTATGAGCACCGGCTCACCGTTATACATAATATTAAACTCGCTTAGATCCGCGTGGACAAGCTTGGCTTTTCTATAAAGCAGCTTTATAAAATCGCAGATTAAATTATAGATTTTTCCCGGTGATTCTAAAATGACATCTTTCAGAAGAGGCGCTGGTTTACCATCCGCGCCTATAAATTCCATAATCAACACATTATTTTTAACAATTACAGGTTGAGGTACTCTAACACCCACAGACATAGCGCGTTGAAGATTTTTAAACTCTTTTAAAGCCCACGTATATATTAGAGGTCTAATCCCTCTCTTGATTTTTTTAAATCTCGGATCTCCTCTGATATAGTTTCGGATCGCTTTAAAATTAGCTGTTGAAGTGCGATATATTTTAACAGCGTAGTCAACACCCATGTTTTTAGCCCAGTAAATATTAGCCTCCTTACCGGCGGAGATAACCCCGTACATTTCTGTGAGAAATCTCCTTTTAGCCAAATTGTAAAGAGTTTCTAAAGTGGGTTTATCTAAAACACCCTCCTGAGTTTCAAAATCCTCTTCATCCTTTTTTTTAACTCGGAACTGATCTAACTTAAAGTCTAGTAATCTAATAATCTTATCTGAGTCCCCGGACATGGGAACACCTCAAAAATTCATATACCCTTTTTTCTCCAGCCATTGAACTTGACCCTGAGTGTAACGCCAGATTATATCCCCTCTAGTCTCGTATTGGAAATCCCAGGGTACAATTAAAACGATATCCCCCTCTTTAATCCATGTTTTCTTTATCATACGCCCAGGAATCCTGCACAGTCTAATCTTACCGTCAGCGCATCTTACCCTGAGTGTTTCATGACCTAACAGTTGCACAACCTCGCCGAGAAGTTCTCCTTCTTCAGGAACTCTTACACGTTGAACCTCCTGTATTGAAGAGTCCCCTGAACCCTTCTTACCCTTCTCTTTTTTAGGCAATTTACCACCATAACCTATTTCTATGTTTAGACTTTATACTGTTTTAACTTACCCAGATTTAAATCATTCTCTAAATTATTATTTTTATTCACGTTAACGGTTTCGAAGCAGTCTACTTATTTTATTCGTGGGATTATAATAATCTCGCCGTTTCTTGAAGTGAATCCGGCTAACTCCATCCCTGGTTCAACATACCATGTAGGCTTGTTAACTGAGAACGTCTCGTATGTTTTAGTATCCATCAGGTCGATGACATTATCTTCAACAGCTAGGATGAGGAAGCAGCTAAGTGACTCTCTCGGGAGAATTAAACTTATTTTCCATGTTTCAGAGAGAGGTATAGAGTTCTTCTGGTTGACTGATATATCGACTATCTGCGCACTACCACCCCCTATGCTTTCTAAAATATAGTATTTTCCACTCCATTCTATAATGTCACCTAACCTGAATGCGGGGAGTCTGAGCGAATATACGACTTTAAACAGTGTCTTACCGGATTTATCTTTGCCTACAAGTTTACTTGACTCTTTATGTGCGCAACCGAATTCCTCAGCAACCTCGTTAGATATTTTTCTAGCAAGGTTGTTAGAGGAAAAATATAAGTCGAAGCCGGAGATGCTTTCTTTAATTTTAGTTATTGCGTGTTCAGGGCTGGTGATATTGTTTTTCTGTATGAAATTGTATATGTAATTGAGAATTTTCACCCGTTCCTCCTCTTCAAGCTGTCTATTCTTAGCCCTTATTTGAATTATCGCTTCATAGGATCCTCTGCTGATCTTAGAGCAGTCTGGGCAGATGTTTTTTTGAATAGTTAAAGTTACTTCCCGCTGGACTATAATATTCTTATCTTTAAGACC
>JAWBON010000011.1:5029-18725 GCA_038826135.1 Candidatus Odinarchaeota archaeon | reverse complement strand
GTTGATACAGGAATCTCTGATTTCGATTCTAACAATTCATTAGAATATTCCATATGCGGTATTAGTTTAACTTCAACTACACTTTCATCATCTGGAAGTATTTTACTAATAGAAGTGTTAGCCGCCTCCAATATCATAGATGACTGGTCTGCTGATTTAGGAGACACCCATCTATCCTTCACTTTATAGCGAGCGCAGCGAGGGCATATAGTAATCTCTAAGAAGCGGGGGATACTGTTTAAAGTGTAAGTTAACTTATAACAGTCGAAACATAAGCCGGAGTAATAATCCTCTCTTTTAATAATTTTCTTACCGCAACGGGAGCATATCCAATCCATTAGATTTCCTCTAAAAGCTAAACTTTGATTATTTGAGCGTGAGCTATACCAGAAATATGTAAAACCGCGCTTTCATGAATAAGCTGGGATTTTATAGCTTCTTTAATAATTCCGTTACCTATAATGTTAGCTATAGTAGCTTTTTTAATCTCATCTATCGCTTCTTCGAATGAAACTATCTTACCTTTATAAAATGATTCTTTAATCTCTATTCTAAGCTTTCCCTCTTTAAAAACATGGCCTATAATATTTTTATCACAGACCGCGACCATTCTATCTTGGCCTAAATCGAATATTTTAATATAACAATCCAAATTTTTTCCCCTAATATGGTTTAACAGGTGTTCTAGCGCCGCAAGCCTTACAAACTAGGAATTGATAACGCTCCTGTTTTATAATCTCACTGTCTGGTCTTTTACAAATAGGGCAGATAACGTACAATTGAGTATACCGCTCTATTAGGCTGTCTAAAACATCCCTTGTAAATTTCCCTTGAAATACAGCTGTAGAGCCCTCAACGCTACCGGCTGTTGCTAATTCTCTAGCAACATATTTTAACACGGATATTTCTGGTCTGGATAAAGTATCGCATATCTCGCGGAAATTTTTTATAAATGTTCTATTACCCTCAATGAACGAGTCGACTTTAGGTGTTTTGAACCTGGAGTGTTCTAGTATTTCTTGAGGTAATCCCTCCCTTAATCTTTTAAGCAAAGTAGGGTAATCTGATATATCCATACTATCAGTCAACCTTTAATATGATTTTTTATATCTTTGAGTTTTACACTCGTATATGGTTCCTTCGTTTAATAATTCTTTTAAAGCTTCCCTTATATTTTCAGATTCGAATCCGGCTAGCTCATCCTCTATACTCGGTAAAGCAGCTCCGTCCCCTTTATCCAGTTTACATATTGTTTCTAGTAGTTGTTCTAAGAGGCTTAGCTGCGCTGAACTCTCAGAGACAAGGCTGACTTCCGCTTTATCTCCAATAAGGTTATTGATTATATGTTTATTAAGATTGCCCGTTAAAAACTGATCCTGTCCTTTACTCTCATATTGTTTATCTAATCTGTCTTTAAGAATGTTAAGTTCATGGAGAAACCACCAGTGGATATCGTTAACAACTAAGCCGCACTCATAAAGAACATATAGGCGGCCCGCATACTCTTTAGGTTTCCCTATAATCTCCACCATCTCCCCGATGTTATATTTGCTTAGACAAACTGCTTCATCATCCCACGCTCTTACATTAATGACCGCGGTTCCGTCGTCTAAATCTATTGATGTGTAACGTATTTCATTGATGTTTTCACCACTTAAAACATTATATTCCGCGTCAACCTGTTCTGTTAAACCATTCTTAGTGCGCTTATTTACAACCAAACCTAGTAATCTAACTCTACTGCAAGTTTCACCATTATTCAATCTTAAGACAGGTGGGCTGCAGTCAGTATCCAGTTGGCTTTCTAAAATAGTTTTTATATGAAGCCTTTTAGCAGGCGCTCTTTTAATCGGTCTCTGATTAGTGTCCAAGAATACCCCACTTTTAAACGTTAAATTTACAAAAATCTTTAAAAGCTACCGGATATTATAACCTTACGAAAAGTTCTAAACCCTTTAGAAGGGTTAGGAGAACAATGTTTACCTAATACTCGACAGAGTCTTCTTGCAAGGTTAAATAAACCTTCATGTTTAGAAATATTATTATACCCTGAATAAACATTTACTAAATTCCCGCGAATATTTTAAAGGGGGGTACTATCAATGCCTAAAAGGAGAATTTTAGTTACAGCAGCGCTCCCTTACGCTAATGCGGAGCTTCATATAGGTCATGCTAGAAGCACCTATATTCCAGCAGACGTGTATGTTAGATATCATAGGCTGAAAGGTGAGGAAGTATATTATGTATGCGGTACAGATGAACACGGTACACCTATTTCCGTAATGGCGGAGAAGCTTAAATTAAAGCCTTTGGAGATCACTGATAATATATATGAGCGGGATCTGGCTGACTTTAAAAAGTTAAACATATCATTCGATAATTTCTCTAGAACTACAAGACCTATTCATTATAAGACAACGCAATGGTTTTTCAAAGAATTATATGAGAAAGGTTTAATTTACGAGCGGGAGATAGAACTGCCGTACT
The DNA here is from genome assembly GCA_038826135.1 of Candidatus Odinarchaeota archaeon. Taxonomy (GTDB): domain Archaea; phylum Asgardarchaeota; class Odinarchaeia; order Odinarchaeales; family Odinarchaeaceae; genus Odinarchaeum. The sequence continues at coordinate 16,238 of JAWBON010000011.1, read as the reverse complement.
GTGAAAAGTGCGTTAGGTATTTACCTGACAGATATGTTTACGGGATTTGCCCATACTGCGGTTTCGAGGATGCTAGGGGGGATGAATGTGATGTTTGCGGTAGAGCTCTTTCAATCGGAGAATTAAATGAACCTAAATGCGCGGTTTGCAAATCCCCTGCTATAAGTAAAAGTAGCCGGCACTGGTTTCTAAAACTTTCATATTTTCAAGACTGGTTGATTGAATGGATTTCGAACACTGAGGGTTTACTGCCTGTCACAGGGCGAAGCTATCTTATCAACCAGTATCTTGTACCTGGTTTAGAAGACGTCTGCATAAGCAGGGATCTGGACTGGGGTGTCCCTATCCCTCTTCCAGGAGCTGAAGGCAAAGTCTGCTATGTTTGGTTCGACGCCCCGATCGGCTACATAGATAGTACGAAAGAGTTGTTTGAGAAGATAAAGAACCCGGATGGTTGGAGACAGTTCTGGTTAAATAATGAAACTGAGCTTATACATTTCATCGGTAAAGGAATATTATACCATCACGCACTCTTCTGGCCTGCTATTCTAAAAGGAGCAGGATACCGTGTTCCAACCACCATCGCCGCCTTCTCTTACGGTAACCTTGAGGGCCGAAAGATGTCTAAGAGTAGAGGCTGGTATCTTTCTCTAAACGATTTCCTAGAAGTATTTGAAGCCGACACTCTTAGATATTATTGGATAGCAGCATCCCCTCTAAGCGAGGATGCTGATTTCGTATTCGAAGACTTCAGTAACAAATATAATAGTGAATTAGCGGACACCCTGGGCAACTTTATACATAGAGTGCTAGTTTTCTGCCAGAAATATTTTAACTCAACTGTACCAGTTGTTGAGAACAGCGACCAGGCTGAGACTGTGGAGAATATAATCAAGGAAACTATTACTAAAGTGGAGAAGAGCATAGACAGCTTCGAGTTCAGAGACGGGCTTCTCTCAATAATCGCATTAACACGTTTCGGAAATAAATTATTCAACGATAACGAGCCGTGGCATAACATTAAAAATAATCCTTCTAAAGCGGCAACAACCATAGGATTATGTTTAAGACTTGTTAAGGCAACCGCTATTCTTATAAACCCGTATCTACCGCAAACCAGCCTGAAAATACTTGAAATGCTAAATCTTGATGTTAATAATGTAAAATGGTCTGATAGCATCACCCCCTTATCGGAGAATCATAAGATAGGCACACCCACCCCGTTATTCTATAAATTAGATGAAACTAAAATAGTTAAATTAAAAAACAAGCTTGAACAGCATGAGAGACATAGACCTAGCGGTCTACAATATGTAGATGCCCAGGATATTACAAGATTTGATTTAAAAGTTGGTTTAATAGTGAAAGCCAAACCGGTTATAGATGAAAAAGGATACTTCGATCTACAGGTTAAAGTTTCAGACACTGTTACAATCAATATAAGAGAATTTTTAACAAGCCGATTAGAAGCCTCGGAATTAGAAGGATTGAAGGTTGTTCTAACATTAAAAACATCTAGGGATGAAAAAAGCAAAGCGTTGCTTCTGAAAGCAAAATACGCAGACGGTTATAAACCGATTACTGTAGATAAAGATATTAGGATAGGTTCAAAAATCAGTTGAAACATTTTTCAAAAACCTTTCTAAAGAAATGCCTTTCGAAATATTACGATGATTCACCACATAACTATTCTCGGAACATTTTTCAAGATCATCTAAATGGAAGACGAGCCATTCACTATCATACTTCCTCTTAACTATTAAAATCGGTTGCGCTCGAAGCACGCGGCTATAATCCAGTACAGGTTGAATATCCTTCATAAAACTTAGATAAATAGGCAGCTTAGCGTTTTTAACCTCTGCAACAAAGACGACCCCGTTATTCCCTAAAATTATATCAGGTCTATGAACCCCCCTCCTACCGCCGCCGCTAGCCGGGACAGGGATAACTAGCCACCCTGATTTTTCTAAAAGATGCCAAAGCCGATATTTATAATTCTCCTTCAACAGTAACCCCTTTCAAAATTTACTAATATATTTAACATTATAAAGAACTGTTTAAAAATTATTTAAACATAATATTAAACTAGCTTTAAAAAACGTGTAAAATTAAGCTTTCAGCGTTAGATTTTAAAACCGTAAACCCATATTATATTAGATTTAATCAGGGGGGGCTTTTATAAAAACCGTTTTAAATTTTATCGATGGTAGATGGGTGGAAAGCGAGTCGGGAGAATGGTTTAACAGAGAGAACCCGGCCGACTGCAGGGAAACAGTGGCTAAGATTACACACTCCGTTAAAGAGGATGTTGAAAACGCTGTTGAAGCCGCTGCTAGAGCCTTCGATAAATGGAGGCTTACTCCAGCTCCTAGAAGAGGGGAAATACTGTTTAAAACCGGAGAGATTCTTAAAACAAGAAAAGAAAATCTGGCCAGAATTATCACTATAGAGATGGGTAAAATTCTATTAGAGGCAAGGGGGGAGGTACAGGAAGCTATCGACATGTGTTATTACATGGCTGGTGAGGGTAGACGTATGGTAGGGGAGACAACCCCATCAGAACTCCCTGATAAAGATATTAAAACGATTAGGGAGCCTCTTGGCGTTATAGCGCTTATAACCCCCTGGAATTTTCCTATAGCAGTCCCCTCATGGAAGATTCTGCCAGCATTAATCTGCGGTAACACTGTTGTACTGAAACCTGCAAGTTACACAAGTTACAGTGCTGCTGTGTTTATACAATGCTTAATAGACGCAGGGGCGCCAGCTGGTGTTGTTAACCTTGTGAATGGAAGCGGAGGAGAGATCGGACAGCACCTTATAAAACACGTTGATGTTAAAGCTGTCTCATTCACAGGCAGCACAAACGTCGGGTTTAATGTTGAAAGAACAGCTATTGAACGCCACATACCATTCATGTGCGAGATGGGCGGTAAAAACGCTATCATAGTATTAGATGACGCGGACATATCTTTAGCTGTGAACGGCGCTCTCTGGGGCGGGTACGGAACAACCGGGCAGCGTTGCACAGCAGCTTCCAGGCTAATAGTTCAAGATAGCGTCTTCGATGAATTCGAGAAGAAGCTTATAGAAAAAGTTAAAAACTTAAAATTAGGCTCCGGGTTAGATGAAAGTGTGACTACAGGCCCGTTAGTGAGTGAAACTCAGAGAAGAAGAGTCCACGAATATACCAGGATAGGTATTGAAGAGGGTGCTAGACTGATTATAGGCGGCAAATATTACACTGGAAAAGGATGCGAAAACGGCTATTTTTACGAACCTACATTATTTGATAACGTATCACCTGACATGAGAATCGCGCGCGAGGAAATATTCGGTCCTACAGTAGCTTTGATCGAATGTAAAAATTTTGATGAAGCTATTCATATAGCTAACGGAACAGACTACGGGTTATCCTTATCAATATATACAACGGACGTTAACAAATCGGCTGTAGCTGAAAGAGAGCTTCAATCAGGTATAGTATATATCAACGCCCCAACGATAGGGGCGGAAATACACGCCCCCTTCGGCGGAGTGAAAAATACAGGTTTACTCCACAAAGAGGCTGGTGGTAGAGGGGGTGCTGTAGATTTTTACAGCAGGGTTAAAGTTGTTTACAGAGATTACAGCAGCCGCTTACAGAGAGCGCAGATTGATACAGGATAACATGGTGGGCGGGGAGAGTTTTGAACTCTCGACCTCCGCGCTGTCAACGCGGCATCATAACCGGCTAGACTACCCGCCCGATGAAGCGGATGCTTGTTATTATTAAATTAAAAAGGCTGGTGCGGCTGCCGGGATTTGAACTCCCGACTTAACGTTTACCGTTAAGTTCCCGGGTCGCAAGCGCTCTGAATCTAATATCATGTATTAGATATGGCAGGCTCGCGTCCTAATCCAAACTAGACTACAGCCGCATAGCTACATTGCTAATATATGATTCTTGTTTTTAAATTTTTACCTATATAGCATGGTGGACCGGGCGAGATTTGAACTCGCGGCTTGCGGTGTTTAAACATTTTAAAACATCTCCGCCATGCCAAGGCGGCGATCTTCCGCTGATCTACCGGCCCCCGAAAATCAGTACCATAAAACAGCTTATTAAATTATTCTAACCCTGTTAATTTTCTTATTAGACCAGTTATATTTTCTTAACCGACTGGAGCGACCGAACCCGCAGGCTGCGCAATATCTCTTCCTAGCTATGTAGGAATGCCTACCACATCGCCTACACCTTATATGAGTGAATTTACCGCTTCTCTTACCAAAAGATGGTGTACCCTTCGTCATACCGTTAACCTCTACATCACGTATAATATAGTTGTCTAAAACTTACTTCATACTTATTAAATTATCGCTCTATGTCGGCGGTGGAGATATTATTATAACATTATCCCCTCTAACTATAACCGAGCCTAGACTCTTAGAGGGCTCATCGTTTTCACCTATCTCCTCAGCGTCAGTTAAAACCAGGTTCATATGTTGGTCGAACCCTACAAGTTTCCCTCTTATCCCCTTCCCACCTTTCAACGTTACTAGAACATTTTTGTCAACCGATCTACCTAAAATGTCTAAAGGTCTTTGACCGCTCATACTTCCAGCTCCGAAAATAAATTCTAACATTGTAGTTCAGCCATTGTTATTTAAAAATATCGCTTAAAGAAGGATGAAACAAACACTATAAGTTGAAAAATGTAATATTATGAATTCACAGTGTTAATATGATAATCCTTAAAAATAATTTTATATAGAGTTTAAAAGGCGAATACGCTATGCAAGTTAGAAGCCGACATTTTTTAAGCTCTAAAGATATTAGAAATTTGAAACAGGAGATTCTGAAAACCTATCCTCAGTTAAACAGTGTACTTGACTTGAAAAATTCAAGAATCGAAGTTATCACGTTAACGTGCAATGTTAAACTTTACGTAGTAAATAACAGGGTCGAATTGATAACCGTCGATGATAAGTTAATACCATCCATCAGCTTGCTTAACAGGGGTTTAGACATACCCTCTATAACAGTTGACATGGGAGCTGTTCCTTTCATTATAAAAGGTGCGGATGTTATGCTTCCCGGTATAGTAGCGTGTTCGGATAGAGTTTCAAAGGGAAGTATCGTTAAAATAATCGATGAGAAACATGGGAAAGCAATAGCTGTGGGTGAAGCCCTCATCCCACTTGAAGATTTTAAAACCGGTGGGAAAGGGAGAGCTGTGAGAATTCTACATTACGTTGGAGATAAAATATGGGGGTTAACGTTATCGTTAAACTTGAATAATAGTTAATAATAAATAAGTTAAAAACCATTTAATATATAATTAAATTAGAGTGTGATCGATTATTGGGATTATTAAATAGAATTTTTAAAAGGAGAAAACCTGCCGAGGAGATTGAACAAGCCTTAGATCAGGGTGAATTGGATAAACAGGCTGCCACCGATTTCATAGAGGAGTATCCTCCAGGGGAACAGTTAACTGTAGAGGGAAAACCCCAATCCGTCAAAGAACACTATCTTAAGGTTATCCACATGTACGGTTTATCAGATGTGGATGACGTTCAAAGCGAGCTGGAGACAGGGAATATTGTAATAGCGGATATAATAGCTCTTAAAAAAGACGGTGGGTTCTCAGTAGAGTTGAAGCGCGCAGTTGAACAGATGAGGGGCATAGTGAAAGTGAATAACGGGGATATAGCACAACTGTCAGACCGCTACATTATTTTAACACCCGCCGGTATTAAGATATGGAGAAGAGGCGGGGAGTCGAGCGGTAATATCTAAATTATTTAAAAGATTACAAATTTAAGACAGTATTCTATGAAACCGAGTAACCGTATTATTTACAGTGTTAAAAAATTCACGGTTTAAACTTACTTTAAACGGATAGTTTCTAAATTAGCTGGAGCCCTTGTTTCTATTCTATAAGCTTTATGAATATAGCTTGCAAGATTTACGCATTTACTATTCTCGCCGTGACATGTTAAAATTCTTTCAGGTTTAGGATGAATCTTCTGTATGAAACCTAGCAGCTGCCGCCTATCTGAATGCCCTGAAAAGCCTTCAATAGTGTGGATCTGCATCTTCACATTCACCATCTCTATTTTACCATCCTTATTTTTCATAGGTATATCTTTTAATCCTTTCTGAACTCTACGACCAAGCGTTCCCTCAACTTGATAGCTTACAAATATTAGAGAGTTTTTAGGGTCGTCTGCTAAAAGCCGGAAGTACTCTACTGAGGGCCCGCCTTGAAGCATTCCAGAAGTAGCTAGGATAATGCACGGGTCGCCTTCAACAATATCTGTTCTCTCACTCATATTATCTACTTGAACAAAGTATTCAGCTAAAAACGGGTTATGACCGTAATGGAATATTCTCTCTCTAAGCTCTGGATTAAGATACTCTGGGTGAGTTGTATGTATCGCTGTGGCTTCGGAGATCATACCCTCTATGTATACGGGGGCTGGCGGGATAGTTCCACGCCTCATAAACTCCTCTATTACTAAGATTATCTCCTGCGCTCTACCAACCGCTAAAACTGGGATTAAACATTTACCACCCCTACTGATCGTAGTTTTAACAATCTCAACTAAACTGGCTTCCGTATCCTTCTTAGCAGGCATAATATCATTAGGCGCACCGTAAGTGCTCTCAACTATAAGGGTTTCAAGACGTGGGAAATTATAATTAGCCTGCTCTAAAAGCCTTGAATGGCCGAATTTAAAGTCTCCCGTATAAGCTAAGTTGTAAAGGCCGTCACCTATATGTAAATGAACTATTGAAGAACCTAGTATGTGACCTGCATTATGAAGTGTAAGCCTAATATCCGGAGAAATATCCGTTACCTCACCGTATTCTAAAGGTATAGTGTGTAGAACCATTTTTTTAACATCTCGAGGACTGTATGGTAAAAGCTTACCCTCCCGTGTGGCTACATCTATGTAATCTAATTGAAGCAGAGTCATCAAGTTAAGTGTAGCACTAGTGCAGTAAACAGGCCCTTCATAACCGTATTTAAAAAGGAAGGGAGCGAAACCAGAGTGATCGAGATGAGAGTGAGTTATAATCACAGCGTCAAGCTTATCTAATTCAAATTCAGGCATATCCACTCTCGGAAACGGTTGAAGAGTTGAACCGACATTAACCCCGCAATCTATTAAAACATTACTCTCTATTGTTTGGAGAAGTATAGAAGTTCTTCCCACCTCTCTAAAACCGCCCAGAGATGTAATTCTTATAAAATCACTCTTAAGAATAGGCGGTCTATGGATACGCTCACCTATTTTTCTAAGAATTTTTTTTCTAAGCTCACTTTCATTTTGAAGTATAGAGCGGATTTGACTTACTGTCTTAGATGCTAGAGGGGGGGTCCTAACAACCACAGGCCTCCACAATACCTGACCTGTGATCTCTTTAAGTGTCACACCGTTCCTACCTATCACTAAACCCGGTTTTTTAGCCTCTATAATAACCTCGCCGAGATTGTGATCAAAATACAGGCTGGTTATCTCCGCCTCCCCAGGAACTATCTTCCTAATAGAAGTCTCAGCATCCACCGGTTCCAATCTTATAGAAGGATCAGATCTTAAAACAATCCTTTTCCTAATCCTGTGGACGACTTCCTTTACAAAATCCTCGTTATCCATTAATATCTGAGGATTCTTGGAGTAAACAGCTATTTCAGGACCCTCAAATTCTACAGCTGTCACCATGGCTTTAGGGGGCATGGAGTTCAATATCGTTTCACGAAGCGCGTCTAAAACATCTTTTGAAGACATTTAAATTTCGCCTATTAAAAAATTTAATTTTTATCGTAAACCACTCGGATAGTTTTAAGAAACATATTTATCTATTTCTTCCTGTGATAGTTTAGTTACACCTGTATCTGTTATCTTTATCACATCCACTCCGTCACCTGAACCTATATCCCTATTAATAGCTGAGTTAACAGCTTGAATAGCTAAACGTATAGCTGAATCGACGTCTATATTATCAAAGTATCTGTCCTCTAAAACACCTAAGGCTATAGGTGAACCTGAACCTGTGGAGATGAATTTCTCCTCTGTAAGACTTCCGAACAGGTCTAGCACAAATAGGCTAGGACCAGCCTCATCAACCCCTCCAATAATTAACTGTAATATGTAAGGTAGCATCCTAGATTGGAAGAGTATGTTTGATAGAAGCCTCGAAGCCGCCTTAACCGGTATAGGCTTACCGCTTCTTATCTTATAAAGTTTAGCTTCAGCGGTTATAACATCCATTATGTTCTGAGCGTCAGCCACCGTGCCAGCTATTGTAGCCGCCATATGTTCATCTAAAATATAAATTTTCTGAGCGTTCCTGTTAGCTATAAGGTAACCTGCTGTTGCACGCCTATCAGTGGCTAATATAACCCCGTCTACGCATCTTATCCCAACAGTGGTTGTTCCTGTGGTAAACTTATCCATATTGTTTATAAGCTCGTTATAATCCATTAAACACCCCTCAGTCTAAAAACGGGTTATTAAAGAGTTTAAAAACCGGTATAACAGATATTAAACCATTTAACATTAATGTATTTAAATATAGCGCAAACACATTAAGAGAGGGGTTTAAATGTCAACACAGCATCGTATGCAACTGCCCAGGGAGATTTTAGTGGGTCCGAATACGGTTAGAGAAGTATCGAAAGTACTTGAAAAACTAGGTTTTAATGGAAGAGTTCTGATACTCACCGGGGAGAAAACTAGGTTAATAGCAGCTGAAACTGTTGAAAAACAGCTTAAAGATAAAGATTACAATATCAACGTGGAGATTGTAAATAAAGCTTCCACAGAGGAAGCGGGTAGAATAGCCGGCGAGTATTTGAATAGTAAGCCTTCAGTAATAATTGGAGTAGGAGGCGGAAGCGTTATCGATATGGCTAAAGTGGTTTCAAGCAAACTCTGCAAACCATATATTAGCATACCCACAACAGCCTCCCATGACGGCATAGCCTCACCCAGAGCTTCTATAAAAGGAGCGGATAAAGTCTATTCGATAGAGGCTGAAGCCCCCCTCGCGATAATAGCGGACACTAACATAATTAGGAAGGCCCCCTACCGGTTTTTCGCCTCAGGCTGCGCGGATCTGATATCCAACTCCACAGCGGTCATGGATTGGCGGCTAGCCCATTTAAAAATCGGAGAATACTTCGGAGAGTACGCTGCCTCCCTATCCAATATGGCCTCTGATATTATAATTAAAAACGCTCAGTCCATAAGAGATTTCAATGAAAACGCTATAAGACTTGTTTTAGAAGCTTTAATATCAAGCGGCGTGGCTATGTCCATAGCCGGAAGCAGTAGACCAGCTAGCGGTTCAGAGCATCTTTTCAGCCATAGCATAGATCTTTTAACAGAGAACACTGCCTTACACGGTGAGAAATGCGGCGTAGGCACAATTATAGCAATGTTCCTCCACAAAGGCGATTGGAAACTTATCCAAAATACTTTGAAGACAATAGGCGCCCCTACAAATTCAATAGAGCTAGGCTTAACCAAGCAAACAGTCATAGAGGCTCTTGTCAAAGCACCTAAAATAAGACCTGACAGGTATACAATACTTAACGAAGCTGCTTTAACCCATTCTAAAGCTGAGAGAATATTAAAGAAAGTTAACATCATATAATCTTTAAATCTGTAAAACTAAAGAGGCGCAAGCTTATGGCGATAATAACCTTACTCAGCGTTGAGCAGGCTAAAATCGGCCATAAATTCATATTCTACAGCGAACTGCCCGAGTGCAGCGAATGCAAACTTAAAAAAACCTGCTCAGACAACCTTGTTAAAGGAAGACTCTACGAAGTTGTTAGAATATTATCTAAGAAACACCCATGCAAAATTCTTGAAACCGAAATGGCTGTTGTAGAAGTCAAATACTCGCTTATCGAAGCCTTGATAGAGGCTAGAACAGTTTTCGAAGGTGCTATAATATTATTTAAACCAGTTGAAGAAACAGTACCTGAAGAATTAGAAAAATACAGGGAACCACCCGGGTTAAAACAAGGGGATAAGTGTAAGATAATCCAAGTTATAGACCACCCTGCCACTTTAAAAAAGAATTTTAAAATATGTCAACTAGAACTTTTATCACCTAACTCAGGTAAATAATGTTCAATAAATGATACCTTGCTTATAGAGGGAATATACCTGTAAATATCCCTGGAAATACCCTTCTTAGAATATTGAATACCCTCTTTAAAATACTCTGAAGCGGGCAGTTCAACACTGAGCTCACCGTCTTTAAAAGTCACGTTTATCTCATCTACGTTAACATTCTCTAATCTCCGCTGAACTAGAGCCTTAACCTTATCCACTAAGTCAACAAGCTTCTTACGAATCATAACCGTATACAGTATAGTTTTACCAGCTAAAGGCAAATTAAAATCTAATGTAACCCTACCACTGCTAACATTTTTAACAGTCGCTGAAACCGAGCCAACCCTAAGACGCATACCAGAATAAGGATTAATATTCTGTTTTTTAAACTCACGTAAAGGCATCACTTTTATAGCCTTAGGATCACGCTCACCGAACGCCTTCTCAGGTGGAAGTTCAAACGTCTTCTCATCCGGAATCTTCATCTTCAAAATCTCCTCATCTAAACCTTTAACAACCCAACCCTCACCAGCTATAACCAGCCTAGGTTTATAAACCACCTTATCACTGTAAACCTTCTCAGCTTTAGCAACAGACTCAACAGTAACATCAAACAGCTCATTAGATTCCTTAACCCTACCTATAAAATCAACCAGTAGAAAATCACCCTTCAAAATACTCGAAATATCCTCCTTCCCAACACTACCAGTCTTAACTTTATCCGCGTCCTTATCAGACACCGATTTCTTTACACTAGTTCTCTTAGACATAAACAACACCACTAACCAAACAACTTTACTTAAAGAAGAGACAGAATTTATTCTCTACAACGTAGACTCTTGAAGACAAACCGATTATTAAAAGTTAACGGTATAAAATAATTTTTTAATAAACAAACAAGTTTCAATCCTTGTTTTTCTAGATTTGCTTTTGCAACCCTCATTAAAGGCTTTTTAAAATAGTCTATCATCCCAGGTTTCAATCCTTGTTTTTCTAGATTTGCTTTTGCAACACTTGCTTGTTCCTGACACATCAGACGCTGTCAGGGAGTTTCAATCCTTGTTTTTCTAGATTTGCTTTTGCAACAGGC
>JAWBON010000011.1:0-5019 GCA_038826135.1 Candidatus Odinarchaeota archaeon | reverse complement strand
AAAAGTTAACGGTATAAAATAATTTTTTAATAAACAAACAAGTTTCAATCCTTGTTTTTCTAGATTTGCTTTTGCAACAGGCTAATTTTTTGCTTATTTTTCGTTTTTCTCCTTTTTAACGGCTTCTTTCAGAGGGGGGTCTCGGTGAGTCGACTTTTTGCATGTACCTTTATAAGTACTCACCTATTTTAAAGTTATTATCATAAGAAGGCTGAGGCTAATACTGTGAGTTTTGACAATATTTAGAGGATTACCGATTTTAGTTTATACTCTGGTTTTCACATCTTAAATAGAGACCTATGTCTAATATGTTTTTTATGGCTACAGTGTTATCTGGTAGTTTTTTAAGTTCATTATAGGAATATAGTAGTTTACCTATACCGAAGGGTCTTCTTTTAGTATCGGTGATTACAGCGTATTCGTTTTTGTCTAGGTTTTTTTCGAACTCGATAATTGAGTTTTTAAAAATATCTCGGCCGTATAGGAAGAGTTCTATTGCTTTATCTGTTACTTTAATCCTGTTTTCTGTGAATTGGCTGATTACCTGTATTGCTGCTAAGTTAAGTGTGGGGTTGTTATTTTGGAGTTCTATGAAAGGGTAGCCGATTGAATAGCTGGTTTTGAATAAATGTGCTAGCTCGTTCAGTGTGGTGTTTTCTGTTTCTGAAAGGAAGAATGAGGTTCTAGAAGCTGGTTCTCTGCTTTTATAAATGATAAATTTAGTTTTAATTTTCTCAAAAACATTTTGCCCGAATGAATTATTTATGAATTCTCTTAGAGTATTTAACTCTTTTTTAGAAGCGGGGGTTAAAATCATTTAAGATTTCTCCTTTAAGAGTTTGCATATAAAGAATCCTATTGATTCGTGTTTGTGCGGGTAGATTCTTTTCGCTTTGATAAGGGATTTATCATATGTTTTATCTTTGAAACTTGTTAGGCCAGGATCTGCCTCGATGTTAATTGTTTCAATTCTCATCGGGAAATTGCGGATTAAGTAATCTATTACTTCTTCATTTTCCTCTGGTGCTATGCTGCATGTAGAATAGATTAGGGTGCCGCCTTCATTTAGAGAGTGGTATGCTGCTTCCACCAGCTGCTTCTGGTTATTAGAGCAGTAAATGATGTCGTTTATTGTACGAGAGGTTTTTCGCTCAGGTTTCTGTCTTATCAAGCCTTCTCCGGAGCAGGGTGCGTCTAATATTATTTTATCAACTTTATAGTTTAGTTTAGGAAAATCTTTCGCATCCATATTTAATATTAAAGTGTTAATTACACCGCATCTTGATAGATTATTTTTTAATGATAGGGCTCGCTTCTCATCTATTTCAATCGAGATCACGGAGCCCTTGTTTTTTAAGATCTGGGCTATGTGAGATGTTTTGCCTCCTGGAGCCGCACACATGTCAAGTATGATGTTTTCTGGGGAGGGGTTTAGTAAAAGCGGGGGGAGCATTGAGGCGCTTGTCTGAATGAAATAGTATCCTAGGAGGTGTTCGAAAGTTGCTCCGATTGACATTGGGGGGTTTTTAACCCAGTAACCGTCGCGACACCATTTAACAGGTTCAAGGTTGAATCCTTTAGCTTCTAAATCTCTGATAAGTGTTTCGCTGTTGATTTTAAGAGTGTTAACTCTTATGGATTTAGGGAGGGGTTTTTCACATGCTTCTAAGAACTCTTCTAGTTCAGGGCCTAAAATCTCTGTGTATCGTTCGACCATCCATTTAGGGTAACCGTATTTTTTCGCTAGGAGAGTAATCTGGATTTTTGAATAATTCAATTATGAAACTCCTTACTGCAGCTTAAAATTTAATTAAATTATTTGATAGTGTTCCATCTAAATTAATTTTAATATAATTATTATTAGGATTAAACTTTAACCTTTAGTAATAGATTTTAAGAGTGTTTTTAATACTTGTATTATCGACGGTGGGTTTTATGATTGAGGTTGAGGTTAAAGTTGAATTAAGAGACCGGGGGGAATTTCAGCTGCGGCTTCTAAATTTAGGGGCTTTGAAACTTAGTGTAGAGCGGCAGAATGATATTTATTTTAAACACCCTGTTATTGATTTTAGAGCGACGGATGAGGCGCTAAGGCTTCGCAGAGCTGGTGGAGAGGTTTATCTTACATATAAGGGTCCTAAGATGATGTCTGGTAGTAAGACTAGAGAGGAGTTAAATCTTAAGTTTAATGATTTTGACACAGCTAGGCGGATATTTGAAAAGTTGAAGTTTCAACCTCTTGCGGAGATTGTGAAGACTAGGATAACCTACCAGCTAGATGATATTAAAATATATATGGATGATGTTGAAGAATTAGGATGCTACGCTGAGTTTGAAATACTTGTGAAAGATAATATGGAGGTTGAAACCGCTGAGAGACGGATTTTTAGTTTAATAGAGAGGCTTGGCTTTAAACCCTCTCATAGTATAACCAACTCGTATCTGGAGCTTATGTTAAAAAAGCGGAGTGATTAGTATGGGGAGCGTGAATATTAAAGTGGTGAAAAATTAATAAAGGATTGTTTGAATTTATTTTACCGGGCGGGGTTGAATATGAAGATTGGTTTAATATCTGATACTCATGATAACATAGGTGCTGTTAGAGATGCTGTGAAGGCTTTCAATAACTGTGAGGTTTCAAGGATACTTCACGCAGGGGATATTATAAGTCCTTTTGTAATCAGGGAGTTTAAAGCATCTTTATCGCCTTTAACTTTCATCTACGGTAATAATGACGGGGAACTTTTGCATTTAAAAAAAGTTATATCTGAAAGCGGTTTTGAATTAGCGGGTAGATTTTATCAAGGTAATCTAGGCGGTAAGATGATTGCTATGGTGCACGGGGACACGCCTATCGTTAAATCGCTTATCAAGTCTAAAATGTATGATATAATAGTGTCAGGGCATACTCATAAGAGGGTTGAGGAGAGAACGAATAGTGTGCTTCATGTGAACCCTGGGGAGGCATGCGGGTATTTAACAGGGGAGAAAAGCGTTTGCGTAGTGGATACTGAGAGATTGAATGTTGAATACATTTTCCTATAAATAAAAAGGCTTAAAACTGGATTTATTAATAAAAAATACTAAGCGCCGCGGTAGCTTAGACCGGGAGAGCGCTGGACTGAAGATCCAGTTGAGCTATCCAGGTATCCTGGTAACCGGGAATCGGGTGTTCAAATCACCCCCGCGGCACCAAATAAAAACTAAATAGGTTTGCATTCTACTAATTCTTGTAAGCGTGTACTTTATAAAAATTGAAGTTAATCATGGTTGCTAGAGGTTAAAAATAATGAGTGGGAAATTAAAAGTTAATTTTAAGCTTTGGCTTGAGAAAGAGGGCGGCGCCTTGATAGGTCAAGGCGGAGTTAAACTCTTAGAGGAAATACATAAGACAGGTAGTCTTCAAACAGCTATAAGAAATCTGGGGGTGTCTTATAGACACGCTTGGGGTTATCTTAAAAAAATGGAGAGAGTAGTCGGGGAGCCTGTTATAAAATCTTATAAGGGAGGTTTTAAAGGCGGTGGTGGAACTGAAGTAACCTCTAAGGGGCTTGAAATAATTAAAATATATAATAGATTTGAAACATACCTGGTTAGCGCGCTGCGCAACCCTACGCTCTGGGAGGCTTACGGTCTTAAAACTGATGAAGTGAATGAAATAAACGGTGTGGTTGAGAAGATTAGACTTGGAGAGGATGTTGCCGAGATTACTGTTCACGTCTCAGAGCCGCCTGAAATAATATCGATAATAACAGTTGATTCTATCAAAAACCTTGGCATAACAGATAATGATGAGGTTAAGGTGGTTGTTAAAGCTACTGAAATAACACTTGATAAGAGGGTTAAAACTTGATCAGCGCTAGAAACAAGTTCCCTGGAAGGGTTAAAAAAATAGTTGCCGGGGAGCTTATAGGGAGGGTGAAGGTTCAGATTAACAGCCCTGTTAAAATTACATGCGTTATTACGCGTGAAGCGGTTGACGAGCTTAAAATAAAAGAGGGGGACGAAGTAACTGTTTTTGTAAAAGCTACAGAAGTGATGATTCTAAAATAGACTATTTTAATTCCAGCTGAATCAAGTGATTTTATGTTTAAAATATTCTTCTTGGACATAGACGGGGTTATACTTGAAACTAAGAGCATATGGCGTTATATTCACGAATCTTTAGCTACACTGGAAGATAGGCGTGTTTTAAAATACAGGGAACTATTCTTTAACGGCAAGATCTCCTACCATCAATGGGCTGAGCTGGAAGCTTCACTCTGGAAGGGTGTGAGCTATCATGAGATCGAACGGGTTGTTATGAATATACCCTTCAATTTAGGGGTTGAAGAGACTGTTAAAAAACTACTGAAAAAGGGGATTGTAGTAGCATTATCTTCCGGTATCCCCCTTAAAGCTTTAAGAAAGAAACTACAGCTTATAGGTTTAGAAGAGGTTTACGCTAACGACCTAGTATTTGAGGATAACATAGTAACTGGAAATGTTATCGTAAACGTCCCATATTACGGGAAGCATGTATTAGCGAGACGGATATTATGGAATAAAGGCATACCGCCTGCAAATGCTATGGTGGTCGGTGACTCTGAAAACGATATTCCATTATTTAAATACGTGAGTAACTCGATAGCGTTCAATACGAGCAGTGAAGCTGTTAAAAAAGAGGCTAAAATCGTAGTGGATGGTGAAAACCTGTCAGCGATATTAAAGTATATATGAGTGTAAGATGTTTTTCAAAAAGACCTGAAGATTTTAACAAGCCATCTTACAAGAATAGCGACACCAACACTTATCCAAACTAATAATACCGCTAACAGCGCGAGTTGAAGCCTACTGTCAACTTGAATAATACCTAAACTGACTAGATTGAAAACTAATGCGATAAGCAGTAGGATTGCTATGTAAATTATCGTGTTACGGCTATGTTTCAAAGCGGCCTCCACAAGTCCACCCCCAGCTGAGAGTAGGATAGCAATATAAATATAAAATGTTATACAATTAATTAAAAGATTCGAGCTA
>JAWBON010000010.1:0-28532 GCA_038826135.1 Candidatus Odinarchaeota archaeon | reverse complement strand
CTCTAAGAAAGCTATAGAAGCTGGATTATACGGTGGTAAACACTCAGAGGCGCATAAAGTCAGTGTTATAGGTGATACAGTGGGTGACCCGTTAAAAGACACAGCTGGACCGGCGATTAACCCTATGATTAAAGTGATCAACCTAATATCCTTGCTAATCGCTCCGCTCATAGCATACGGCTTAGTGGACGCTGGGGCTGCGATAGCAGCAGGCGAAGTCGGCGCTGTCGTAGTGGATGCAGTTATAGGGTTCGTCTTAATGGCGGCTGTCGGTGTTGTAATCTGGAACAGTAAGAAAGAATCCAAGGAAATGCTTCAAATCATAGAAGAAATGCAGAAAAAACATGAAGAAGAAGCTAAAAAAACCGGGAGGAAGTCTAAGTAAAACTCTTCTTTCCACTTCTCTTTTATTTTTAAATTAATTAGGGATTAACTTGAATCTTTTCGCGGTCTTAACCGTAAAGAACCCTAATCTAATATTAAAGAAACTGATTAGGGACGACTTTAAATATACTCATTTATGGATTAACGGTGAGAGAGCCAGCGCCTCCTCTTTCATGGTGAAAATCTCTGATTTTAATATCGCGGTGGGGCTTCAAACAGACAATGAAATAATTAACTATCTAAACAATAATATTTCAACAATTACCCCCGCAGTGTTATACGGCGAGTTAAGAACAGACTTGACTGAATCATCTTTAAGTGAGATTTCAACCAGTATCCGAAAATGTTTAGAGAACTATGTTTATGATGATAATTATCTGCGAGAAAATTTATCCGTTTTTTTCACCAAGTTTATAGCGGTCACCACTGTTAACAATAAAGTTAAGATTATAGGTGATCATTTGGGACATTATCCACTAACATACTATTCCACCCCGGATTTTAAGATATACTCTAATGTTAAAAAAAATATTTGGAGAATTGGTGCTTCACCTTTAACCGAATTAGATTACTATCCTAAACCTGTGATTCCGTCAAGTACTATAGAGAAAATTGCCGACGCACAGTCTATTATTATAAGGCTTGAAAAACTTTTAACAGAATCCATTTTAAAACGTATACCTGGAAATAACAGAATTGGAATAATGTTCTCAGGCGGATTAGACTCACTGCTTTTATCTAAGTTAATTATGAAAATTAATGAGTCCTTTAACAATGAAATAATACTGATAACAGCGGGTTTAAAGGATTCTAAGGATATTCGGAATGTTAGAGCAGCACGTAAATTAATTAATCTGCCTGTTAAAGAAGTGTTATTTAATGTTGAAGACTGTGCGCGTATTCTACCTGAAATACTTTTAACAATTGAACGATATGATACTTTAAATGTCAGCCTAGCTATACCCGAATACTTTGCTTTTAATGAGGCTAAGGAAAACGGGTTAAAAATTATTTTCACAGGTCAAGGGGCTGATGAAATATTTTACGGCTATCATAAATATACGGAAGCTTTTAGAAAAGGTTTACTTGTCAGGGAACTTAGCGATCAAGATATTTTTTCATTATCGAATAGGAATCTTGAAAGAGAGATGAAGTTAGCTTTTAAATTTAACTTAGAGATTAAATATCCCTACTTAGACCCTGCTGTAGTGTCATATGTTAGAAGTATTCCTGACGCTTATAAGTTGAAGCTGGTTGGAAACTCTTTAATCTCAAAATATGTGCTCAGAATTCTAGGTGAAAAACTTGGTATACCTGAAAACATATTCGCCGGGAAGGTGGCTATGCAATATGGCTCTGGTGCTATGAAAGCACTTAAAAAAATATCTAGTAACACCTTAAAAGATTCAATGATACAATATAAGATAACCGAGTTTTTGAAAAGACTTTATCTAAGAGTTATCAGTGAGCGGGGTGTCATAGGTAAAAACACGCCTGTTCTTTAATTACAGTGTAAAAGGTAGGGGTAACAGTTAAAAACAGTTTGTTACCTCCACCTCCACCGCTCGGCCTACTGTTTAGTTTCTTAGCAATCAGTTCAACCGCTAGTAAGCATACGCCTATACTGATGCCTATAAGAATGCCAACTGTAACATCTAGAGGGTAGTGGACGCCTACATATATTCTTCCAAACGAGATGAGGCTGGCGGCTATCAATGTTGGTATACTGTATTTTTTAGCTTTTACCGTTATTATAGTCCATAAGAAGAATGCTATTAACGCGTGAGATGAAGGGAATGAGCCTCCTAAATCAGGTGTGGTGTATATTAAAGTCCTGGTGTGCGCCACTTGGTAGTATGGTCTTAATATATCAAAGTAAGTTTTAAGAGTGTAACCTAAGAATATTGCAAGCCAGAACCCGATAAACATAAGTGTTAACGCTCCGATAGACTTATACTTATAGTCTAATGTAAATATTAAAACCCCGCCCGCTAATAGTATTATCACACCGAAATTGGATATTAGTGCTATAGCGGGGTCTAACTGAGGTATTTGTAATCCTCTGTTTATTGCTAAAAACACGTTAATGTTACCGAATAATAGTATGACTCCTGTTAAGATTAAATCGGATACGACCACCGCTAATATAACTTTCCAGTGTTCTTTTAAAGTGTTTTCAGCCTCTAACTTATTATATTTCAAGAGGCTATCACCTAATTATATTACCATATTATGAGATATTAAAAGTTATTCATTTCACTTCTAAAACACAGTTAAGCTGCTCCGCTACTCTGTAAAGAGCTCCGCCACTCTCGCCGCCTCTTTTTCAAATGGTTCAACATCCCCGTTCCAATTTGCAAGGGTGTCCTCATATGTTTTCTCGAATTCAACGATATATTTTTGAAGTCTTCCTCGCAGCTCTGTTGTCTCTCTGTCTGCGAGAAGAGCAGCGAAAGAGTATTTTCCATATTCTACTAAAAGTGTAGTGTCACCGTGATCTATACTCCTCAATAATTCACGGCTCTTAGTGGTTTCTCTTACAAATGATGAAATAGCTGAGAGCATACCAGCTACTAGAACAGGCTCTGTGGTAAGCTCCTCTGAAAAAGAGTAGCTGAATATACTGCGACCGTCATGACTGACTATATAGAAGCTTTTTAACACAGCCTTATAAAATATGAAGTTGAACTCTGCTTGATAAATGCTTAAACAATTATATACTGATAGCCTCCGGAGATTCAAGTATAAGTTCGCTTCCTCTCCGCCTATTTTTGAAACTAATTCCGGGAATATGTAGAAACCTTCTTTAAGAATATTATATAAGTTTAAAACATCAGGGTCAGATGTGTTTAACACGGTATTTTCACTCGCTGTTAAAAGGTAGGTTAATTTTTTAATAGATTTAAAGCTTGGAGTGAATGATATCTTAGAGTAAACTACACCTATGTTCCTTGTTCCAGCCTCTTCCAATCTGGTTTTGAAGGGAACTCCGCGATAATATATTATGGTGCTTAGAATAATTATTGAAAATAACGCTTTTACAATGTCGAAGGGATACGCCGCGAAACGGAATAATGTTCCGCTAGGAACTTGGAGGAGAGCCATTCTCGGAGTGAAGATTATATATTCCTGTATGTTTATCGAGGCTGGGGCTGGTACAACCCAGTATGCGCTTCTCCCATATATGAATGGGATATCTATGTTTAGTATAATTATTGTTATTAAAAATGAAAGTATGAATGAGATCGTTATAGACAAGTACATTTTAGAGGGTGCGCTCCGCGTTAAGTAAGATGATGCGGCGCTCCATCCGATTAATCCTATGAAGATCAGGGTGAAGCTTAAAATTATGTTAAACTCCAGTGATATTTGCTCAATAAAATTGGGGCCAACAGGATTTTCGAAAAGGAATTGATTGAAGAATAAGCTTCCAGCACCCGTCGACACCGTCCAGAGGATTGAGAGCGCTAAGTTTAAAGCTAATATTATGAAGAATAGGAGGAGACCTATTACAACAGTGTAGCTTTTAACTTCGTCGATAAAGCTTTTTCGGGACTCGTTTTTAAAATCCTCTTTTTTTATGGCATTTGATATTTTAACTAGTAGAAAAGCTGAAACCGCCTCGTAAACTGGGAGGAAGGCGGCGAATACTATAGTACTCATCGCATAATATGAGACAAAATATATTATCGTGGATATTGAAGCCGGATTCTGCTGTATGAAGAGTATGATACTTAACCCTGATAGAACAGCTCCTATAGATATTAAATAGTAGAATACAGATCTTCTTATCTTATCTCCGAAGAATCTTCCCTCATAGGATGCTTTACTGTAGTACAGTAGGTGTACAGCGGTTATCGGTACAAGTAAATACACTATGAAGACTTCTATGAACCATCCTAGCTCAGATGATGGTGCTAATGTATCCGTTGCACCGCCTATCGCTGATAACACTCCGGTTAACAGATAAAGTGATAACGGTAGTAAAACTATCAGCAGTTTTATAAGGGCTTTTTCATCGCCCCAGGAATTATTTTCAAGCCGTTCCCTAATATTTTTAAGCGGGTTATCCTTAAACTCGAAACCCACCTTGAAAAACTTCTCTCTAACACCGCCTTTTTCACCCCGTAAATGTAATGCTATAATCACTACAGCTATCATAGGCGCGCCTACGAATATGAAAGGCCAGGAACTGATTAGAAAATTAAATATGTTGAAGAATATATCCGTGGTCATAGTTAGATAATATCCTAAAACCCCCAGAACATCGAGGGGAGTGGATGCAACCAGGAGTGTTGTAGATGTTTTACCGCTTACTTGGAATAAGACCGCTGGCACCAGATCGTAGAAAACCCAGAAAAACGAGAAGCATATTAGTAATCTCAGATAGAAAGAACCCCACACTCTTTTTTTTCTGAAAGCAAGATAAGGTATTAACGCTACGCCTATAGGGATTATGTTGAAAGCAATTGATAATAATAATTCAACCGCCAATAAACCGCCACCGATTATATAAATATAATATTGACTGGTTGTTAATATTTATATTATTATAAAACCGTAAATAAAATAGTATTGGAAAACCTTGGCGGCATAGGCCGGTGGAAATTTGAACTTCGAGTTTGACAAAAATGTTTTTCGCAAGCTTCTATCTAAACAGGGAGCTGTTCTCTTAGACCGGGTGCTAAATGACTCTGAAATTAGAGAAATATACCAGATCGGCGATTTAATGTCAAGGATTGAATTGGAAACCCCTCATGATTACTCTCACGCTCTTAGAGCGATGTGTATTTGCGCTGAACTTATAAAACTTGTTCAAGGAACTAATCTAAGAGCTGAAGTTTATAAATTACTGGATAAAGAATCTATGAATCTCGCGCTTCTAATCGCAAGTTACATGCATGATATAGGTAACTTTGTAAATAGGGAGGAGCACGCTTTAGCCGGTGCTATAATCGGATTCAATATTTTGAATAAATATTTCAAGGATTTTGATAACGGGAATCTTATTAAAAGTATTATCTGTCATGCTATAGCCGAGCACTCCCCTCGAAAGGTTTTACCCAGCACAGCACACTCTTCGATTGTGGCTTTATCTGATAAATTAGATATCTCCCATGTAAGAGTTGCGGGTCATAAACCTTTAACATTTAAAGAGTATGCTACAGAGGACGTTGTAGATATCGAGCTTATGCGGAGGCGTGGGAAGATAATAATAGAGGTGACTATAAGTCATCCTAGTGGATTATACAGGGTTGAAAATCTTAAAAACTTTCTTAACGTATATGATTTAATCAACAGATATTTTGATCTAAGCGTTAAAACCTCATTTTAGCCTTTTATTAGCTCCTCTAATTTAGCAGTCCAGTTTTTAACCGCTTTATCTAATTCGTTAAATTCTTCATCGCTTAGTTCACTCTTTGATTTAATTCGTTCAATCCATCCGTTGATGCTTATTAATATAGGATGGTTTGGTGGTATTAAACGCTCTAATCCGCTTTTTATCGATGTAATATTTTCTAATATCTGGTTTTTATCCAGGTTAACCTCGCTGGTTTTCTCTTCTAAACCGTGGAGAATATAGTTTTCACAGATTTCTTTAAAAACATTTAAAATATCTTTTCTATTCTCTAAGCTCTTAGATATTATAGGGTATGTTTTGAAACCTAAAATATTGCTTACAATATTTGGGTCTAAGGCTTCTTTTTTATCCTGCATATTAGCAAGACCTACCACCGCCACTTTCGCATCAACATGCTCTTTAAATAATCCCCATGTCTCCATCGTGGATAATAGGTTCGGAGTGGTTGAATCGGTTACTATTAGAATGATATCGCAGCCTATAGTGTGCCTTTCCCATAACCAGCGGTGCTCTTCTCTACCTGGTAAATCCCAGAGGTTAACCACAGCCTCTGTTGTTATATCTGAAAAAGTATTTCCGCTCGCATCTGTTGACGGTATATATATTTTACTAGGCTCCTCGTTGCTTAGAATTTTTAATATGGAAGTTTTACCAGTGTTAGGTTCACCTATCATAACGATTTTAAGAGCTATTGTAGGTGATGTGATAAGCCTTTTTAAAATAGATGCGAAGTTTTCCATTTCATCCTCTGGGACCCCCTCCAGTGAATCTCCGTATCTTAACCTATAACGTTTAATTATTCTATAAGCGTAATCTTCTAACACAGTTTCTATATCATCTTTATCTGAAAAAATTACGCTGGCTATCTCGCCTTCTATTCTAAAAATTATTTTAGTGGTGCCGATTGTTAAATAAGCGATTTTACTCTCAGCTTCACTGGTTTTCTTCACAATAGCTGTTATTATATTCTCTTCTAGTGTTTGGCTTTCTCTTTTATCAGTGAAGCTGCTGCTGAATAAGCGTTTACCTGTTATATGATATATATTAACCTCGTTAATCATTTTAACACCGTTTCCTCGAATATATTTTATAATACTTATATATTATAATAGACTAATAAATAGGCTAATAAGATAAATTTTATTATTTACGTTAAACCGCAATAACGGGTTGATTTCAGTGAGCGCTCCTTTAAAATTTGTTTATAAAATGGTGGTTTTAGGCGATGGCGGTGTTGGTAAAACATGTTTAACTCTTACATTCGTTAAGAAAGAGTTTAAAACTGATTATATACCTACTTTAGGAGTTGACATATACACTAAGGATTTTAATCTAGGCCAAACTATGATAACCCTGATCATATGGGATATAGCAGGTCAACAGAAATTTGATCTTGTTAGAAAACAATACTATAAAGGCACTCAGGGTGCTATAATCGTGTTCGACTTGACTAGAAGCACTACATTTCATAATGTGGATGAGTGGTACAGGGAGTTAACAGAATACTCCGGTGAGAAAATACCTGTTGTATTACTCGGTAACAAGGTTGATGTGGAGGATCAGCGTGAAGTGTCTTCTGAACAGTGTAGTTTACTAGCTAAAAAACTAGGCTGTGAATATTTTGAGACAAGCGCTAAAACAGGTAAAAATGTTGATCAAGCCTTTTTAACTTTGCTGAAAAAAATTATTCAATTAAATATAACTAGAAAGGAGAGCGTTAAAAGTTAGGTGTTTTAATGTCTATTCGCCAAGAACTGGAAAACTTGAAGTTAAAGGCGGAGAAAGCGCTTAGCGAGTTAGAGGATAAGTACTTTAAAAAAGAGGTTGATGAAGCTCAATATAATAAATGGAAGAGTAGGTTAGAGGAGTATATTCGAGCTTTACACAAGCAATTGGAGGAATCGGTGTCCGAGGATTCTCTTACCGAGGAGCGAGCAGCCTTATATGAGAGAAGTGAAACCCAGAGATTATTAACCGCCTTTCTTGATGAAAGAATAAAGAAGCTTATACCAATTCTTGATAAGGAGTATGGTGTGCGGTATCCGGAAGCTGAGAGAACCGTAGGGCTTTCCCCAGCTGATACAGTAGCCTTAATCGATCAGTTAGTGGAGGCTAATGTATTATCCGCGTCTACTTATTCTAAATCTCTTAAATGCCCCCGATGCCGTTCTAACAATGTGGTAGCACAGTATGTTTGCCCCTACTGTCAATCTCCGGCTTTTGATAAAGGGAAGGTTATTGAGCATTTCAAATGTCATCACATGGATTTTGAACTAAAATTTAAAAAAGACTCTGAACTCTTATGCCCTCACTGTAATTCCGCTTTGAAAAGTCTTGGTGTAGACTATCAGAAGCACGGTCCATGGTTTAAATGCTCAGCTTGCCTGAAATTTTTCGATGAACCTCTAGCTACCTATAGTTGTGGCGACTGTGGTTCTATTTTCGAACTTCAGCAAGCGGTCTTTCAAACGCTTTACTCGTATACTCTGAATATGAATTTTATCGGTGAATATGAGAATATCACTATACCGTTAAAGGAGCTTGCGAACAGGCTTGGTGAAAAAGGATGGGTTTCAAGAATTCCCGCTTTTATTATAGGCGTCTCCGGGTTGATTCATCAGTTTTCCTCAGGTTTCTGGTTTAAGAGAGGTGGGATTGAAGCGATTCTACCAGTAGACCCGGATGTTATACTTGAAGTGTTCACATCCTCCACCGGTATCACCGCTGATAAAGTGTTGAATTTCGCTGTTAAAGCTCAGGACATCGACTGTAGAATAAAACTGCTCGCGGGCATACCGAGATTTGAATCGAAAGCTGAGGAACTTGCAGAACACTATGGTATAATTCTTCTACCTATTAAAGATCGAAAATTATTCGTTGACACGGTGGCGAACTATATCTTAAGCAAGGAAGTTTCTCAAAGATTAGAGCTTCAAACAGTGGAGGCTACAGCTTTAGAGCAGGCTTTAAAAATGATAGATGATAAACTTATAGGGCAGGGAGATTAACCCTGTATTCCTATCTTAAGTTCAGGGAGGCGTAAGTTTTCAGCGTAGTCCTCGTATAAAATGATTTTTTTATCTTTGATAATTGTTAAACGCCTCCAGTTTAAATTTTCATCTAAAAGTGTTGTCGACGGGATGTGGTTAATTTTCTGCTCTTTGAATAGGGGTAGAAGCCAGTAACTGTCAAGCTGATCAAATAAGTAGTCTGAGAGTATGTTATGAATTTTACCCAGCCCACCGTAGGGGAGTGAAAGTAAAATTATAAGTCCTTCTAACTCTCCTGTAATGTTGTAGAAACAACATTCAGGTAATAATAAGAATCCGTTTAGAATACTTCTCATAGTGTTCGAATCAGCAGTCTTAACTATAACTGCGATTCTCTCTCTTAAACCAGTCATCTTATAGTTAACTCTATAAAATTTTTTAAGAACCCCCTCATCTACTGAAAACCTTCTAATATTGTAAGCTTCCGATAGTTTAAGCTTATTAGAAACAGCTATTTTGCTTATTGAACTCTGCGGGTTCGAAGTAATCTCTTTTAACAAATTTATATTTCTCATAGTATGAGTATCATACCCGCTTTTTGAATAATCAATCATATTCGCTTGTGGGAATAGTTCGGAGGCCTCTTGATTTATTAAAACATCTTTTATCATTAAACCCCAGTATAACCATTTAATAACCCAGGACTGGTTTAGACGGTTAAAATAGTGGAACGATAGATTATATCCCTCGGATTTAACATAGGTTAAATAGCTTTCCTTTATCCAATTCCAGCTTTTCATAAGACCGAGTATCGGTTTCATGTTAAAATTATCAGGGAATACGTATTTAGCTAGTATATATACCCCTTCACCGCTTGCACTGAAGAACAGCTCTAAAAGATAAGGGTTTTTGAGAACAGCGACCACTCTTCCTGTTTTCTGGTATGGGCATTTCACAATGAGAGTGAACGGTTTTAAACCTATCTTAGGATAGTTAACCCAGTAGTCGTGTTGCAATCCAAGACATGTTTTAAGTTTTTTTAAGGAGCGGAAAACCCTATCCTTTTTCACTTTAATATTTTTAGCCAGTGCTCTAATGCTTTGATAAGGATTCTTTTGTAACTCGCTTAATATGTAAATATCTTGGCTTTGAATCTTCATATCCCTATCTTTCCTGATATTGACAAGTAGTGTATTAACTTATTAAACATATAATTCTATTATATTAATGGTGGTGTGGGCTAGTGAAGCACCCATCTCTATGCGTTATATGTAAAGGCTCCCGACTACTATGCGGTGAGCCTACATGTCCTATACTGTTAAGGCTTCCTATTTTGAAAAATATTAGGAAACTGAAGTTGACCAGAGATTTCACATCGGAAAGCCCTCCAGGGGTGTTCGTCGGCCATTATAATTACCCGCAAGTATCTTTAGGGCCTCTTATAGCGTTAGAACCTGTTTCCAAGCTAAATGATATTGATGAAACAGATCGATGGTTTGGTAAGAGTATTCATGAAATAGTAAGACTTAGAGGTATGCTTTTCCGGTCATCTTTTAATTTAAACCGCGCAGCGTTGAATAGTAAGCTTCTCGAAAACAGTTTTCTAATAGCCATGGCTTGTAAACCAGTTTTAACATCGGTTAAAGTTGAGAAAATATATTCTACGCGTATAAGCTTTGACAGTGTCTCAGCACCGTGGGGGGCTTCCGGAAAGATAGCTGAAGTTAATGTTGAGGAAAATCCTAGTATACATCCTAAAGTCGACTACGTCTACAGGGACATTGACTTAAACTCCCGTGAAGCTATGACCTTACTGTACAGGGAGGGTTTCTCAGTAAGCTTTATAACGCGGATTTTAAGTTCCGGGCTTATCGGTCTGGGGAAAAATAGGCGGATTGTGCCAACAAGGTGGAGTATAACGGCTGTTGACTCGAATATTTCAAATACATTATTAGAGGAAGTTAAATATAATAAAATAATTGATAGTGTTCTTCTCTTTAAATCATCTTACCTGAATAACGAGTTTAGGATAATTCTAATACCTGCGGCCTGGGCTTTTGAACAGTTAGAAGCCTGGTCCCCTGGAACAGTTTGGTCCAAGTGGGCTTCAACCCCCGTCATCATAGGTGACTGTGAGTTTTACGAGGGAAGAAAAGATTACGCGAGCTCTGTAGCCGGCGCCTACTATGCTTCCCGTCTAGCCGTCTGCGAGTATCTTTATAAGATAAGGCGTCAAGCGGCTGTGATAATTTTAAGAGAGATCAGACCTGAATACACCATACCTGTGGGTGTCTGGCAGATTAGGGAGAATGTGAGGTACGCTTTAAAAAACCCGCCTTCAGTCTACAGCGACTTTGAAACAGCTTTAAAAGCTGCGTGTGAAGGATTAAAAATAAGTTTTGAACTTTGGGTTAATAAAAGCAGGTTATACAAGTTCTTTAAAAATCAGAAGAGGCTTGATGAATTTTTGTTTAAAACTTAAATACACTGTAATGTTTATAATAGGAAACTTTTAATATTGTATTCATGTCTCCGACGAGGAGTAGTGTGGTGGTTTTAGATAAGTTAACTAAGAGTTTCAACGGTAAGATTGCTTTAGATCAAAACTCTTATGAGATAGAGGAGGGCTCTATCTTCGGTTTACTTGGCCCTAATGGGGCTGGTAAAACCACCACGATTAGATTACTAGCAGGAGTGATTAAACCATCTGATGGTGATGCTGAAATATACGGCTATAAGCTGAGCACAGATGTTAATGTCATCCGTTCAATTGTAGGAGTTCTGCCTGAGAACAGAGCTCTTTACGATAGATTAACTGCTCAAGAGAACCTTGAGTTTTACGGTAAACTGTATGGTTTGAAAGGTGTAGACCTTGATAACCGTATTGATTCACTGCTTTCTTTTCTAGATCTGCAGGATGTTAAAAACACGTTTGTTGGAAAATTCAGTATGGGTATGCGCCAGAAAGTGGCGTTAGCTAGAGCGCTTATACATCAGCCTAAACTTTTACTTTTAGATGAGCCTACAAGTAATCTTGACCCTGCTATGAGCGCTAAATTGAAACAATATATTAAAAAATTAAGTAGTAGTGTGAAAACCACGATTCTAATATCAAGCCATCACCTTGCTGAGATTGAAAACCTGTGCTCTAAGATCGCTGTCATTAATAAGGGGAAAGTCGTCTCTGTGGGTAGAATAGCTGATTTGAAGAGAAAGATTTGGGGTTATCGCGAATTCGAAGTTAAATTGTTAGAGTTTAAGCCTGAATTAAAAAAGATTGTGGAAGGTGTAACTGGAATAAGTGATATCAAATATTCAGATAATAAAATCTATTATAAATGCAGTGACGCTGATAAAGTTAACCCATCTCTTATAAAA
This sequence comes from Candidatus Odinarchaeota archaeon, assembly GCA_038826135.1. Lineage (GTDB taxonomy): Archaea > Asgardarchaeota > Odinarchaeia > Odinarchaeales > Odinarchaeaceae > Odinarchaeum. The sequence continues at coordinate 16,418 of JAWBON010000010.1, read as the reverse complement.
ACACTTGTTCAAGCTGGTGCTCAAATTATTTCTTTAAGTGAGAGCGAGAAAACTTTAGAAGATCTATATATGACGTTGATTAGAGGCGAGTGAATGATCAGACTAGAATTATCTATTACAGTTGCTAGAAAAGAGCTTAGAGAAATTGTTCTTCGGAGTAAACTGATTCTTTCAATGATTTTAGCTGTTCCTGTAGTACTGGGTTTTTTAATGCCCACTATTTTAGCCTGGATTTCGCTTCCTATGATAGGGGAAACGATTCCAGGTTACGTTATACCACCGCTTACACCTAACTGGGATCTAATACCTTCTGGTGGGCAATTCTATATTTTCTTCATAAACCTTTACGGGGGTCTTCTTAACCTAGTTCAACCTTTAATGATACCTGTTTACATAGCCGCTGACAGTTTCGCAGGTGAGAAGGAGCGTAAAACACTTGAACCTGTTCTAGCGGCTCCTATAACAGACTTTGAATTATTACTCGGTAAAACTTTAACATCTCTAATACCGGCTTTAGCTGCCAGCTGTCTTTCAACATCTCTTAGTATTATATCCCTTAATATTATCGGTTTCCCAGTCTTCGGTTTTATAATTTACCCTGTAGTACCGATTATGATACTGTATATTATCGGAATCCCTCTTATGAGTCTGTTAACAGTTTTCGCGATGGTTATTGTGTCAAGTAAGGTTCAACGTGTTAGAGAAGCGTCCCAGGTTGGCGGAGTGGTTATTATTCCGATACTGATATTATTCTTTACTCAAATATTTGGGGCTGTTCCGTTATCTCTGCTTGTGATTGCTATCTATTTGGTGGTGGTTGCTTGTATTGTTATTGTTTTAATATTTGTTAGTGTGAGAGTTTTTAATCGTCAGAGACTGATCGAAATGATTTAGAATATGTAGTTTTACTACATAAAACTTAAATAAACGTGTGAGTATATGAAAATGAAAAAACTAGAAGCGATCAAATATGTCTAAAGAACCTCTTTCCGATTGGCCGCTGGATGAAAGTCTCAGCGACACAGTACTAGATTTTTTAATAAAATACCCTAGATTGTTAAATGAAAAAGTAGTAGTTTACTGGGATAATTTTATTTTAACAAACTATAGATTATACTATAAAAATAATGATGATAGAATATATCTGATCCCGCATTACAAAGTTAAAGAATACATTTATAAAGAGAAGAATAAGCTGATCCTTAAGCTTCGCGACAAGTCTGTTATCGAACTTACCGGGCCTATCCCTAAATACCAGGTTCTTAAAAAAACCTATAGTTTAAGTGACTGGCGTAAGCTTTCTAAAAAAGAGGACGAGCTTTTAGAAAAGACAAACGTGGAGCTAGGTCGACCTGTAAGAGAGAAACCTAGAAAGGAGTCTGAAACAGTCACACCGGTTGTAATTGAACCTAGTTTTACCATACCGTTAAATAATAAAAGTCAAGCGGAGTTTGAAAGAATCCCCTTAGACATCAAACCCTACCCGCCCGCCGCTTCAACTGGTATATTCTGCCCTCACTGCGGTTTTAAAATCACATTGAACGGGGCTCGTTTCTGCCCGAATTGCGGTCTTGATTTAATTTAAAGCTTATCTGCGTTTCTGATTCTATCATAAACGTATTCTACAAGTTCATCTATCTCGTCGAGTTTACTATTCTTTAATAGTTTAGCCAGTGTGGAAAGTTTGCTTTTACCTTTCTCCTCATTGTACTCGACGATTTTCTTATACAAGTTAACTCTGCTGACAGTGAGCTCTATAGTATTGATCAATCGTTTTAGAAAAGGTAAATCCTCCTCTAACTTCTTAATCCCCTCACTCATCTCATTCATCAATTTTTCAACTTCCCCAGTAGCCGCCTCGTAAAGTAAACCGAGATTTTTAAAGTCAACTTCCGATTCTTCTCTACTTAACATATTATATATATCACACATGTTACTGTGAAATTTAAGCCTCTTCTCTAATATGCTTGTTAAATTATTAAGGCTGATTAAAGCTTTCTCTAAAACCTCTGTAAGTTGCTTAGACAGCTCCGGCTGTTTAAAACCCTCCAATCCCTCGAAAGGATACTCTTCCGCTAACTTCATGTTTATATCTCTTATAAGAGCGAAAATTTTACGCTTCGTCTCTATTATCGTAACCTCCTAATCTTAGCTATCACTTCAATATATGCTCTAATTCTATAAAACCATTATTCAATAAGCTGCGTAACGTTTATTAAAACGCTTATATTTCATAAATTAATAGCGAGCAAGCTGCCAGGGAAAAATATCATATTTTTAAAATACACATGTTAATGTCTGTAACTCTGAAGTTTAATAAAATATTTATCTAGATAAAATTATTCGAAGGATAGCTTATGAGTTTCAAATTAACATCCGATCTAACTCCAAGAGGGGATCAGCCGAAAGCTATTCGACAATTAGTTGACGGCCTCAGAAAAGGTTTAAGTCATCAAGTACTGTACGGGATAACCGGCTCCGGTAAAACATTCGTGATAGCTAATGTGATAGCTGAACTTAATCTTCCTACAATTATAATAGAGCCTAATAAGACTTTAGCAGCTCAGATTACAGCCGAGCTTAGGTCGTTCTTATCAGAGAACGCGGTTGAATACTATGTCAGCTACTATGATTATTATCAGCCTGAAGCATACGTCCCTTCAACAGACACTTACATCGCTAAAGACTACTCTATAAACGAGGAGATAGAGAAATTCCGGATTTCAACAATGAAATCCTTGGCGACAAGGCGTGACGTAGCTGTGGTGGCTACAGTTTCCTGTCTTTATCCAGCCGGTTCACCAGAAGATTTCAGAGTGACAAGTAAAACATTCATGGTAAACCAGAAAATAAGTCGGGAAAATTTCATCACTGATCTTATTGACCTACAGTATGAGAGAAATGACTTCGACTTTCACAGGGGAACATTCCGGGTAAGAGGGGACATAGTTGACCTCTATTTCTCTTATAGTGATGAAATAGCCCGATTCGAGTTCTTCGGAGACATGATAGATAAAATTCTCATTCTAGAACCTTATAATTATAAAACATTAAAGGAAGCCAGCGCGGTTGAAGTCTTCTCCGGCAGCAGGTTCATCACAACTAAAAGTAAAATCGAGCGAGCTCTTACAACAATCGAAGAGGAGTTAAATCAGAGACTTAGAGAACTGCACTCTATGGGTAAGCATCTATACGCGGAGAGGCTTGAGAAACGCACCAGACACGATATGGAAATGCTTAAGCAAATGGGGTTCTGCACAGGTATAGAAAACTATTCAAGACATTTCGACGGGAGAACTGCTGGTCAGAAACCCTATTGCCTACTAGATCACTTTAACGGGGAATTTCTCATCTTCATAGATGAATCTCATCTCACAATACCACAGATCCACGCTATGGCCCACGGCGATTATATGCGTAAAAAGAACCTAGTCGACTACGGTTTCAGATTACCCTCCGCTTATGATAATCGGCCTATAACATTCGAAGAGTTTGAAGAATACTTGAAGAAAGTCGTTTACGTTTCAGCTACACCAGGCGAATACGAATTTAAGAAAGCGCAGCAGGTAGTAGAGTTAATAATAAGACCGACCGGGTTACTAGACCCTGTTATAGAGGTTCGAGAAACGAGAAACCAGATAGATGATTTAATAAGCGAGATAAACAAGAATCGCTTGAATAATGAGAGAACGCTTGTAACAACCCTGACTAAGAGAATGGCTGAAGAGCTCTCAGAATACTTAATAGAAGCGGGTATAAAAGCAGAGTATCTTCACAGTGAAGTGGATACTATTGAAAGAGTTAAAATACTTAGAAACCTTAGAAGTGGTAAATTCGAAGTTGTCGTGGGTATAAATCTTTTAAGAGAGGGTCTGGATTTACCTGAAGTGTCCCTTATAGCTATACTAGACGCTGATAAAGAGGGTTTTCTACGCTCAGATACTTCCCTCACCCAGATTATTGGACGCGCTTCCAGGAATATTAACGGTCGCGTCATCTTATACGCTGATGAGATCACGGACTCTATGAGAAAAGCTATTGAAGAGAATAATCGAAGGCGTAGGATTCAGTTGGAATACAACCAGCTTCACGGAATTATACCGGTCACAATAACTAAAAAGATAAGTGACATAGCACCATCTATGCAGGAAACCATTGAAGTATTAGACGAGGAAACCCGTAGAGAACTTCTAGCACTATCAGACTCGGACATTGATCTATACGTCACAAGCTTAAAGATGAAGATGAATGAGTTTGCTGAAAACTTGGAATTTGAGAAAGCAGCTGAAATAAGGGATAAAATCAAAGTATTGGAGAAGAATCTAGTAGCCCATCATCGTTAGTGATAATATATGAATAAAAGCATTATCGTTAAAGGTGCAAGGGTGAATAATCTTCAGAATATAGATGTTACAATACCACGCGACAGATTAGTGGTTATAACTGGTGTAAGCGGTAGCGGTAAATCCTCTCTAGCATTTGATACCATATATGCAGAAGGCCAGCGTAGATACATAGAGTCCCTCTCCTCGTATGCACGCCAGTTCATAGAGCAGATGGATAAACCTGATGTGGATCAGATTACAGGTTTAAGCCCCACGATAGCGATAGATCAGAAATCGGTTAGTAAAAATCCGCGTTCAACAGTTGGAACAGTTACAGAGATACATGACTATCTCCGCTTATTATTCGCAAACATAGGGCGACCTTACTGCTGGATATGTGGCAGGGAGATAAATGTTTTAACAACCGATCAGATAATAGAGGAAGTTTTAAAATATACCGGTAAAAAATTAATGATTTTATCACCGATCATAAGAGGTAGAAAAGGACAATACCAGAATCTTTTAAACCAGTTAATGAAAGACGGTTTCATAAGAGTGAGAGTTGACGGCAAATTCTATAGTTTAGATAGGGAAAGCATTGAACTTGATAAATATAAGACGCATAATATTGAAATAGTAATTGACCGGCTGATTATAGAGGATGCTAAACCGGAAACTAGGCGTAGAGTAGCCGACTCTGTTGAAACCGCTTTAAACTATTCTAAAGATTTAGTTATAGTTTACCTTGTGGATGAGGATAAGAGTATACTGTTAAGTAGGAGTTTCGGCTGCTCATATTGCGGTGTTACATTAGAAAAACTCACTCCAAGAATGTTCTCATTCAATTCACCTTACGGAGCGTGCCCTACTTGTGAGGGATTAGGTGTTCTGCTGAAAATCGACCCTGACCTGGTTGTCCCTGATAAATCTCTCTCAATAGCTGAAGGCGCTATTAAACCGTTCGGCAGCGGATTTACTAACACCTACTATTATAGCATGCTACGCGCATTAGCTGAACACTACGGTTTCAGCCTAGATACTCCTTTTAACAAGCTTGATGAAAAATATCAGAATCTGATACTGTACGGTAGCGAGGAGCCTATATTATTCACCTATAATGGAAGAAACGGTAATTACTGGGAGACTAGAAAACAGTTTGAAGGGGTGATACCTAATCTTGAAAGAAGATACAGGCAGACTCCATCCTTGGCTGCTCGTATTGAAATAGAACAGTATATGGCTGAACTTCCATGCCCATCCTGTAATGGTAAAAGACTTAGGCCTGAGAGTTTAGCTGTGAAAGTTCATGGGAAAAATATCAGTGAACTAGAAGATATGTCGATAAAACAGCTTTACAATTTCATCAACGATCTTAAATTATCAGATTTCGAATTAATGATAGCTGATAAGATATTGAAAGAGATTAAGAAGCGCCTGGAGTTCTTGATTAATGTCGGTTTAGACTATTTAACCTTAAGCCGTTCAAGCAGGACTTTAGCAGGCGGAGAAGCTCAGCGTATTAGACTAGCAACCCAACTCGGCTCAGGGCTTATGGGCGTCATCTACATTTTAGATGAACCTAGTATAGGTTTACATCCGAGAGATAATCTACGGCTTATAAACACATTGAAGATTCTAAGAGATCTCGGCAACACGGTTCTAGTAGTGGAGCATGATGAGGAAACTATGAGAAACGCTGACTATTTAATTGATATAGGCCCGGGGGCTGGAGAGCAAGGCGGCTTGGTTGTAGCTTGCGGACCGCCTGAAGAAATAATCATGAACAGTAAAGAGTCTTTAACAGCTAAGTATTTACGCGGAGAATTGAAAATACAGGTACCTGAACAGCGTAGACAACCTAAAGGATATATAAGAGTCGTAGGGGCTAGAGCCAATAATCTTAAAAATATAACAGTTGATTTTCCAACAGGCGTGTTCTGTGCGGTGGCGGGTGTCTCTGGAAGTGGGAAAAGCTCACTTGTAGATGAGGTTTTATATAGAGGTTTAATGAGGAGATTACACCAATCTAAAATCGTTCCAGGCGAGCACGATAGTATCGAAGGATTAGAAAAAATAGATAAGGTAATAATGATTGATCAATCACCTATAGGCAGAACTCCTAGATCTAATCTAGCTACTTACACAGGCGTCTGGACTCCGATAAGATATCTGTTCTCTCAAACCCCGGATGCTAAGAAGAGGGGATATAAACCCGGCCGCTTCAGTTTCAATCTTAAAGGCGGTAGATGTGAAAACTGCGAGGGGCAGGGTCTTAAAAAAATAGAGATGCACTTTTTACCAGACATTTACGTTCCATGCGAGGTGTGCGATGGCAAGCGATTCAATGTCGAGACGCTTCAAATAAGATACAAGGATAAGAATATACACGATGTTCTTAACATGAGTGTTAACCAAGCAATGGAGTTTTTCAGTAATATTCCTCAAATAACAAGAATATTGAAAACAGTTCAAGATGTTGGCCTCGGGTATGTTAAACTAGGCCAGCAGGCTCCAACTCTTTCAGGCGGCGAAGCGCAGAGAATAAAGCTGAGCAGGGAGCTTAGTAAAAGGGAGACCGGTAGAACCCTCTACATACTTGACGAGCCCACCACAGGCTTACACTTCTCCGATATACAGAAATTGCTTGATGTTCTGAACAGGCTTGTAGACTCTGGTAACACAGTTATAATCATAGAACATAACCTGGATGTTATTAAAAGCGCTGATTACGTCATAGACTTAGGCCCGGAGGGTGGTGAAAACGGTGGTTTGGTAATAGCGCAGGGCACACCGGAGCAGGTGGCTGAAAACAAGAATTCATATACAGGCTTGTTTTTAAGAGGTGTGTTGAAACGGGCGTCTTAAACTTATTAAACGATATTCAACAGTTACCTGATAAGACAGGAATCTATATATTTTACGATAAACAAGGCGAGTGCATCTATACTGGTAAAGCTAAAAGTATAAGGAAAAGAGTGTTACAGCACTATAATTCCAAAGACAGAAAGGAGAAACAGTTAATATCAGAGGTTGAAAGAATAGACTTTATTCTAACTCCGAACGAGGTGGAGGCATTAATTTTAGAGCAGAGGAAGATAAGTGAATTAGACCCTAAATATAACGTTTCATTCAAAGACGATAAATCCTATCCTTATGTTAAGATCACCGTATCCGAGAAATATCCTCGTATGTTAATGGTGAGAAAACTTAAAGTCGGAGAGGATCAGAACGCTGAGTTTATAGGCCCGTTCGCGAACGTTGAAGATCTGAAAAGAACCTTTAACTATCTACGCTCATTTTTCCCGCTTGCGAACTGTAAAAATAAGATAATCGAACTTGGTAGAAAAAGACCGTGCTTACAATACAGTATAAGAAGATGCCCTGGCCCATGCTTCCAATACGTTGATCCAGCTGAATACTCTAAGTCGCTGGAATATATGAAATTATTCTTTAAAGGTAGAGGGGAGACTCTAATAGAGAATCTGAAGCGTGAAATGGAAGAGGCTGCTTCTAGACAAGAGTTTGAGAAGGCTGCTTTAATGAGAGATCGCCTATTCGCTGTGAATAAGATACTTGACAGTAGAAAAGTTAAGCTTGGCGGTGGGGAGAGCATAGCCTTCATCACACTTGTAAGAGAGTATAATGAAGCCCTTGTAGGGGTGCTATCAGTTACCAGTGAAGGGATAGCGAGCCAGCGATACTATAAAGTGAAAGTTAACGAATTTAACACGGATAGTGAAGTGTTTGAAACATTGATCACAAGATTATATTTTAATACAGCTGAGACGCCTAGTAAAATAATAATAGATAGTGATGATGGCAACCTACTGTCCCTTCTAGGCAAGTTACTTGGATTAAATAACAGACAGGTTACAGTTACACAATGCCTTTCACAGCTAGATAAAGAATATTTAAGTTTACTGAGAGAAGCGACCGCAGCTGAATTTAAGAGGAGGCTTATAAAAGAGCTATCAGATAGAAAGCGGCTTGAAGAAACCGTCAGAGAGTTGTCTTCACTGTTCCCCGCCTATGATTTTAACAAACACCCTCTAATAATAGAGGCTTTTGACATCTCAAATATTAGAGGCAGGCAACCTGTAGGCTCTAAAGTGGTATTCTTAGACGGGTACCCGTTTAAGAAAAGTTATAGAATGTACAAGATTAAAACCGTTGAAGCACAAGACGACTATGATATGTTAAGGGAGGTTCTTACCAGAAGACTTAGAAAAATAGGTTTAGAGAATGATAAAATACCTGCTTTAATAGTTGTTGACGGCGGTAGAGGCCAGTTAAATACGGCTTTAGAGGTTTTAAAAAACCTTGGATTAAATATCCCTGTAATTGGATTAGCTAAAGAGAGAGAAGAAGTTTACACTGCTTTCTCTAAAGAACCCCTCATCTTCCCAGACGATTCTGGTTTTAAAAAAATACTTCAATATATCCGCGATGAAGCTCACAGGTTCGCTGTCAACTATCATAGGAAGCTCAGAGCTAAACAATTTTTCGAATCAGTGCTTGACAATATTACTGGTATAGGTGAACAGCTTAAAAAGCGTATTCGCTTAAACTATCCTGATCTTGAAATCCTCCGAAGCGAGTCACCGGATAATTTGGTTAAAAAATTAGGCGTCAGCTATAAGCTGGCAATTAAGATTAAAGAGTCTTTGCTTAAATCATAGTAAGGGAAGATTAACATTAAAATCAACTGTATTCCTGCAATAAGCGCAGAAGAAAGCATTCTCCTGAAGCTCTCCCCCGCAAATCTTACAATACTTAGGTGGATCCGCTGAAATCCTTAGCGGTTTAGTTTGTTCGCCCCCCATCTTAGAGTAAAGGCAAATATTGTATTCTCTTTTAGGCATAGAGAAACCTGACGCGATAATAGTGTTCGCTAAAGTCTCTAACAGCGGGTATCCTTTAAAACCATCCTCCACATATAAGGGGAGCTGAAAGAATATCGACTGGTTCCTGTAAACTATATGGGGCTGGATGAACACTATCTCCGCGTCTTCAGCTAAAACCTTTCTTATATTACTTAAAATATTCAAGTAATCTGTTTCAGGATACCAGTGGAACAAGTAGGATACAATCACCTTATCCGGCTTCTCATCCCCTAAGCATCCTGTTAAATCTATTTCATTAGTAAAATCATGTCTTATTAGTGTAACCTTAAACCTTTTCTCAAATGCGAAATTACATATGTTTTCATCAGCTACATTTAAAAAATCCTGGTTAACATCTACCGCAACCACATTTTTAGGGTCATAATTATTAAGTATATTTATCGTATTCCAACCGGTTTTACACCCTAAATCTAGTATCACCGAATCATTAGTGATATTTAATTGTTTAATCGTGTTCAACCATATAAACTGGTATATCGGAGTTGAGTAGACGCTGTCCCATATACCCGGTTCTTTAAGTGATAGGCGGCTTCTACCTTTAAGCAGATCAGGGAACTTCTTCATATAAGTCTGCAACATTGTAATCCAAGGCTCAGCCAGCGGCTTAACATATTCTTCATCCTCTGTCACCCGGATCTCGCCGCCTATCCATTTAAATAAATCCCCTTTCTGATCTATTATACCAAGCTTTACAAGTGAAACTACAAGCTCCCTAAGCATCTTCAAATCCTTTGTGTCAGTGTAATTAGCGAGATCTAGAATACTCTTATAATCATTTAAAATATCAGGGAAGCCTTCCGCCAACGCTGTTTGAATCAAGAGTCTTTTAATATACGAGGTGAGTCCTCTAGCAACTTTAGATATATTAATATCCATCGGCAGCTGGCTATGTGCAGACACTTATTATCCCCCTTAAAGTAAGATTCCTTAAAAGCTTAAGAAGAGTATCCTCGTCGACGCTTAATTCAGTTTTAATCTCGTCTAAGGTTAAGTATGTTGATTTTAACCGGCTAAGAAGCTGGGTTACTAATATATCTGGAATAGAAAACTTTTTCAGAAATTCTGTAAAACTCCATGAACCCTTATAGAAAGCATTGAATATGTTAGTCCCATCCTCGTCAACAGTGTAAAAATACATTTTTCTCTTATCCGCAAGTTCTTTTATATTTGGTGGTTGGCTTAATCTCACAATATCACGGAAAGAGTCGGATACAATCTCGTCTAAACCTTTAAACTCTGATAGATCCCCACTCCAATCATCTAATAAACTTTTATATTGAGCTTCAAGCCTATCAGTTAACTCTATTAACCGGTTATTCAAATATAATATTTCCTTCCTATCAACAGCATCACTAATAAGTGCCATGTGAAGGTTTCTCCCATGGCTGAAAATAACCTTTATACTGCCTTTTTCAATCACTTTAAGCAAACCCTCTGAGGGGAGAACCTCTCTTGAAAACTCTGTGAGCGCGCTTAAGAATCCGCTTATAATCGACTCATCCAGCGCTGTCTCACAGAAACTTTTATGAAAAATATTTCTTCCATCCCTGTAAATAATATATAAATCATATAGTTTCATTTAAAATCCTCTATCTGAATATTTATAGCTAAACCTATATTAATAATAAGTTAATATTTTAATTAATTTAAAACATATCTTTTAATAATAAGTGTTGGGGGACCCGGTTCTTCTGAAAAACAAACTGTCTTTTTCAAACTAGTTATCTGCCACGGTCAGGTTAATCAATGTTACTTGAAGAGCAAACTCCTCAAACAATAAACCACGTAAAATATACTATATACTACGTTTTTTGAAAAATAACTGAGGACTTAAAATTCTGAGACTAAATAAATTCATATCTGTTAATATGATAACACATCTATTTTATTATTTAAGTTAACAGTCTCCTCTATTAAACTATTTGACGCCACCCGCGGGATTTTCATCTGCCCTATAGGGGAGCCTATAGCAGCCTGCTTCTCCTTGTATTTTTCATATGTACCTGCTGGTAGAATCACCATCTCAGGATTTGCTATTAAACTCATCCGCCTACATTGATCGTAGATTCCATTATGATAGCTTAATGCTTTATCAAGGGTTTTAAGAAATGTTACAGGGTCCTGCGGCTGATTCTTAAACTCTATGAGGAATCTGTATCTGGGTTTATTATCGTAGACAGGTATTATTGAAAAATCATTTATTTGAAGCTTGCAGAATAAACTGGTCTCGTATAAGGCTTCCGAAATACACTGTTCGCTCATTTTCTCACCCGCTAAGTTGATTTCACCCCCCAGTCTTCCTGTAACCTTTATAGTAACAGGATCGGTGCTAGCCACCTCAACCATATCTGATATTAAATAAGAGTACAAACCATTCGAGGTTGTGACTATCATAGTATATTTTTCACCTTTTTTAATTTCATCTGCAAGATATCTTTCAGGGTTCTCATTTTTAATTTCATATTCCGGTATGAACTCGTAAAAATACGTGTCTAAGTTAAGTGTCATCCCCTCTCTTTCACTTGTTTGAAATGCGAACACACCTTCAGTTGCACCGTAGCAATCTCTAAAATCAACCTGTTCATTAAATATTTCGCGCATCCACCCCATGTAGGGTTTAACATTAACACCACTGTGTAATAATACTTTAAAATTAGGCCAGAGCTTAGATAAACAGTCCCCGAAATTATCATTGCTTAAATTTTTCACGTAATCGTAAGGCAGCGGATTACCATGGTCTTCTAATATTTTCCGGAATAGTGATAATAATAACGGCGTCACTCCACCGGCAAGTGTGATATTATTTTTAACAGCTAATTGAGCTGTCTTATAAAATTTCACACTCCAATCTCTCTCGTTAATTATTGATAATGGGGGTATAATTCTTTTTTGAAATATTTTACTCTGGTTTACCGCGTTTATACCTGAAATATACCCTACAGGTAAATTATTTATGTAGTGGTCGAATGCAGGAGCCATAAATAAAAGAAATTTTCCATCCAATATTCTATTGTTTTCAGAATTCTCATTTATATATGAGGCGAATATTCTAGCTGACATATTACCGAATTCTTTTATAGACTGTTTTGATAACGGAAGTATTTTAGGTGTCCCCGTGGTCCCCGAGGTTTGTGCCAGATGCACTATCTTATAAGGGGTTAAAATATTCTCCTCACCTTGGATTATACGCTTTATCATCGGCTTATAATCAGCGTATTTTAATACGGGGACCTTCTGCTGATATTCTTTGATTGAGTGGATTGAACTGAAACCATATTTTTTACCGAAAAAAGTGTATTTATTATTATTAATAATTTTGAGAAGCACTCTCTCCTGTGATTCATACGGGTTCTCAACAGCTTTTTCAAGTGGAGTATAAAATTTTTTAATTCCCAGTTTCACTAGTATTTTAAATAGTTTACTCATGGATGCCACCTTGAAGTGTGAAGTTAGCTGAAATTATTTAAACCTGTTTTTGAAGTATCAAACGCTCAACGCGGCTTCTGAAAAGATGTTTTATCGGAGTGTTTCAAGATATTATTAAAAATAATGTGAAAAAACTAGTTGAATACGCGACATTTTTTAAAAATAATATGTAACCCCCTCATCATCTAACTCTGATTTTTTATGGGGGACCCCTTCTTTACTGAATCCTCTTCTAAAATAATATTCTTCAAGATTTTTCTTATAGATGTCGAAATCCATTACTTTGCCTTTTGAAGCCCCTATAACTATCGGTTGCTCATAGAATAGTTCCGGAAGCAGGTCGTCTGATGATCTCAACCCTTCTCTGAGCAGAAAATGCCGGGAGACGTTTATAATTTTTTCACACACTTTTTTCAAGGTATCCTCCCCGTAGTGTATATTTAATGATATAGATAATATTTCAGATAGCTGTTGTAGATTTATATAAGTGGATAGTATATCGCACACCATTAAACTGTTGACTAAGCATATTTTATCAACCAGCGCGATTATATCACTTATTTTAGGTGTTCTCTCGCGTTTTCCCTGATTATTTAATAATTCTTCTATGAATATGCTTGTACTACCATAGTTGCCGCCGGAAGGGCTTACACCTATTATTAAAGGTTGCATTACTAAGCCGCGGGGGTCTAAACCTATCGGCTCCAACCCTTTCACCTCTATAAGAGTGTCATTGTAATTTATTTTCTTAGCCGCTATTCTCAACCCGTCTGAGAAATAGAATCCGAACTGGTCTCTGTAACATATTTGTTCAGTTAATCTCATCAGGTCCTCTAACTCCCCGTATTCTAGTTTATCAACTGGTTTAAGCTTATTTTTACTTACTAATTCGATAGCGAACCCGATCATATTACTCAGCGAAGCCGGGTCCACGCCGAGTCTGAAGCATAAGCCATTCATTTTAGCTATTCTTTCAGAATCATCTAATCCGCACAAGCCTCCGAATGCATTAACCGTCTCATATGTAAGATGATATTTATCACCTGCTTTACCACCCGGATCTCTGCATATATATCTGCATTTAATAGGGCAGTTGCCGCAGCCCTCTCTTTCTTCTAGTATAGTGGATGCTATTTTAGAGGCGTTGAATTTTAAATATTCTTCTGAGTAACTGTATCTCCAATACTTTGTCGGGAACACGCCTATTTGATTAGCTATATCAACTAGCGCTAAATCCCCTGTTAAAGCGAACTGATCCTTTCTCATCTGCGCGGTTTTAATACTCTCTGTAATCTGCTCCTCTATTTTCTCCATCTCACTGTTCTCCTCTCTTTCAATTACAGGAGCGTCTATTGCTATAGACTTCAGGTTCTTAGAGCCCATAACCGCTCCACCACCGCAACGTGGAGCCATATACTTACCGTCTACAATAATAGAAGCGTATCTTACAAGGTTTTCACCGGCAGGGCCTATCGATAATACGCCTAGATTTCTAGATTTCACCTGTTTACTTATTTCTTTACATGTAGACGGGGCGTCAACACCCCATAAACCGGAAGCGTCATTAAAGTTAACACCATTCTCGCTTATTAGCAGCCATGTTGGCTTCTCCGCGTATCCTTTAACTATTAAACCCATATATCCTAAGGCGCTTAGAGTCTCTGAAATCAATCCGTAAGAGTAGCTTTCCCCTATTATACCTGTTAAAGGTGATTTGAAAAATAACCCGTATCTTCTCCAAGATATAGACTGGCTGCTTAAAGGCCCGCATAGCAGTATTAACGATGCTAGTGGACTGAACGGATTTATCGCCGGGGTTACGTTCCTATAAAGGTAGTACACTCCTAGCCCTAAGCCGCCTAGATATTCGAATAGCACTTTACTGTCTAAATTTAATGTATTATACTCTCTTTTACTCAGATCAACATGTAAGATTTTTTTCAGCAATCATCTGCCTCTTCCTTATTGCTGATAATATTTACTTTTATTATTCAAATTACTTGTTGATAAATTTTAGTGTTATTAATTAAAAAAAACTTAAATCTCGGATTAAAAACTGTTAAACCCGTTTGACCTTTTTAGGAATATAATTAGCAGACCAGCGCATCCAGCTATAGCTGTCAATCCCATCGGCACAGCTAAGTCTAGCATAATATTATTTTCTAACGGTAGCTCCCATATCCTAGAAGAAGCATCATAAATTTCGTTTCCCTCGTATTTGAATTCAACACTTACTTTTTTCAGGTTTTCTCCGAAACTTATCCTGTAGATAATTCTACCCTCCCTGTCTGTTATAAGTTCCTGTATTCTAACCCCGTTCACTAAAATAAGTATGCTTTGATTGCTAAGCGGCTGTCCGTGTTCATCTAATAATTGTAAAGTAACCGTGAACGCTTCATCCGCAACATCTTTTTTAAAGCTTAACAAGATTTTTGTATAAGTGCGTTCAACTAATATTATCTGTTTGGCGGAGCAGTTACTGTATTCCACATCCCCGTTGTATGTGACAGTTACCTCATAGGAGCCGGCTTTTGAAAATATTATTGGAAAAATCGTTGAACCATTGAAATCAGTTATATTACTAGCATATAAATACCCGTTAATTAAAAGGTCCACACGTCTACCGATAAGAGGGGTTAGAAAACAGTCTAATAATTTAGCTTCCACCGAGATGGTTTCATTCACATGCACTTTTTGAGGGGATTTTACTGTTAACAAAGTTTTCTCTCTTTCTAGTGAACGGTCTAAAGCGCATTCGACTAGGTTAATATATATTTTTTCACCGTTATCTGAGAGGATTGTAGGAGTATAGATAAAGCTGAAAAATATATTCGGATTATTAGCGTAGCCGCTATATTTACCGATCGCGCAATCATAGTACCTGTAAAAATATGTCTCCAACATGTTTATTTCCGCTGGGAGGAAAATAGTTGAATTATAATAGTATTCGGTTATTTTAACCGCTAGAAATGAGCTTTGATTAATAAACTCTATTTCGTAAGGCGTGTGAAAAATGTTTAGCTTATAATCCTCTAAATTGACTTTTAGAATAGATGTTTTATCATATAATTTCATTAAATTGAATTCGCTAAGCTTAAGGATCAGCCAACCAGCGAACCCATTAAGTATAATCGGGACTCCCTGATCCGCTATTAATCTATACTCATCCGCTGTTAGAAGATCACCGTTTATATTGTTAGTGCTGTTATCAAGTATTATTAAATCAAAGTTTTTCAGTAAATTTGGATTACTTAATATAATCTGTACTGGTAGGGTTGACACATTATATCCATAACGGTTTAAAAAACTGCACCAAGAACCTGTTGTTTGACTGTTATTCTGATAGTACAGGATAAGAATATTATCACCTGTACCATCTCTTTCACTTGAATTTCCTAAAATTCTGTGACCGAATAAAATTAGATTCACTATAATTAAAACCACTAATATCTTTTTTATTTTATTCATAGCGGTCGCTAATCGTTAGTAAGCGTTCTATTTAAAAATGCATTGCACTTTATCTAATTTTTTTACGTGCGGTAAACCAGTTTAGCTTAAAATTTATCTTCTTTGAAAAAAATTGACCAGTATGATGTTATTGTAAACCCGGCGTTTTAAAAAATGTCGCGTTTTAAACTAATCATTAACATTTATTATGTTCGATTAATCAACATACGTGTTTAAAAAATCTATTATAATAATTTATTTTCAAAATTGAAGGATTAAAAAAGTTTAAAAAATTAAATAAAGCTTTTTAAATTTT